>DASYSU010000472.1:0-18156 GCA_036002925.1 Gemmatimonadaceae bacterium | reverse complement strand
CGCCGTGGCGATGAGTACGGGCACGCGCCGGCCGTCTTTCGACAGCCGAACGACTTCGCGCGGTTTGCCGAAGTAGCCTTGATCGGCATGCGCTTGGCGCGCGCGGACGTCCTCGAGGTAATCGTCGGGCACGTACGGAGCGGAACGGCCAATCACCTCGGCCGCGCTCCATCCAAAGAGCGTCTCGGCGCCGCGGCTCCACCGGGTGATTCGCCACGTGTCGTCGAGTACCACCATCGCTTGCGGCGCCGTGTCGATCAACGACTGGAGCATCTCGCTCGTGGCCCTCGCGCGCTCTTCGGCTTGCTGCGCGGCGCGCGCGGTCGCCAGACGCGCCGTCACATCTGTCACGACGACGAGTCGAAGCGATCGCCCCGGAACGGCGAGCGGACGACCGCGGACGTCGACGTCGATCGGCGTTCCATCCTTTTTCAAATGACGAGCCAAGTGCACGCTTTCTTCGGTTCTGCGCAGTGTCTTCAGAATCTGCTCGAGGCGACTCTGATCTTCCGGTGCGCGCAACTCGCGGAGTGTCATGGTGGCGAATTCGGCGCGGGAGTAGCCGTACTGTTCGATCGCCGCGTCGTTCACGTCGACAATCGCCGTCGTGTCGTAGTCGTACACCCACATCGGGCTGGGATTGTGCTCGAACAACAGCCGGTATCGCGCTTCGCTCTGGGCCAAGACGTCGCGCGCTCGCTTTTGCTCCGTCACATCGCGCGCGACCCAGAGCGCCGATTGGTCATCGAGCGGCGAGACGGTCGCTGAAAACCAGAGGTCTCCGTCGGGCGACGATTCCCGATACTCGGTGGTGAGCGTCGCACGCGTCTCGATGGCGCGCACCGTCGCGGCACGGAGTTCGGCCGAGGGGCTTCGCACTGACCGCGGTCGCGTTTGCGGCATTTCCACATAGCGCCCGTCGCGACCGAGCACGAACACGTCGTCGTCCATCGCCGCGAACAGCGTGCGCAGTTGCATTTCCGCAGCCTCGCGGTCATGTCGAGCCTTTTCGGCCTGGCGTCGGAGAACGAGGATTCGAACGACCCCCGCGACGATCGCCACGACGATACCGACCAGAATCAGAAGTGCCGGCGTGCCCGAGACATGCACGGCCGGCGGCGCATTCGGGCCGTGCGTTCGGACGTTGATTGCCTGCGCGAACATCGGCGCGCTCACGACGGAGATCGAATTGAAAGAACGCTCATGAAGCAACGCGAGGCATGCCAAGCGTGGGTCGCTGCGCCAGCCGCAGGAATTCCGACACCAGCTCTCGGTCGAAGAGGCCCGACTGACCGTCGGCCACGAGCTCGTCGAACGCCTGTTCTCGCGACCGCGGCGCGCGATACGGGCGCGACATCGTGATCGCGTCGAATGCGTCGACGATCCCAACGATCTGCGCGGAGAGCGGAATGGCGTCGCCGCGAAGACCGTCGGGGTACCCGCTTCCATTGAGCCGCTCGTGGTGATGCCGTACAATCGGCCGCACAGGGGCAAGGCTTCGTAGGTTGCCGCACAGCCGTTCGCCGATGACAGTATGCTGCTGCATGAGCATGTACTCCTCACGGGTCAGCTGGCCGGGTTTGAGCAAAATGGTATCGGGGATTCCGATTTTCCCGACGTCGTGCAGGTAGCCGCCCCGCTCGAGCGACGCAACCTCGTCCTCGCCCATGCCGACAGCTACACCGAGTGCGGTTGCGTAGTGGGCGAGCCGCTGGCAATGACCGTCGGTCGTCGCATCGCGAGCTTCAACCGTCAAGGCAAGGCTCGTGATGACCGATTCCGCGAAGTCCAACTCGTCGGTGTAGCGCTTGAGTCGGACCAATGATTGAACGCGGGCCCGCAGCTCTTCCGCATTATAGGGTTTCGTGAGGAAGTCGTCGGCGCCGGCATTGATACCGGCCAGCCGGTTCTCACGCGCATCGAGCGCGGTCAGAAGCACGACGGGAATGAGCCGCGTCGTCCGATCGCGCTTGAGGCGCTGGCAGACCTCGATGCCGGTCAATTTGGGCAACATCCAATCGAGCAGAATGACGTCCGGCGGGCGCTGGGCCACCGCCACCAACGCCGCTGTACCGTCACCGACCACGTCGACGGCGAACCCATCGGACGTCAGCAACCGCGTCAGCAGGCGTGCGTTTTGTGGATCGTCCTCCACCACCAACACCCTCCCGCGAATTACCTCATCCGCGGAAGCGCCTGGGCGGTCGCGCCGGCTCAGCATGGGAGGACCTCTGTCAATTGCTTCTCATCTCGCGGGTCTCGCGACCTTCGCGTCCAAACGAGCGAATTGGAGGCGGGAAGAATCGGTTCCAGTAGATGACGCATCGTCTCCAGATGCGCAATACGGCGTGACACCGACCACCGGTTCCCTGGACGCAGATTAGAGCGTTCTAATATTACTTGCAGAACGCATGCGTTCCACGACCCGGGAACGGTCGCTTTGTCTCGGGGTGATCACTGAGCCGCTCATGTGCGGGCGATTCGGCCCGTGAGTCGGTCACGGGATCTGTTCGGGAGCCGTCCCGGGGTTATTATTGACCGCGTCACGCCCGATTTCGTAACCCGCGCCGCTCACCGGAGCCCGGTGACGGCTACCGTACGCTGCTCCCACCGTCGTCTATGCGACCGCGATGAGAAAACTGTTCTACATCGGCATTGCCCTGTTGGTGTTGTTCGAGGCCGCGAACGTGTACTTCATCATGCCGCTGCCGTTCAGCCAGCGCGTGAGGAGCATCGATGGCGCGTATTTCCTCTACACCTGGCGGTGGCTCTTCCGCGGCATTGCGGGCGCAATGCTCATCGCGGGCATCGCGCCCGCCTGGCGCGCACCCGGTTGGCGAAGGGCATTCGTCCCAACAGCGCTCCTCGTGGCCGGTGTCGTCGCATACGCAGCCAATTTCAAGATGTCGGCCGATCACATGTTCCTCCAGCCGGCTTCGCTTGCCATGCTGCCGCTTGAGCAGAACACGGTCGAGCCGAGCCGCCTCGTTGTCGGCGTCGACATCAATGACGACGCGCGCGCCTACCCGGTGCGGTTCATCGGCTATCACCACCAAGTGCGAGACGTTGTCGGTGGCACGCCGATCATGGTGAGCTTTTGCACCGTCTGCAGAACGGGCCGGGTGTTCTCTCCGGCCGTGGACGGCCGGCTCGAGACCTTCCGGCTGGTCGGCATGGATCACTTCAACGCCATGTTCGAGGATAAGTCGACCGGCAGCTGGTGGCGCCAGGCGACGGGCGAAGCGGTCGCCGGATCGCGAAAAGGAAGGGCCCTCGCCGAGCTCCCAAGCCTTCAGGTCACGCTCGCACAGTGGTTGTCGCTTCACCCCAAGAGCCTGATCATGCAGCCCGACTCCGCGCTCAGCGACCAGTACTCAAAGGGGTTCGATTACGAGACCGGCGCGAGTCGGAAATCACTCACCGGCACCGACACGGTCTCGTGGCACGACAAGGCCTGGGTGGTCGGGCTCACGCTCAATGGTCAAAGCAAAGCCTACGACTGGAATCGTCTCAAGCGGGAGCGCGTCGTCAACGACGAGCTCGGTGGCAAGCCGATCGTTCTTGCCCTCGCATCGGACACCGTCAGCTTCTTCGCATTCGAGCGACCCGACCCCGGGACTTCGTTCGTGCTGCACGGCGACTCCCTCGTCGCTTCGACGCGAAGTTACGCCCTGACCGGGCGGGGCTCATCCGGGACGTTGACGCCGTTATTCGCGTCGCAGGAATTCTGGCATAGCTGGCGAACGTTTCACGCGGGCACCGCGACGTACTGAGCGGCAGCGAGGTGAGCTCAGCTTTAGTGACGTATCTGACAGCGTGAGCGTGTACACTGCAGTATTACGTACCGCACCCCGACAGGAAAATCGACATGGCGATCTGGAAGGAATCAACCTCACCCAAAAAGGAAGCAGCTCCGATGCCGCCTGAACCAGCCCTCAAGAGAGAAATTGATCCACCGCGTGAAGTCAGCTTCAGCCAGGACACGATCCGACGCGCACCGGCCCGCGAGACTCGCGAGTCCATTATCGCGTCCGACATCACGATCGAGGGGAAGATCGATGGCGCGGGGCACGTGCGTCTGGCTGGTCGATTCAAGGGAGACGTCAACATTCAAGGCGATCTCACGATCGATACCGGGGCGAAGCTCACCGGCAGCGTCCGCGCGAACTCGGTCATCATCGGCGGCGAAGTCGAAGGAAACATCGACAGTGCGGCGCGCGTCGAGCTACTCGAGTCGGGCGTGCTGAACGGCGATCTCAAGGCCGGCACACTGACCGTTGCCGCCGGATCGAGAATGCGAGGCCGCGCGGAGTTCGGATGGAACGACGAGCATCCGATCAAGTCGTCGCTCACGTTGGGGACTAGCCAAGCCTCGTGAGCACGGCTCGGCAGTCGGCGGCGGGCACTACGAGAAAGTGCCCGCACTGCCGAGCGGTCATTCTGGAAAGTGCGAGTGTGTGTCCGGCGTGCCGGAAATACTTGCGCTTCGATTCGAGTGCCGCGGCTCGCGCCGTACCAACGTTTTCTCCGCTGAAGATCGAGGGCGCGATTCGCCATCCGGAAGCCGGCGAAGCGTGGGAGTATTCCGTGATGGTCTCGATCCGAAACGACCGCGGCGAAGAAGTCACTCGTCAGGTCGTCGGCGTGGGCGCGCTTCAGCCGGGCGAAGAGCGAACCTTCACGTTCGCGGTCGAGGTTTTCGCGCCGCCTGATTCAATGCGCTGATCATTCGTGCGGCTCGCGCTCGCAGAGCCCACGCGTCGCGGGCGCTGCTTGGCCGATACCGATTTGATGATCAACCTGCCCTTCCCGCTTTTCGGCAGTGGCGCCTTTGCCTGAGCAATCGCCGCGCGTAGCAATGCCTCAACCGCCGGTCGCCTCAACGTCGCCGCGCTCTCGAGGCGGACAAAACGGTTCTGGTTCCCACTGCCGAGCAGAATGCCGTCGCGATCGGGGAGCGTCGCACCGTAGTAGAATGACAGCGATACGCCATTCGCGCCGGCAGCCAACGAGACGATGCAGTCCGACGCGCGCTCCGTACTGCAAAATCCGATGGCGAGAAAGTTGTAATTGTCGTAAACGAGCTCGTTCGCCGTTGGAAGCCGCTTCCGAAGCGCGGCCCGCGACGAACGAATGAGCTTGGCGTTCGTGGCATCGAACTTGGCAATGAATGCGTTGAGCTGCTTCGTGGATGGCTCGGTACCATTCACCGCGGCGAGTCGAGATTTGGTAGTGACCTTGGGCATGTTGTCTCCTCTCGAGTATCGCCGTCTCAGCGCCGGGCTCGAATTACGTTTCGAAATGTCCTCCGCATCCTCAACTCCGTTCGCGCTCCTCGGCGGCGACGCCGGCATCCGGCGCCTCGTCGACCGCTTCTACGATCTCATCGACAGCGCGCCCGAAGCGGCGACGATCCGTGCACTCCATGCCAAGAGTCTCAAGGCCGCGCGCGAAAAGCTGTACCTCTATCTCACCGGATGGACCGGCGGACCACCGATTTACGTTGAACGGTACGGGCACCCGCGATTGCGCGCTCGACACCTGCCCTTCGCGATTGGCACGCGCGAGCGTGACGAATGGTTGTGGTGCATGGACCGCGCGCTCGCCGAGCATGACATACCCGACGAGCTGCGCGCTCATCTCCGCGAACAATTCCATGGGCTCGCGGATCACATGCGCAATCAGGCAGACGTCTGATCGTTACTTCACGCCAAGATTCTTTTTCAAGAACTCAACGGTGCGCGGCCAGCCGTCCTTCGTCGCCGAGAGATTCGCCTGCTCCTCGGCTTCGTCGCGTGTCGGCTTGGGATCGTCCTGTGCGCGAAGGAATCCATGGACCGCCCCTTCATAGTTCTTGCCGACATAGTTCTTGCCAAGCGCTTTCATCGCGGAATCGACCGCCGGCATGGCAGACGCGATTCGCGCGTCCTTCGAGCCATTGAGCAGCATCACCGGCGTTTTGATTTTCATGAGCGAGTCGCCGACCGGGACCGCCCCATTCATATATGGAAGGCCGTAGTAAGCCACACCGCCGGCGAAGCCGGCCACGCCGCCATTGACGGCGTGCATCCACACGGTCTGCCCCCCCCAGCAATAGCCGATCACGGCGTAGCGCGGCGCCGCGGACGGCTGCGACATCGCATACTTCGCGACCGCATCGATGCCGCGATTACGCTCGGCGGCGTTCACCCCGGCGATCAGCTTCCGCGCCGAATCGCTGGACAGCTCTTCAGTGCTCGGGCCACCTCGTACGCGCGACTCGAGATCGGGGGCGATCGCGATGAATCCTTCAGCCGCGACTTGATCGGCCACGCCCCGCACCCATGTTGACAGTCCGAAGATCTCGTGCACGACGACGACGACGGGCGTCTTCGCGTTCGACGTCGAGGGATAGACGATCCACGCCATGAGAGAATCCTTAGAGCCCGGCTCCCAGGCGACTTTCACCCATTCGGCGTGTCGCGGACTTGCCGCGATTCGCGCCGGCGCGTGAACGTTGCTCGGTGGAAGGGCGGTGTTTCCCTGTCCGCCCGCGTTGGCCATCACCGGGGCGGCGCGATCAGCGGCCGACATGTGCGACATGTGTTCGTCGACAGCGGGTTGGCGGTGGCACGCGGTCAGGGCTCCGACGGCAGCGCAACCTGCCATGAAAACGCGCATCGAGGACATGGTTTCTCCGGTCAACGAATCGTGAGGAGTTGGTGGACGCGGGCGGCGCTGGCCGCCGAATACACGAACAGAGAATAGAGTACGAGTGAACTGATCGGAAGACCGCCGTGCCAACCACGATCCCGATGACTGCGTCTTCGGTTACCGAAGTCCCTTGACGAACTGAACGAACGACTCGCGCTCACTCGTGACGCGGCCCGCCGCACCGAACAGCTGAATGAAGAGTGTTCCTCGCGGTGTCTCGGCAATAGCGGCAACTAGCGCCTGTCCCGCTCGCACCGAATCAGACGCTCCCGCGCCTATGCCTCGGCGATAGGTGCCGCGAAACTCGGCGATGGTGATCGGGAACGTGCCCGAAGAGTCCCTGGCCACGCGTTCGGGAACCGGCGAGCCGTCGGTGGTCGAGAACTGACCGCGCCAACGGGCCAGGTTCGCTTCAACATTGCCTCCCTGAGTCTTTCCAAAAAAGAATACGACGACCTCCGCATTGTTCGTCGAATCCGACCCAGACAGGACGAACTGCGCCAAGCGCGACGACGACGACGGTGCGCGAGCGACCCAACCGCTCGGTACCGTCGTGTGGTAGTCGAGCAGCGTGATTGTCGTCTGCGCGAGTACGTCGCGCCCGAATGCCGCGGCAAGGATTAATGCGACGACGAAGGTTCTCCGATTTCCGTTGCTCATCAGTCTCCATTGTTGCTCGTCGATGCGGATATTAGCTGTGCCCTCCGCGTTCGGCGATGAGACGCATGGCAGGCTCGCTCACGAAAACCTTTCGCTCGAACCGCTCGCCCCATGATAGCGGCGTCACATCGCGATATTCGCGTCTCGGCTCCGGTCCATACCCGGGATGTAGCTGTTTTCGCAGCGAGGCGCGGACGTTTGGATCGGCTCCGTGGTCCAGCAGGAGTTGCGTGAACGGTGCGACCTGCGGCCGCGCCTGGTAGTTCATCCAGAAGTTCGGCTGCGAGACGACGGTCGCGAACAACGCGGTGTGTCCGCCGAAGCCATCGGCGTCGACGCTGGCCTTCTCGTTCACATCCATTCCGTGCGCGATCAACCACTTCGCGATCTCCAGCTCGTCGTAGTCCGCACACATGTGGAGCAACGTTGTTCCGGCCAGCGGCGTGCCTTGCGTCGAATGCGGATCCTCATGGCATCCGATCTCCGGCGGATAGATCTCCTCATGCGTGAATCGTCGTCGCAACAAATTGGGATCGCGTCGCAAGTGTTCCTCGAGCAAATCGATGCGCCCGCGATGCAGCGCCATGGTCGGCGTGTCGGGCAGCATAAGGCCGTGCGCAACGTACATCTCGAGAATCGCATGCTTTTCCGATGGCTTGCGGCTGTCGGTCTCGAGCACGACGTCCGCCGGCGCGATGGGCTTTCTATTTTCATCATAGACGCTGGCACCCAACTCGAACATGAGCGCGGTCCCAGCGGCGCTGAGCGTGTAGGCCGGCCCGCCGAGCGAACCCGCCGGCGGTTTTGGGGCACCGAGCATTGCGTGCAGCATTCGGGCAGTATCGATTTTGCTTTGGAGGGTCGCCCGTCCGAGTGCCGTGATGAGGTCGGTCGCGCCAAGCTCGTGCAGCATCGTGATGATGCGATCGCGCCCGAGGTTTGCCGCGTACGACAGCGGCGGCCCCCAGTTGTTGTTCCGAATCCCCGCGTTCTCGTGTAACAGGTGCGGGTTGCTCACGACGAGATTCCGTACTGTGTCGACGTCGTCGCGCCAGATTGCGTCGATCAACCGGCAGCACTGTACCAATCTCGTCCAACTCGGCGCTTCGTAGCTGCGTGCGAGAACGAGCTGCGCGTCGGCGAGCTTGGCGTTCGCCGGATCGATCTTCTTGGGATGATATTGCTCGAATTCGGCTATTGCCGACTGATCTCCGGCGCGGATTGCACGGAGCAGGTCTTTCGCCTGGTTCTTGAGCTGATCCAGGTCCGGCTTGACGGGCAGGCGACGTTCGGGCATGACGAGCCTCCTTGGAGAGTGCCCGGAGTCCGCTCGTGTCGGGCGAAGGAGGTTCGTGTGAACCGTGTTGTCGATTATGCCAACCAGGTGGACTCAGTCCTGTCCGCGGACGGGAGGCGCCCTGAGCGCCCGCCGACACGATATCGATCGGCGAGCGGTTTCGTCAAGCAGGTGTTCCCGAGTCGAGGACGTGCCCGCTACCGACTCACCGTGAATTCGTAGCAGCCCGTGGTCAACACCGCGGTCGTCGTGCCGGCGACAACGATTTGCATATGAATGTCGAATCGAGTGCCGATCGGAGTCGCTAGAACTCTAAAGAGGCTCTCACTTCCGTTGCCGTTTTCATCCGTCACAATGTCCTGTGGTACGGTGCCCTTCCCGAGCGTCAGCCACGCGGTGCTGGTGCAGTTTCCGTCGTTCGTGTCGACGGCGCGCTGCAATTGATAGTGTGTGTTCGGGGCAAGGCCGCGAACCGTAACGTCGAGGTTGATGCGGAGCTGATCGTCGTTGGGTTGGCGAAACTTCACATGTCCCTGAGCGCCGCCACCGCCCGGTGCCCGCAGAATGAGCTCGTCGTTGAAATGGGGCGTCTCCGGTCCCCAGGGTTGACCCGAGAAACTCGCGCTCGGTCGAGGCAGCGGCCCGGTTGACGTTGTTTCCGTACACGCCGTGCCGGTGACCGCGACGGCGGCCGCGGCCAGTACGGTAAGTCTCGAACGAATCCGGCTTGTGAGCTCTCGCATGGAACCTCCAGAGGGTGAGGTGCCCGCGAGACGATGGTGACACCACAACGTGGCCGCAATGGGCAGGCGCCTCGACGTGCACCGAGACTTCTGTGGCTCCCCAACCGAATGCCCGTTTGTGACGCGGACCGTCGCTCACGCGCGCAATGCTTCCGACGGATCAACCGACGCTGCTCGGCGCGCGGGAATCCAACTCGCGAAGAAGGCCACGACCAACAGAACGACACACGTCGCCCCGAGTATCAGTGGATCGGTCGGACTCACATCATAGAGCAACCCGCGCAACACGTGCGTGACGCTGAGCGCGCACAGAATGCCGATCGCGACACCGATCGCACCGAGCGTCACGCCCTGACGCGACACCATTCGGCTCACGTCCAGCGGACGCGCGCCGAGCGCGATCCGTACGCCGATCTCTCGTTGTCTGAGACTTACGCCGTAGGCCATCACCCCGTAAATGCCGACGGCCCCCAAGATCAACGCGAGCCCGCTGGCGATCGCCAGCAACAGCAGCGTGACGCGGGCGCGTGCCGACGCGGCTCTCACGATGTCGTTGAGAGAATGCTCATCGTACGTCGGGAGCGCCGGATCGAGCGCGTGAACCGCCTGTCGAATCGCCGAGAACGGCGTTGTGTTCGCGCGATCGGTGCGCACAAGTACGGCGACAAAATGCTCGGCGAACAGCTTTCCTTCCTGAAACTGAGCAAGGGGCACGTAGAGGGCATCATTGGCCGGTCGGTCGAGCGCCTCAAAGTGCACATCACCGACTTCGCCGACGATCGTCCACCACGGACCCGTGATGCCGGGCTTTACGCGTTTTCCCAGCGGACTGGCGCCCGGCCAGTATCGCTCGGCGAACGCGTGGCTGACGATCACCTCGAACGGTGGGCGCTCAGGATCGATCGCTCCGAAGGTGCGCCCGGCGAGCAGCGGGATGCCCATCGTGTGGAAGAATTGTGCATCGACGCTGGGGATGAAGTGCGCGCGCGGCACCGCGTTCGGCGGCAGCGGATGATCCTCGATGCTGACCACTGTGTCATTGTGGTCGCTGGTAAGCGGAACCCAGTTTGTGATCGTCACGTCGCGCACGCCTGGTATCGCGCGCATACGCTCCAGCAAGCGATCGTAGAAGCTCAACGTCGAAGCGACTGATGGATAGTTTCTCTCCGGCAACGCGATCCGCGCCATGACGATCCCGCTCGGTTCGAAGCCGGGCCGTACGTCACGCAATCGCGCGAAGCTGCGCGCGAGCAAACCGGAAACCGCGACCAACACCAGCGCGAGCGCCACCTGGGCCACGACGAGCGTGCTGCGCGCCCATTGGCGCGGCCCACCGGCCGTCGACCCGCGACCTGCCTCGCGCAACACGAGGGCGATCGGGACACGTCGTGCGCGAAGCACTGGAACGAGACTCACGAACACCGCGCAGAACCCGCTCACACCCAGTGCAAACAGGAGCACGCTTCCTTCGACGCTCACTTCTTGGATCCGCGGCACACCGAGGCCACCACCAAACGTCGTCACCAGCTTGACGCCGAGCAGCGCGAGCAACACGCCAAACATGCCGCCCGCCGCCGCGAGCACAATCGACTCGCTCAACGCTTGCGCGATGATGCCCGCGAGACCCGAGCCCAGCGCGCTCCGCACCGCAAGCTCGAGCTGCCGACTCTCTCCGCGCACGAGAAAGAGGTTGGCCACGTTCGCGGAGGCGATCACCAACACCAACGACACGCTCCCGAGAAGAATCCACAACAACCGCGACACGTCGCCCACGATCGAGTCACGAAGCGGAATCACGAGGGGTCGCACGTGCGCCTGCGCCCACATCGCGGCGGGAATGCCGCTCGGGAATTCGTCGAGAATCCGAGAGAGAACACGCTCGAGGTCCGCGCGCGCGGCCGCCAAGGTCACGCCACTCTTCAAACGAGCGATCCCACGATAGTTAAAGCTGCCCGCGTTCGCCGTCGCGCGATCCAACGGGATCGGCATCCAGAGTTGTGTGGTCGGGAATGGGTACGCAAAGCCGCGCGGCATCACGCCGACGATCTCGCGCGACACGCCATCGACTAGAATGCGTTTGCCAATCACTGATGCGTCGCCATGAAACTGTTCCTGCCACAGGGTGTGAGACAGGATTGCCACCTTCGCCGCCGTCACCCGATCCTCACCCGGGCGAAACGCACGCCCGAGCGCCGGGCGAACGCGGAGTACGTCGAACATGTTCGCGCTGACGCCCATCGCCGCCACCCGCTCGGCGCGCGCGTCATTACCGTCGACGGCACCCAGGTTCACGTCCGCGTCGCGCGATATCGCGATGCCGTCGAACGCGTGCGCCTGCTCCTGATAGAGCAGAAAGCTCGCGTCCGATTGATCGGCTTTGTCGACGCCCGAGACCTCGACCGAATGACCGAGCCACACCAACCGATCCGCCGCCGGATACGGCAGCGGGCGCAGAAGCACGCCATTGACGACACTGAACACCGCGGTGGTTGCGCCGATGCCCAGGGCGAGCACGAACACCGCCGCGATCGTGAAGCTCCGCGCACGCGCCAGCCGGCGAGCGGCGAAGCGCAGCTCGGCGAAGCGCAAGGCGTGTGGGATAGCCGCCATTGACGATTCCTCTTGATCGAAGTGATTCGTGCTGTGGATGTTGCGCGCAACTCGCCATGCAGCGCTGAGCCACTCCGCGAAGCTCTGCATCGCGAGGTCGCGCAGAATCGTCAACCAAAATCGGGTCGCGGTCATTCCGCGATCGCGGGCGGCACGCCGCTGATCGCGAAACGTCTCTACCAAGTCCTGTGCGAACGCCCGATGAAAGCGCGGCGGGTAGAGGCGCAGCAGCGCCCGATACAACCGCTCGCCGGCGTTGAGCGGCGGCACTCGAAAATCGACCATCAGGCCACCACGACTTGGCCACGCAGCGCCGCGCGCGCCGCCTCGGCGAGCGCCGCCATCCGCTCGGCGTCCGCCGCGATGGTGCGTTTGCCGAGCGCGGTCACGCGGTAGTAGCGGCGACGCTCGTCGTCCGCATCGGCGGCGGGTCGTCGCTGCGATTCCACGACGAGGCCGTCGTCGAGCATGCGCGCGAGAAGGCGATAGAGCGCGCCGGCCTGGAGTTCGACGCGACCCTCGGAGCGCTCGCTGGCCTCACGCATGATGGCGTATCCGTGCCGCTCGCCATGTAGAAGGACGAGCAGAACGTAGAACGCGTCGGGTTTGAGCGGGAGAAAGTCGTCAGGATTGGTTCGGTCGGACACGACGGCCTCTACGCAGATTGCGCTGATATAGACAAACTGTTTATAGACGTCACGTATATACTGGCCCGTCGCCGGGTACGTCAAGCGTCGGTTTTCGGGGCCGCTGCCTCCTTACCCTTGACGGTCGAAAGGAAGGACCCTAGACTCCTTTCGACCGTCAGAAGGAGACGCCTGTGCCGCCGAAGACTCGCGACGACCTGCTCCAAGGAACCCTGGACATGCTCGTCCTCAAAGCGCTCCAACTTGGATCAATGCATGGCTGGGGCATCACGGAGCGACTGGAGCAAGGCTCGCAGCAAATCCTCCAGGTCGGACAAGGATCGCTCTACCCGGCGCTCTATCGCCTCGAACGGCAAGGCTTCATCACATCGTCGTGGGGAGTCACCGAAAACAATCGTCGTGCCCGGTATTACAGCCTCTCGGCCGCCGGCCGACGACGCCTGGCCGAGGAACGCGCGACATGGCTGCGCGTATCGCGCGCGGTAGACCTCATCCTCGCGCTCGGCGACTAGGAGGTTCTTGTCATGTCAGATTCGCTACGACGCGTTCGGTCCGCGGTTCTTCGCCTACTCGGCTTTCGCCGCCGCGCGGAGATGGAAGATCGTCTCTCGGACGAGATGCAGTTTCACATCGCGATGGCGACGCAGCGGAACATCGACGCCGGCGTGACACCAGTGGAGGCACGCCGCGCGGCGCTCGTCGCATTCGGCGGACGCGGACAATGGCAGGAGTCGAGCCGCGACGAATACCGCAGTCGATACCTCGACGAGTTCGTTCAGGACGTCCGGTACGCTGTACGCGGCCTCCGACACTCGCCGGCGTTTACCTTCGCCGCCGTGACGACACTCGCGCTCAGCATCGGAGCCACGACTTCGATGTTCTCCGTCGTGAACGCAGTGTTGTTGCGCGCCCTTCCCTATCCCAACCCCGACCGGATCGTCGTGCTCTGCGAGCACAACACCATGCCCGACGCTCCGGCGTGTAACTCGATCAATCCGGACAACTTCCTGTATTGGCGTGGTGCGGCACGATCGTTCGAGCGGATGGGAGCATTCTTTGACACGCGCGCGTCGATCAGCGGCGCGAACGTTGAACCGACCTCGGTCCTCGTGCGCATCGCGAACGCGGGCGTTCTCTCGATTCTCGGTGCGCGAACCTCGGCGGGAAGGCTGTTCGGCGAAGTCGACGATCAAGAGGGTGCGCCGAACGTCATGGTGCTCAGTCACAGTCTTTGGCTCCAGCAATTCGGCGGTGACACGGGCATCGTCGGTAAGAAGATTCTCATGAACGCGGTGGAGTACACGATCATCGGAGTAACCGCGCCGGGATTTGGGCTCTTCGATCCGGTCGACGTCTGGGTCCCGATTCGTTTCACGATGTCGCGCCGGACGGTGGACGGCCGCTATCTCCACGGCGTTGCGCGTCTCAAGGCGGGAGTCTCCGTCGAGCAAGCCGTGCGCGAAATGGAGTTCCTTGCCGCGCAACGCGCGCGAGACGTGCCCGCGTACAACAGCAAGTGGTCGGCGTTGGTCGTACCGCTACGAGAGAGTCTCGTCGGCAAATCGCGACGCGCCCTCTGGGTGCTGCTCGGCGCGGTCGGGTTCCTGTTGCTGATCGCGTGTGTCAACGTTGCCAATCTGCTACTGGCGCGCGCCGCCGATCGGCAGCGAGAGGTCGCCGTACGCGTTTCGCTCGGCGCGGCACCAGAACGCATCGTGCGACAACTTCTCACGGAAAGCGTCGTGCTGTCGCTTGGCTCCGCAGCGCTGGGTTTGGCGCTCGCCATCAAGGGGACGCAAGCGCTCGTCGCGCTCGTTCCCAGAGGAATGTCGTCGCAGCCGCTGTCGGGCGTTTCGATCGACGGGCGCGTGCTGTTGTTCACGGCGGCCGTGGCGTTCATCACGGGCGTCGTGTTCGGGCTCGCTCCGGCACATCAGGCCACGCGTGGCAACACCCACGAGACACTCAAGAGCGGCGGACGCGGCGGCTCGAACATGTCACGCTCGAGCTCGCGCTTGCGCAGTGCACTCGTCGTCGCCGAGATCTCGCTTGCGCTCGTGCTGCTGGCGGGCGCCGGGCTGATGGTGAGAAGCCTTGCCGCGCTGCATCAGGTGCATTTGGGTTTCGAGCCGGCGCACGCACTCACGGCGCGCATCACACTGCCGCAGAGGCGCTACCCAAGCGACACAGCCGCACTCGCATTCTTCCGCGACGCCGAGTCGCGCATCGCAGCGTTGCCCGGCGTGACCGCCGTCGGCGCGATCAGCTACCTCCCGCTCAGCGGGCAAAGTTCATCGAGCGGCTTCAATGTCGAAGGACGACCGCCAGCCGAGCCGGGCGCGGAGCCCGTTGGTGACATGCGAGCGGTTACGCCCGGCTATTTCAAGGCGATGGGCATCGCGATCAAGGATGGGCGCGGTCTCACAGAGACCGACATCGCAAGCTCGCCCGCCGTCGGCGTTGTCAGCGAAACGCTCGCGCGCCGATTCTGGCCGAAGGAATCCGCAGTCGGACACTACCTGCTCTACGAGTGGAACGGCAACGAGCGCGTACGAATTGTCGGTGTCGCGGGAGACGTGCATCACGAGGGACCGGACAAGGCGGCGCTGATGGAGATCTATCGCCCCCTCGCGCAATTCCCTTATTCCTCGATGACGCTCGTCGTCCGCGGCTCGGGCGATCCCGTGGCCTACGTTGTTCCAATGCGTCAGGCGATCCAGTCGATCGATCGCCAGCTGCCGCTGGCCGAGGTACACACCATGAGCGAGTTGGTGTTTCAATCCCTCGGACGGACCCGCTTGAGCGCGACGCTATTCGGGCTGTTCGGGACGCTCGGTTTGATTCTCGCGGCGATCGGCATATACGGCGTGATGTCGTACACGGTTCAACAGCGACGCCACGAAATCGGAATCCGCATCGCGCTTGGCGCGCGGCCGCAGCAGGTTGTTGGGATGGTTGTTCGTCGCGGTATGGTGCTCGCCACGATCGGCATCGCGCTCGGTACGGTGAGTGCGCTGGGATTAACGCGGTTCATGCAGGGGTTGCTGTTCCAAGTTGGCCCGACGGATCAGCGCACGATGGCTGTCGTCGCGCTCATTCTTGGCGCGGTGGCCGCCCTGGCGGCGTATTTCCCTGGGCGCCGCGCGACGAGCGTCGATCCGGTGACAGTCTTGCGCGGCGAATAGTCGCCGCCCGTTGTTGCGAATTTGACGGAATTGCGGTGGTTTGTTTCATATCGCCGCTCGCGACGTCGCACCCCTTGCGTGCCCGGAACCTAATAGCTATCATAGCAACTATTGCTCTAACCACTACAATTGAGGAGAGGCCATGCCTGCACCACGCATCATCACACTCGACGAGCTCGCGGCGGCGCTCCGCGCCGCCGACTACGACGAGTTCTGGAACGTGCTCACCCAAGAGTATTTCAGCGCCGAGATGATCCCAGGTTCCCGGTGGGTACCGGTCGATCGTGTCGGCCGAGAAGCCGCCGCGCGATCGCTCGACAAGAACGCACGACTGATTGTGTACTGCAGCGGGCCGTCGTGCCCGAACAGCCGCGACGCCGGCGCAAAGCTCGCGACGCTGGGCTTCACGAACGTGCGTGTCTTCGAGGGCGGCCTCGAAACGTGGAAGGCCGGAGGACGCGGGCTCGAAGTGCTTCCGCGCGCCACGGCAGCCTGACGTATGGCGCGATCGTCGGTTCAATCGGAGATTCGGCAATCACGGCCGTTTCGATCGAAGAAGCAGGAGGCGACGATCGCGCTCTTACGCACGGCGTCGGTCGTCGGGCGAGCACTCGGCCGAGTGCTCGAGCCTTGGGGATTGAGCTTGGCGCAATACAACGCGCTGCGGATCATTCGAGGCGCCGGCTCCGGTGGGATTGCAACGCTCGCGGTTCGTGAGCGGATGATCGAAGAGGGGACGACGATCACACGCATCCTCGACAAGCTCGAGCAATCCGGGTACATCCGCCGCGAACGTGCCCTGCCCGACCGCCGTCAGGTAATGTGCGAGGTGACCGCGGACGGCCGACGGTTGCTCGACAAGATCGATCCCCTCGTTGATGCGGCCGACGAGGAGGCAGTAGCATCGCTGGTGGCGCGCGACATCGCGACGCTCATCGATCTCCTCGATACGGTGCGGGCGGCAAATGCCGAACGTGGAGCGCCGCGAACGATGGTGCGTGCGGAGTGACGCCCCATGCCTAGATCCGGAGCGGAACGTCGCGCAGTCGCTTGCCCGTCGCGTCGAAGATTGCGTTGGCGATTGCCCCGGGAATTGGCGAGGTGGCCGCTTCTCCCGCGCCGACAGATGGCAACTCCGGATGGTCGATCACGGCGACGTCAATCGATTCGGGGACTTCTGCAAATGCGAGAATGGGATATGACCGCCAATCGAGGCTCGTGACGCGCGAACGATCGAACGTAACCGACTCCTTGAGCGTTCGGCTGATGCCTTGAATGACATTCCCTTCGATCTGATTCGTCAGTCCATCGGAATTCACGATCAATCCGCAATCATGAGCGACGTACGCTCGCGCGACGCGAACGGTGTGGGCGCTCACATCGACATCAACGTCGACAACGGCGGCAACGTATGCCTCCGTCCCCTCGTACTGGACGAACGCCATGCCGCGTCCCCGAACGGGCCCGTTCGCGAGCGCGCCAGTGTTCCTCGAGTGTGACATGCGTGGTTCCCACTTCGCCAATTGCGCGACTGCGCGCACGACCGCGATCGCGCGCGGATCGCTGAGATGACGAAGCCGGAATTCGACCGGGTCGGCGCCGGCGGCGATCGCCAGCTCGTCCATGAACGACTCGTTGGCGAAGCTGTTCTGGGGTGAGCCGAGTCCGCGAAAGGACGACGTGCGCAACGGAGCGGACTGCAGCAGGTGCGCGACGACGCGGGTGCTCGGGACAGTGTATGTGTGCCGAGAATTTCGATCACCACCAAGCGATGGCCGAGCCGCGGGCGTGGCTCCAGCGAGCTGCGCGGCGACGAAATTCGCGCCGCCGGCGGCGCCACCACCAGGGCGACTCGAGTGCGTGGGCGTCCATACCGCGTAATCCCACCCGATGATGCGACCGTTTTCGTCGAGACCGGCAGTTACCTCCATGACCATCGCGACGCCTTTCGGTTCCCAGCCATGCTCGTCGGAGCGCGACCATTGTACGCGCACAGGTTTACCAATCGCTTGCGACAAGAGCGCAGCGTCGGCAGCTGCGTCGTCCGATCCGTTGTGGCCGTAACATCCGGATCCTTCGATCCAGATAACGTGCACACCTTCCGATGGTACGCCGATCAACTGGGCGAGCGCACCTTTGAGCGCGTGCGCGCCTTGCGTCGATGACCAGATTGTCGCCGAGTCGCGTTTGACGTCGGCCACGGCGCACGAAGCGCCGATCGACGCGTGCATTTGGAACGGCCAGGTGTATCGCGCCTTCATTGTCTTCGCGGCACGCGCGATCGACGCGGTGACGTCGCCGGAATCGGCGACGACACGATC
>DASYSU010000471.1:0-12292 GCA_036002925.1 Gemmatimonadaceae bacterium | reverse complement strand
ACGCTCGCCGCGGACCGCCGTCGTGACGGGCGCGTTGGGCGACGTTGGTGAACCCGACTTGTCGTCGCCGTCCGATTCCTGGTGCGCCTCCTTCTTCAACTCCTGATAGAGTTGCTGCAGGGTGTTGGCGACCGCCTTGTCTGCCGCTTTCACGTCGTCTTCGCTGACGACTCGTTCGCGCACCAAACGCGCACCCAACACAAGACGGGCAGTCGGGTGCTCCGAGATCGTCTTGTACATCGCCGGTTGTGTGAACGCGGGCTGATCCGCCTCGTTGTGCCCGTGACGCCGATAACCCACGAGGTCGATGAGGAAATCCTTGTTGAATCGCTGGCGATAGGCGATGCCCAATCGCACGCTCTGGATGCACGACTCAGCGTCGTCGGCATTGACGTGCAGAATCGGAATGTCGAATCCCTTCGCGAGATCGCTCGCATAGTGCGTCGACCGGCCGTCGATCGGATCCGTGGTGAAGCCGACCTGGTTGTTGCCGATGATGTGCAGTGTCCCGCCGACGCGATAACCGCGCAGGAGAGACATGTTCAGCGTCTCCGGAACGACTCCCTCACCCGGGAACGACGCGTCACCGTGCACGATGACCGGCAGCACGCCGGCTTCGTTGCGCGCGTTCGGCGCACCGCCCTTCACCCGTTGCCGCGCCCGCGCGACGCCGCCGACGACTGGGTTCACCAGCTCGAGGTGACTCGGATTTGGCACGAGCTCCACGGCAACTGATCCGATGCCGGGCACGTCGCGATGGCCGCTGAAGCCCAGGTGATACTTCACGTCGCCCGTGTCGCTCTCGGCGTTCGTGTCGGCGTGATGGCCCTCGAATTCCTCGAGCAACGCGCGATACGGTTTGCCCATCACGTGCGTGAGCACGTTGAGGCGACCGCGATGCGCCATGCCGATCACGACTTCCCGCGCCCCGACGCCGGCCCCGCGCTCGATCGCCTCGTCGAGCATCGGGACGAGCGTGTCGATTCCCTCGATCGAGAAGCGCTTGACGCTGACGTATGCCAATCCGAGGAAGCGCTCGAGACCGTCGACTTCGGTCAGGCGCTGCAACAACAACTTCTTCTCGTCGGGCGACAGCGGGGCCGTTGCCTGCCCCGACTCGACCATCGAGCGAAGCCATTCTCGCTCGGTCTCGTCGCCGATGTGCTCGAACTCGAAGCCGATGGCGCCGCAGTAGTGTTCTCTCATGCCGCGTACGACGTCCGCCGCCGTGCCCGAATAACCATCCCCGAGCGCCGAGCCGGGAATCTGCTGCAGATCGGAGTCGGTTATGCCGTGAAATTCGGGCTTCAACTCAGCGGCGCCCGGCGGTGGCGTTCCGAGCGGATCGATCTGAACGGCGAGGTGACCGTGGCGCTGGATCGCGCCGAGCAGCGAAGCCGCCGCCGCGGCCTTCCTTAGGAGAGACGCGTCGTAGCCGCCGCCGGCGGCCGCCGAGCCCGCAAGTTGCTCCGCGACGCGGAAGAATTGACGCCAGGATTCGTCGACCGACGCCGGGTCACGGCGATAGGCCTCGTACGTCTCCGCGATGTAGCCATCGTTGAAGACGCTCGTGATGGGAAGAGCGGACATGCCGTGAAATGTAACGCCCACCGGAGAGCGATCTACGCTTCCTCCACGGGCAGGACCAGGCTGAATGCCGACCCTTTGCCGGGCTCCGATTCGACGTCGATGCGCCCGCCGAGCAGCTCAGCCAACCGGCGGGCGATATAGAGGCCGAGTCCCGTTCCGCCGTGTCGGCGTGTCAACCGGGTGTCGAGCTGCGCGAATGGCTTGAACAACCGCTCCAAGTCCGCGCGTGCGATACCAATCCCTGTGTCGCGCACAGTGAAGCGCACATCGGAATTGCGACGCTCGACATCGAGTCGCACGACGCCCTTGTCGGTGAACTTCACGGCGTTCCCGGCGAGATTGATGAGGATCTGTCGGATCTTGTCGACGTCGCTCGTCATACGAATCGGCGAATCGGGCACCACGTACTCGAACGCGAGGTGTTTCTGCCGCGCGAGTGGCTCGATGACCGCCGCCGTAGCGCGCACGAGATCGGCGGCGAGGAAATCCGTCGGACGAATCGTCTCCCGACCCTCGTCGAGACTCGAGAACGTCAGCACCTCCTCGATTACCGACGCCAGATGCTGCGTCACCGATCGCATTCGCTCGAGGATGTCGAGCTGTCCCTCGGCCAACGGACCGACGACTTGATCGGCGAGGAGTTCCTCATAGCCGGCGAGCGCGGTGAGCGGCGTGCGTAGCTCGTGCGAAACCGTCGCGAGAAAGCGGCTCTTAGCGCGATCCGCCGCCTGCGCTTCATCGAGCAGATCGGACTTCCACAACGCGAGCGCGGCATAGTCGGCGATCGCGCGGAGGCGATGCGCCTCACGAGGGGAAAACGGTGTTTCACCCGTATCGCGAGTCACGGCCAGGACGCCGAGCATCACGTCGTGCGCGATGAGCGGCGCGAGGAGCATCGGACCCAGACCCAAATCCGGCGCCACTTTGGTGAGCGGCCGCGCCGATCCGCTAAAGTCCTCGACCGAAACGACGTCGCGCGTTCGAATCACCTCACGCGCCAGCGATCCAGTGAGAGAGAATCGTCGTCCACGCGCGACGCGGAGCGGGCCGATCGCGGCGACAAGCTCGCCTTCGTTCGCGATCGATTTGAGAACGGCCGCGCCATTCGCGTCGCATTGCTCCGCGCCGGCGTTGCAGAGAATCTCGAGGATCTTGGCCGTGTCCGTCTCACCGGCCATCTGTCGCGCGATGCGGCGCAGCGGCTCGCTGTCGTCGAGCGCGTTGGCCTTGATCCGCAAGTAGAGACCGTCGGGCTGGCGACACACCGCAATGTCGAGCGAGCGATCCGACGTATCGACGAGCATCACGCGACGTGGCGTGCCGTCGCCGCTCGTAGCGCTGAGCGCGCTGAGCAGCGGCGTGGCTGGGAAGAGGGCGTGAGCGTCCTCGTCCGTTGCGACGCTACCGACTAGCGGAACTGCGCGACTGGCGTCGTCCCCGGCCACGGAAGGTTCGGCGGATCAATTCGAGTACGCGCCGGCCGAATCGCCGCGAGCAGTCGCCGCGCATCCTCCCGGTCGAGCGTTGGCAGGTACAAGAACCCGGCGATGCCGTTGATGTCGAGCAAGTGGGCCTCGCCCGGGTGCCGCGTGAGGCTGACGGCGATCACCGGAACTTTCGACAACGTGGGGTCCTGCTCCCAATCCCCCAGCGACATTGTCGCCAAGAGATCGTAATCGCAGATGATCGCGTCGGGCTCATGCGCTGGAACCAAGCTCGCGGCTTCGTTGATGCCCACGCAGGGAATCGAGTCGACTCCCAGCGACTCGAAGAACCGGCAGAGATGCTCGCTCAAGAACGGATGTCGACCGATGCACAACACTCTCATTCGCACAATATACCGCGCGCCTGGCGCGAAGTTCAGAGGGCCGATCGGCCGGTCGTCGTGACGTGCGTCACTCTGCATCGTACGTGTCCGCGACGCGCGGCATGGATTGCGCTCTCCAACCCGTATGACCGATCGACAACCCGGCCTGGACCTTCGGGCACTCGAGCATAGCTACGAAATTGTTGGCGAGCTCCGCGGCGCTCCCGACACCCATCCCTTCGTCGCCCGGCGACGCGACGACGCCGCCGACGTCATGATCACCGTCGTCAACGCTCCCCCCGACGACGACAACAACGCGCTCGCGCATCTCGCGTCCGACACCCAGCTGCTCACCAACGTCTCGCACCCAAGCGTCCCACGCGTGCATGGCGGGCAATGGCTCGGGGCCGACGCGTACGCCGTCATCACCGATCAGGTTCACGGAACCCCGCTCGCCGAACTGGTGTCGCGCGGTGAGCGAATCGCCAACGCGCGAGTCTCCGTGGTGCTGCAAGAAGTCGACGGTGTTCTCGATTGGGCGAGAAGCCAAGGCATCGTCCATCGCAAGGTTACGCCCGAGACGTTGTGGTTCGAGCCCGGAACAGACCGGGTCGTGATTTCGTTCGCCGCCGCCCGAGTTCCGATGAGCGGTGTTCCCGATGCGCGCGGCGATGCGAGAACGATCGGCACGCTCGCGTGGAGCATGCTCGCCGGGAGACGATATGATGACCGGGATGACAGCACAAATCCCCCGCTCCGCGAAGCGGCTCCGGATCTCGCCGCGCGAGTCGTCGATGCTACGGAGCAAATGATTCGCGCGGAGAGCGAAGAGGAAGTGCCCGACGTTCCGGGCTTTTTGGCCCTCATCGCCTCTGGCGACGTGCTGCGCCGCGCGGAGGTCGAGATGGAGGCGCTGCAGACCGATTTCACCGAGCGCCATCGCATCGTCCTCGAGAAATACGAGAACGAGCGGTCCGAGATCGAGGCCGCGGCAGCGGAGCACGCCGCGCGCCTCGCCGCCGATCGGGCGGCGTTCGAGCGGCTGGTGAACGAACGCCAGGAGCAGCTCGCCCTCGTTCGCGCTGAGCTCAACAAACAGCGCAAGGAAATCGCGCGCCGGCTCGCCGAGCTCGATGAGCGACGCGCGGTGGTCGAGAAAGCTGAATTGGAGCGCGTGCGCCGCGGAACGACGAGGTACGTCCGCGACGCGGACGACGACGTGGACTCGCCGCCGGACGTGCATTGGTCGATTCCGGTGAGCTTCGCCGCGGTGCTTATCCTTCTCCTCGCCGGACTCGTTGCGACGTTGTCGCATCAACGACGACCGGCGATGTCCGCCGGCGAAGTGATCGCTCCACGCAGCGCTCCGGCAATCGGGCGACCCGCAATTCAGCGCACCCCGGCAGTTCAACCTCACTCGAGCCTGAGCACCCCCGTTGCGCCGCCAGTCGACACATTGCGGCGCGACACGACCCGACGCGACACCGCGACTTACCAATCGAATCGATTATGAGAATGAAGATCTTCACGACGAGAATTCGTCGACTGCACTTGCGACGCGCCGCGCCCGCGGCGCTGATTTTTTTTGCGGCGGTCGCGTCGACGCGAATCGCGCAGGCGCAATTGCCCATTCCGACGATCGCCGTCCTCGGCGGCGTGTCGCATTTCAATTTGTCGACGACGGGTTCGGCGCCGTTCGGAGCCGTTCGTCTCGAGCTTCCGCTCGCGTCACTTCTTCTCGAGGGAAGCCTCGGCGCATTTCGACCTGATGAACGAACGGTGCAGCGCACGTACATCATCCCCGAAGCGCAGCTTCAGTGGCAGATCCTACCAATGATCGTGCGCCCGTACGTCGGCGGGGGCATCGGGTGGCTCCGCGCGATCAGCGGCCCGTCACCAACGCCGAATGACGTCGCCTATTCGGCGTCGGCCGGAGTGCGCATCGGACTGCCGTTGCTCGGCTTCGGACTGCGGGCCGAGGCGCGAACGCACTTCGTGGGTTCAGGCCTCGATCGAAAGTCGACGGAGTTCATCGTGGGCGTGAGCAAATAACGCGGCTCCCGTTGCGCGACCACCCGTGCCATACTCAGTGTCGAAACAATTGCCCCTTCGACGCACGGGAATGCAACCGTTGCCGAGCAGAAACGCACGCTCCTTCGATCTGACAGGACGAATCGCCGTCGTCACCGGCGGTTACGGAGTAATTGGCGGAATGATCGCCTCGGGCCTCGCTGCATCGGGGGTACGCGTGGCCGTTCTCGGACGACGTCGCGACGCGGCCGACGCGAAGGTGGAAGACATTTGCCGCTCGGGCGGCGAGGCGATTCCGCTCATCGCCGACGTGCTCGACGAGCAACAGCTGCGTGAGGCGCGCGACTCGCTCACCGGCATGTGGCGCGACGTCGACATCTTGGTCAACGCGGCCGGCGGCAACGTCGCGCGCGCACGCAACGATGATCGCAGCGTCTTCGACGTCCCGATGGATGCGTTCGATGAAGTGCTCCGGTTGAACCTGCACGGCACCGTGCTCCCATCGATGGTGTTCGGCGAAGCGATGGCGCGCCGCGGCTCCGGTTGCATCGTCAACGTCTCGTCGATGGCCTCGCTGCAAGCCTTGAGCGGTGTCCTCGGCTACTCGGTGGCCAAGGCGGGGATCGACAACTTCACGCGATGGCTCGCGGTGGACCTGGCGCGCAAGCACGGCGACGGGTTGCGCGTCAACGCGATCGCTCCCGGGTTCTTCGTCTCCACACAAAACCGCGCGGTCCTGATCGACGGCGACGGAGTACCGACCGCGCGGGCGCGGGCGATCATCGGTCGCACGCCGATGGGCCGTTTCGGCGACCCGGAAGAGTTGCTCGGCCCCGTACGTTGGCTTTGCAGCGACGCGGCCTCGTTCGTCACGGGCGTTGTGATCCCTGTGGATGGGGGATTCAGCGCGTTCAGCGGCGTGTAATCGAAGCTGTCGGCGCCGGGTTCCTGGATTTGGCTTGACAGATCGTAGGCAATTGGGGCAGAATTGGCAGTGATAAGGTCAATTGATCACACCGAATTCGACGCCCCTCGGCGTCGCCCGGTCGCTGTCACCCCCTCTCGTTCCGCGAGCCGAATGAAGATCATCGACATCCGGGCAACGCCAGTGAGCGTCCCGCTCGCGGCGCCGCTCCGACACGCCAATGGTTGTCATTGGGGTCGATTCGTTCGCACCATCATCGAGGTCGAGACCGACAACGGCTTGATCGGGCTCGGCGAGATGGGCGGCGGCGGAGAAAGTGCCAGCGCGGCGTTCAACGGGCTCAAGCCGTACATCCTCGGCTACGATCCCGCGCGGCTCGAGGAAATGCGCTTTCGCATCGCTAACCCAACCGCGTCGCTGTACAACGATCGCACGCAGATGTTGGCCGCGTTGGAGTTCGCGTGCCTCGATATTCTGGGTCAGGCGTGGGGTGTTCCGGTGTGCGACATCATCGGCGGACGCCTGCGCGATCACGTCCCTTTCGCGTCGTATTTGTTCTTTCGCTATCCAAGCCCGACCGACGGATCGGGCGAAGTGAGAACGTGCGACCAGCTCGTCGCCGAAGCGCTCGCGCTGAAAGCATCGCACGGCTTCACGACGCACAAGTTGAAGGGCGGCGTATTTCCGCCGGAGTTCGAGCTCGAGTGCTACCGCGCGATCGCCGACGCGCTTCGCGGTGATCGTTTCCGGTTCGATCCAAACGGCGTGTGGTCCACCGAGCAGGCGATCTGGTTCGGCCAACACATCGAGGATCTGAAGAACGACTACCTCGAGGATCCGGTGTTCGGCATGAACGGGATGCGTCGCGCGAGAGAGAAGCTGCGCATGCCGCTGGCCACGAACACCGTGGTCGTGAACTTCGAGCAGTTGGCCGCGAACGTGCTGCATCCCGCCGTCGACGTCGTCTTGCTCGACACCACGTTCTGGGGCGGTATCCGACCCTGCGTCAAAGCCGCGTCGATCTGTGAGACATTCCAGTTGGGCGTCGCGGTCCATTCGTCGGGTGAGCTTGGCATTCAGCTCGCAACGATGCTGCACCTCGGTGCAGTGATTCCCAACCTGACCTTCGCCGCCGACGCGCACTACCATCATTTGGTCGACGACGTGATCGAGGGCGGCAAGCTTCAATACTGTCACGGCGCCATTCCTGTCCCCACGGGACCGGGCCTTGGCGTCAAGCTCGATCGGAATCGCGTGGGCGAGTATCACGAGATGTTCCGTCGGCTCGGCACGTATCCGTACGATCAGGATCCGCTGCGTCCCGGTTGGTCTCCGCTCATTCCAAATCAGTCATGGGCGGATCCGCTCGACGAACGGGTTCCGCTGATCCCGCGCTGATCGCCCGAAAAGACTCACGAAGCATCATGAGACGCGATGCGGCCGCCCTTGTCCTGCTCGCGTTTGCTCTTGGGACCGCGGCGCGCGCGAACGCACAAGCCGCGCCGCCGAATGAAGACGGCTACGACCTCTGGCTCCGCTATCGACTGATATCGAACGCGAAGCTGCTCGCCGAGTATCGCGCCGCGATCACGCGACTGGTCGTCGAGGGCCACTCTCCAACGCTACGCGTCGCGCGCGACGAGCTCGCGACGGGACTCAGAGGTTTGCTCGGACGCTCGATTCCAGTCGATGATCGCGTCCGACTCGACGGGTCGATCGTCGTCGGAACGCCGAAAGGCTCGCGCCTGATCGCGGCGTTGCCGCTCGCCGCGGATCTCGCGAAGATCGGACGAGAGGGATTTTTGATTCGCGCAGCGACGATTTCGGGAAAGCGCACAATCGTTGTTGCCTCGAATAGCGACGTGGGCGCGCTGTACGGATCCTACAGGCTGCTGCGTCACCTGCAGACCAATGGATCGATCCGCGCCCTCTCGATCACAAGTTCGCCACGCATACAACTGCGACTGCTCGATCACTGGGACAACTTGGATCGAACAGTGGAACGCGGGTACGCCGGCCAATCGTTATGGGAATGGGAGCGACTTCCCGATTCATTGTCGCCTCGCTATCGCGACTACGCGCGCGCCAATGCATCGATCGGCATCAACGGGACGGTGCTGACCAACGTCAACGCGAATGCGAAAGTTCTAACTGCCGAGTATTTGCCGAAAGTCGCCGCGCTCGCGAGCGTGTTCAGGCCGTACGGAATCCGCGTCTATCTTACCGCGCGATTCAGCGCGCCGATCGAGTTGGGCGGACTGAAAACCGCCGACCCACTCGATCCCGCCGTGCGCAAATGGTGGAAGGACAAGGCCGACGAGGTTTATCGCGCGATTCCGGATTTCGGCGGCTTCGTCGTAAAAGCCAACTCCGAGGGACAGCCGGGTCCACAGGACTACAAGCGCTCGCATGCCGACGGCGCAAACATGCTCGCCGACGCCGTGGCGCCGCACGGGGGAATCGTCATGTGGCGTGCGTTCGTGTACAGCAACGAGGTACCGACCGATCGTGTGAAGCAGGCGTACGACGAATTCACGCCACTCGACGGCGCGTTCCACGCAAATGTGTTGGTACAAGTCAAGAACGGGCCGCTCGACTTCCAGCCGCGCGAACCGTTCCATCCGTTGTTCGGCGCGATGCCGAAGACGCCGCTGATGATGGAATTTCAAATCACTAAAGAGTACCTCGGGCAGGACACGCATCTCGTCTACCTCGGTCCGTTGTTCGAGGAAGTGCTGCGCGACGACACGTGGGCGCATGGTAAGGGGTCGACCGTCGCCAGCGTGATCGACGGCTCGCTGCACGGCTACGTTCGCACTGGGATCGCCGGCGTCTCGAACGTGGGCACCGATCGCAACTGGACGGGATCGCACTTCAACCAGGCCAACTGGTACGCGTACGGACGCCTGGCCTGGGATCCGCTGCAATCGTCGGCCGACATCGCCGACGACTGGATCCGCATGACGTTCTCCAACGACTCATCCGTGGTGAAGCCGATCAAGCACATGATGCTCGTGTCGCGCGAAGCCGTTGTCGACTACATGACGCCACTCGGACTGGCGCACATCATGGCGACGGGACACCACTACGGGCCGGGGCCGTGGGTGGATCGCGGACGAGCCGACCAGACGCCGGTGTACTACCATCGCGCGGATACGCTCGGCGTCGGCTTTGATCGCACCGCATCCGGAAGCAACGCGGTCGCGCAGTATTTCCCGCCCGTTCGAGAGCGATTCGCGAATCGTGATTCGGTTCCCGATTCGTTGCTGCTCTGGTTCCATCATGTGAAATGGAACGAGCGGATGAGATCGGGTCGCACGTTGTGGGACGAGCTGGTGCACCATTATGACGCCGGCATCGACTCGGTCCGATCGATGCAGCGCAGCTGGCGCCGACTCGAGGGCGCAATCGATGGCGCTCGGTTCCACGACGTCGAATCGTTTCTCGACATTCAAGAGCACGAAGCACGCTGGTGGCGCGACGCGACACTGCAATACTTCCAAACCTTCTCACGCATGCCGATTCCCGCCGGCCATGCGCCAGCGGCACATCCACTCTCGTTCTATCTCGCGCTTCGGTGCCCCGCGGATCGCACTCGTCCCCGCTGCCCGGCGGTCTATTAGTGGTGGGACTCAACAGGAGGCCGCGGAATCCGCGGCTTGCTGTTCCGGCCCTCGCACAGCAGATCCTTCGCTTCGCTCAGGATGACAGACAATGCCGACGACCGACTACACACCACGCCCCGAGCATCACTTTACCTTCGGCCTCTGGACGGTCGGCAACATTGGCCGTGATCCGTTCGGCGATCCAGTACGTCCCGCGCTCTCACCCACGCAGATTGTGCGACAACTCGCGTCGCTCGGCGCGTATGGCGTCAACCTCCACGACAACGACCTAGTTCCTCGCGACGCGTCGCCAGCAGATCGCGATCGCATCGTTCGCGAGTTCAAGGCGGCGCTCGACGACACCGGAATGAAAGTGCCGATGGCGACGACGAATCTCTTCGGCGATCCGGTATTTCGCGACGGCGCCTTCACGAGCAACGACGCGCGGGTCCGCGACTACGCACTGCAGAAGACCATGCACTCGATCGACCTCGGCGCGGAGCTCGGCGCTCAGACGTACGTGTTCTGGGGCGGTCGAGAAGGAGTGGAGACCAACGCCGCGAAAGATCCGCAAGAGTCGATCAAGTGGTTCCGCGATGCGATCAACTTTCTCTGCGACTACGTTCACTCTAGAGGCTACGATCTCAAGTTCGCGCTCGAGCCCAAGCCCAACGAGCCGCGCGGCGACATCTTTCTGCCGACGATCGGCCATATGCTCGCGTTCATCTACACACTCGACCATCCGGATATGGTCGGGCTGAATCCCGAGATCGCACACGATACGATGGCGGGACTCGACTTCTCACACGGCGTGGCGCAGGCCCTCGAGGCGGGCAAGTTGTTTCACATCGATCTGAATGCGCAGAAGCCGGGACGATTCGATCAAGATCTTCGATTTGGCAGCGAGGACCTCAAGGGAGCGTTTTTCCTCGTGAAGCTGATCGAGGACGCGAAGTGGCCGGGCATGCGGCACTTCGACAGTCACGCATATCGCACGGAAGACGAGCAAGGCGTCTGGGATTTCGCCGCCGGCAGCATGCGGACCTATCTCATCCTCAAGGACAAAGTCGCGCGATTCAACTCCGACGCCGAGATTCAAGGCCTGCTCAGTTCACTTCGATCTCGCGGCGGTAAAACGGATCGCCCGGTATTCAGCTCGGCGAGCGCGAGAGAGATCAAACAGCGCACGTTCGACCTCGACGGAATGCGACAGCAAGGCTACGCCTACGAGCGCCTCGATCAACTCACGATGGAGATCCTTCTCGGAGTGCGCTGACGTGGCCGATCCTTGCTTCCTCGGCGTGGACGTCGGAACGAGCGGCGTCAAAGCCATCCTGGTCAGCACGACGGGTGACGTCGAGGCCGCGGCGATCACGCCGCTTGACCTCTCGACGCCGGAACCAGGATGGGCCGAGCAGGATCCTGAGGCGTGGTGGCAGGCAAGCGTCGCGTCGATTCGTTCGGTGCTCGCGGCAGAGCCGCGCGCGAGCGTCGCGTCGATCGGCATTTCCGGACAAATGCACTCGTCGGTTTTTCTCGACGCAAGGGGCGACGTCATTCGCCCCGCTCTTCTCTGGTGCGATGGCCGGACAACGGCTGAGTGTCGCGAGATCACTCAATGCGTCGGGGGCGAGGAACGGCTTCGAGATCTCGCGTGCAATCCGGCGCTGGAAGGATTCACTCTGCCCAAAGTATTGTGGCTTCGCAACCACGAGCCGGCCGCGTTCGCGAGGTTGGCAACCGTGCTCCTTCCCAAGGATTTCATTCGATATCGCTTGACGCGCGTGCTGGCAACGGAACCATCCGACGCCTCGGCCACGCTGATGTACGACACCGCGCACCTCCGATGGAGCGATGAGATCCTCGGCGCGGTTGATCTGGCGCGATCGATCGTTCCGGACGTCGGCGGATCGGCGGAGATACTCGGCCGCCTCACGCCCGAAGCCGCGAAGGTCACGGGGCTACAGATAGGAACGCCCGTCGTCGGAGGCGGAGCGGACAACGCATGCGGCGCGGCGGGAGTCGGCGCGATCACACCAGGTGAAGCCGTCACGAGTTGGGGCACGTCGGGTACGGTGCTCGCTCCAATGCTCGAGCCGCGTGTCGACCCAACGTTGCGCGCGCACACCTTCTGTCACGTCGTGCCCGCCACGTGGTACCTCATGGGTGTGGTGCTGTCCGCGGGCGGAGCCTTCGCATGGTATCGCGACCAACTCGCTCGTGAACTCGCGCAAACGGGCGACGCCAACGAGCGCCTCAATGCCGAAGCCGCGACCATCGTGCCCGGGGCCAATGGAGTGACGTTTCTTCCTTATCTCCAGGGCGAGCGCACGC
>DASYSU010000470.1:0-11064 GCA_036002925.1 Gemmatimonadaceae bacterium | reverse complement strand
CGCGCGCGTCTACACGTACGAATGGACGCTGGCCATCACCGCGAATGCCGCCAAGAAACCAATCATCGTGCTCGACCGGCCGGACCCGATCCGCGCCGACCGATACGAGGGAAACATTCTCGATCCGGCGTTCTCATCGCTGGTTGGGAAGTATCCCGTCGCGCTTCGCTACGGTCTCACGCCCGGCGAGCTACTGCGCTTCCTCGCCGGCTCGAAGCTAATCGACGCCGACGTGCACGTAGTGCCGATGAAGAACTACCGTCGCTCGATGTGGTTCGACGAAACGAAGATTCCGTGGATCAACCCATCGCCCAACCTCCGAGATCTCGACGCCGAGCTTCTGTATCCGGGCACAGTGTTCTTCGAGGGAACGACGGCGACCGAAGGTCGAGGCACCGACGCGCCGTTCACCCTCATCGGCGCGGCGTGGATGACCGACAACACCGCGATCGCGGCGGAGCTCAACGCGCTCAAGTTGCCCGGCGTCCGATTCGACACCGCGACGCGAACCATCGAGACCGGCTACAAGTTCGGCGGCCAGACGATCCCGATGATCAAAGTCCGCGTCACGGACCGGAACGCGGTGCGTCCGGTCGCACTCGGCATTCGCATGCTTCGCACGATTTACGCGCGCCACCCGAAGGACTTTCAATGGCGGACGCCGCAGATCGACCGGCTGGCCGGCACCGACAAGTTGCGGACGGCGGTCGAACAGAACGGCGTCGACGCGCTCATTGCGCAATGGGACGCTGATGCTGTGCGATTCAGCGAGCAAGTAAAGCGGTACCTTATTTATAGTCCTCAGTAATCAGTTCTCAGTCGTGAGCGTACCCACTCAGTGCTCAGTGCTCAGTACTCAAAACTCAGTTGTCAGTTGTCAACGACTGACGACTCGCACTGAGCACTGAGTACTGGGCGGGGAAGACTCACAACTGAGCACTGATTACTGAGAACCGACAGGTCACCATTCGACCCTCATTCCGACCTGGCCTTGTCGCGCCCCGTATGCGCCGGTCGGAATGCCGAACGTCGCAACCGGAACGCCGGCTGAATTGAACTGCGTCGAGCCGTAAGTCAGATTGTTGTTCCAGTTGAACACGTTGAACACTTCGGCGATGAGACTGACCTTCTTTCCGCTCGCGTTGACGATCGAACGAGCCAAGCGAAGGTCGACCGTGCGATACCAGTTGCGCCACGCGTTCGACGGCTGCGTGACGCGCGTGCCGGTCGAGTTCACCGTACCGCCTGGGTAGTCATCGCCCGTGATGTTATCGAGATTGATGTCGCGCCCGTCGGTCGTCACGAACGGTCGCGGACTCGCGATCGTGATGATCGACGCGAACGTGAATCCCAACGGAATCGGCGTGACGTCGGACAGCACGACGCGATGCCGCTCGTCGAGTGAGGTGCGCTGCCGGTTGAACAGGAACGGGTACGCGAAGTTCGGCAGACCGGAGGTATCGAAGTTACCCTGATAATACCCGAGCGTGTACGCGAGATTCACGCGCGTCTGGTCGCGCTGCCACGTCCCCTGCACGAGCATCGCCGAGTAGTCCGCGACGCCAATGTCGTCCCACAGAATGATATCGCCGTATGCCGGCGTGAGCTTGCGTACGTTGGGCGTCACCGTCTTGTCGAGGTAGTTCGGGTTGCGCTGCACGTAGATGTTGATCATGTGCTGGCGCACGTAATCCACGTTCAGCCCGAACGCGTCGGTGAATTGATGTCCGATCCCGACGGATCCTTGAAGACTGTGCGGCGTCTTCATGTCTTCCTTGATGAGGATCGGCGCCGGCGATCCGGACAGGCCGCCAATTACTCGCGCGCGAAGGACTGCGGGATCGGTCGTGCCGGGATTCGTGAAGTTGTACACTCGCCACGTCGAGTTCTTGCGCTCCTGGAAGCCGATGAAGCTCGTCACCCGATCGTAGATGATGCCGAAGCCACCGCGCAGGAACGTCAGGTTCTTGCGCGTCGGATCCCACGAGAACGAGATGCGCGGAGAGAAATTGCCCAGCTGATTCTTCCGCTGTCCCGTGTTCAAGTAATTGGCCAGCGCCGGAATCGCTTGGAGCTTTGGATCGCTCGCCCACGGCACCGTGTAATCGTTGTTCATCGTGTTGAACTCGGCGTCATGCCGCAGACCGAGCGACAGCGTGAAGTTCGGTTGCACGCGCCACTCATCGTTCACGTACGCGCCTGTGGTGTAGCCGGTTGCACTGGCCAGAGCGTCGGTCGTGCCGTTCGGATCGGTGACGCCGACCGCGATCGACGCCGTATTCGGAAGCGTCGATGTGTCCGTGAGGAAATTGAACGTGCCGTCCTTGGTACTCGGAAAGTTCTGGCTCGCCGCGATGCGGCTCAGCTCCACACCGAACTTGAGGACGTGCGAGCCCGACGCATTGTCGATGTTTTTCGTCGCACGGTCGACGACGCGAAGGTGCGTCTCTTTCAGAATGAGCGGGAAGCCCGACGTTCCAAAGGTGACGCCGGGATACGTGAACTGTGGCCCGGGACGCAGCGGAAGCTCGTTGTGATTCCAGATCACGACCTGCAGACTGGCCTCGTTCTCGAAATTGCCGCCCGGCGACAAATAACGCTGGCGCAGTTGATCGGTGTAGATCCGGTACTTCTGCGAGATACCGCCGTTCTGCGCGACCTTGTTGCCGAAGTTGCCCTGTCCGTCGAGGAAACGGACCGAGCCCATCTCGTCGTACGTGATGGTCGGACTCTGGACATACGTCAGACGTCCGTACAGCGTCTGGTTCTTCTGCGGCGCGAGGAACGATCCTTTGTACTGCGTCCACGGTCCGCTCGTCGGGTTCACGTCGAGGTAAAAGTTCGTGTTGGAGAACTCGTAGCTCGTTGCGAGAAACAGCTTGTCCTTCGCGAGCGGGCCGCGAAGGTTGAGGCCGAACTGGTCGCGGCCGTAGTTGGGCTTCACGACTTGGAACGCGTTGCGCGCGATGAGCGACTTGTTCTGTAGGAATCCGAACGCCGATCCCTGCCAGGTATTTGTGCCGCGCCGACTCTCGGCGCTGATCACGTACGAACCGGCACGCGTGTACTCGGCGTCGTAGGGATTCATGTAGACCCGGAACTGCTCGAGTGCTTCCTGCGGCAGCGGCGATCCCGTCTGGCCGAGACCGACGATGTTGCCGTTGTACAGGCTCTTCATCTCCACGCCGTCCATGTAGACGTTGAAGAATCGCGAGTCCGGCGCCGCGCCACCCGATGGTAGCGTGCGGCCCGACTGCGGCGTGTACGTCTTGATGCCGGGAGCGATACCCGCAAGGTTCATCACGCCGCGCGAGTTCATCGGAAGATTCTCGATCTCCTCCTTCATCACCGGTGCAGAGACGGAAAGCCGTTGAACTTCGACCTGCTTGACACGCTCCGTTGTCACGAGCTGCGCCGCGAGCTCCGTCGCGCCTCTCTCCAATGCGAAGTCGAGCCGCGCGTGCTGGCCGATCACGAGCTGCACCGTCTGGACGCTTGGCTTGTACCCGATGGCGCGCACCGTTACTTGATACTGTCCGGTGAAGAGTCCGATCAGACGGAATTCGCCACTCGGCCGCGTGACTGTTCTGGCCGAATCCTGGGTGGCGAGGTTGACGACCGTCACGGCCGCGGCGCCGAGTGGACCGGCATCGCCCTTCACCGATCCTTCGAGGGTCAGCGTGTTTTGTGCGTGGGCTGTTCGAACGAACGTGGCCGCAATGAGCGCGGCGAGAACCAAGCGATGAAGCATCTGGCTCATGGCGACGTCTCCAGGCGTGGGTGTGGAAGAACAGCCAATCGTGTGACATGATACGTAACAACACTTCGGAAGGCCACAGGTGAGACGAGACGTTCGACGCGCAGCAGTGCGTGCGTGCAGGGGTGTATTCACGACGGCTGGAGTGGCGATGTTGACCAACGCCGGCCCGGCGTTCGCGCAGACCGGCGACACCGTCGTGTCGCGCGAGCTCGCACCGGGCGTTGCGTATCGACAATTCGTCGATGGTCGTGGCCCGCTCGTCATGTATCTCGTCCGCGTCGACCTTCGACGCAGCGATCTCGAGCTTCGAGCCGCCCGCGCGTTCGACCAGCTCAAGGGGCGCGAGAAGACCACGAGCATGGTCCAGCGGGCCGCGAGTGGCGGAGCGTCTGTTCTCGCCGCCGTGAATGCCGACTTCTTCGACTTGAAGACGGGCGAGAACGAGAACGACCAGGTGATCGCGGGTGAGTGGTGGAAGGGACTCAAGGTCACCGACTCGCCCTACGACACCTATGACAACGTGCACACGCAGTTCGCGATGGATGGTGCGCGACACCCGTTCATGGACCGGTTCGTTCTCGACGCGAAAGCATGGATCAGCGGGCGCGGCGCGGTGACACCGATCATCAACCTGAATCACGATCCATCGGGAGTCCCCGAAGGCACGGCGCTCTTCACGTCGCGCTTCGGTGCAACGACTCCGCGCGACACGACGCGTCAGACCGCGGAAGCGCCGTTGCGTTCGATCGGCCGTCGTGGCGACACGCTGCGTTTCGTTCGCAGCGGACCCGTATCGGCGCAGTCGGGTTCAGCGATTCCGGCGAATGGGGCGGTGTTGTCGGCGTACGGTGCCGGCGCGAGGATGCAAGAAGTCCAAGCGATGCACGAGGGCGATACTGTCAACGTCCACCTCGCGACATTGCCCCGACTGGCGAGGGGTGCGCTGCCCGCGCTAGTCATCGGCGGTTGGCCGCGCATCTTGCGCGACGGCGTCAGTGTTGCCGCCGATGCGGCGTCGGTCGAGGGAACGATCTCGCGCAACGCCGAGATGAAGCATCCGCGAACGGCCATCGGTTTCTCTCGCGATAGTGCCACGCTCTTCATGCTTGCCGTCGACGGACGATCGCAACGAAGCGTCGGCGTCACGCTCGTGGAGCTCGCGACGCTGATGCGGCAGCTGGGTGCGTGGCAGGCGATGAACTTCGACGGCGGCGGATCGACGACCATGGTGATCAATGGCTCGGTCGTGAACGTCCCGAGCGATAGCGCGGGCGAGCGCGCCGTCGGCAACGCGCTGCTGCTATTGAAAAAAAGGTGATCGTTCACCGCCGGCCGGCTCCGGCGAGGCGTAATGCGCGATGACTTGGCAGACGCGTCCCGAGCTATCGATCCGCATGAACTCGGCGCCGCGCAGTCCGCGCACGCTTTGATAGTGGACGATCACCGAATCGTGACCGGGATACGCGCCCCACAGATCGAATCTCAGGTCGGGAAACGCCTCGAGACCGCGCAGAAAATATCTCCGGAGCGCGGCCTTTCCGCTCACGATGTTGATTCCCGCTCCGAGCACTCGACTGACAAGCGGTGACGTGAGCTCGATCGTTTCGCTGTAGTGCGACAGAATCCGATCGATGTCGTGGCTGTTCCACGCGGCAATCCAACCGCGGGCGATCCTGAGTGCTTCCTCGTCGGTCATGATGCGGGTTCTCGTGCAGAGAGTCGTGCGGGCAGTCAGCGCCCGGCCACGATGTAGTACGACGAAAGCCGCGCAAAGCGGTCACGCGCTAGCGGTCGACCCGTACCGGCCCGACTGCGGCGACATGCGCCTCGAATTCGCGCTCGTGGGCACTGCGCCGCGCGCGCCAACTCTCGCGGATCTCGTTCTCGTCGGTCGCACGCCAATAGGCGGGTGAGAGCAGCGGTTCCGCGCGCTCGATCGCAAGTCGTACGACCGCGACCACCGGGTATGTCGGCACGCTATCGCCGAACACACGTCGCATACCTTCGTGGTAGCACTCGGTGCCTTCGCCATGCACCTCGGCTCGTCCGAAGAAACGATACCCGCGTCGCGAGAGTTGCTCGACGACGTTGAGCTCCATCCACGGCGTGTGTGCAAGATTGGCGCGCGTGCCAGGTGAGGCGATGTCGAGAAAGAATAGATGCGCATCATCCCACACGCGGATGGTGCCTTTTGGCGACAGGTTTGGCCGCCCCTCGGGTGTTACGGTGGCCGCGAAGCACAAATGCGCGGCGTTGATCACCGCCCGCATGTCGGGAGTGAGCAATGAAGTGTCCTCGGATCGCGTATTCACTTCCTGGTCGCGAGGTCCTGCGTCACACGCATCTCGGCCGTGTAGCGCAGCTCGGCGAATCGCACAAGGAGATCGGCCTCCGTGACACCTCGCCGTTCCTCGCCGGAAAGATCGGCAACGATCATCCCTCGATGCATCATAATCGTACGATCGCCGAATCGAACCGCTTGCTCCATGCTGTGCGTCACCATGAGCGTGGTGAGCGCGTGCGTACGCACCAGGTGTTCTGTGACGGACATGATTTGCTCCGCGGCGCGCGGATCGAGCGCGGCCGTGTGTTCGTCGAGCAGCAACAGACTCGGGCGACTGATCGTTGCCATGAGCAGCGTCACGGCCTGACGCTGTCCACCAGACAGTGTTCCCATCGAGGCCTGCAATCGTCCCTCGAGCCGCATGCCAAGCGACGCGAGTCCGGCGCGATATCGCTCGAGCGATGCGCGGTCCAGACCGACGCGCAACCGGCGCCGCTTCCCACGGAGCTCGGCCATTCGCAAATTCTCAGCGACCGTCATTGAGGGGCACGTCCCTTTGAACGGATCCTGGAAGACGCGGCCGAGCAACGCCGCGCGCTGATGTTCCGGCCAACGCGTCACGTCGGTCTCCCCGATGCGAATCGTGCCGGTGTCGGTGAGATACGTACCGGCGATGACGTTCAGGATCGTCGATTTCCCCGACCCGTTGCTGCCGATCACGGTGAGAAACTGGCCGGCGGGAATCGCGAGGTCCACGCCACGCAATGCGAGGACTTGATCGCCGCCAGGCTGCTCGAACGTTTTCTCTACAGCGGAAATCTCGATCATCGGGAACTCCTCCAGCGACGGCCAAGATCGATATTGGGAAGCGCGAGCGTCGCGAGGACGAACGCGGCTGTCGCGAGCTTGAGGTCGATCGGATTCAAGCCGATGCGTAGCGCGACAGCGATGAGACCGCGAAACACGATCGCGCCGACGGCAGCCATCGCGATCGTCGCACCGAGCAGCCAGCGCTTCGGCTTGAGCGTCTCGCCGAGGATCACGGCCGCCATTCCGGCGACGAGCGTGCCGACGCCCATCGTGACATCGGCGAAGCCTTGGTATTGTGCGATGAGAGCGCCCGAAAACGCAACGAGTCCATTCGCCAGCGCGAGCGCCAGCTCGACCATGCCTCGCCGATCGACGCCCTGCGCGATGATCATCGATGGATTGTCGCCCGCGGCGCGCATGGCCGTACCGAAATCCGTGCGCAGAAACCACGTGAATGCAAATCCCAGCACGAGCGTGAGCACGAGAAAGACGGCGCCGAAGGACACATCGTTCGACCAGGTCGCGGTCGACTGCACGATCGTGTGCAGCCGCGTCGCGAGCGTCGCGCGATCGAGCAACGAGATATTCGATCGACCCATCACGTGCAAATTCACCGAATAGAGTGCGGTCATCACCAGAATGCCCGCGAGCAGCTCGGTGACGCGAAGTCGCGTGTGCAGCACGCCGGTGACGTAGCCGGCCACCATCCCCGCGAAAAACGCCGCGACTGTGGCGACGAGGGGATCAACCCCGCCTGTGATGAGCGCCGCGGCCACCGCCGCGCCGAGCGGAAAGCTTCCGTCGGGTGTGATGTCGGGAAAGCGAAGCACGCGTGATGCGATGTAAACGCCCCAGGCGAGCGCCGCGAACGCGAGTCCCAGCACGAGCGCGGCAAGCCAGAATTCCCACGGTGCAGCATTCCGATTGGCGGTGCGCCGAGCGGTCTTGGTCGAGGCGACACCCGGCGTGTCCTTCTTGATCGGAATCACCGAGGATGCGCGCGCGATGATGTTCGGCGGGATCGTCACGCCAAAATCCGCAGCCGCTCCGAGATCGACGACCATTTGGGCGTTTGCTGACACTTGAAACGGAATGGTCGCCACGTTCTCGCCGCGCAGCACACGAATCATCAGCAGTCCTTGCGCATATCCGTTGTCGAAGAAGCTCGCGCCGAGTGCCAGCGGTGCCCCGATGAATCCCGTGCTCGAAGCGACGACCGGCATACCCAGTTCGCGGGCCTGCTTGATGAGCGAGGGAAAGCCCCCACCGATCATGATGCTCGGCACTTGCATGATCCCGCCAACGCCCTGCGCGCGCAGCGCCTGAACTCCCGTTGCGATGTCCTGAGGACTCGTGCAGGCGACGCTGACGAAACGAATGCCCATCTGTTCCGCCTTCCGCTTCACCACGCCGAGATAGTGTTCGGCAAAGGGGTCGGCCGGATCGAAGAGCGTGCCCCAAACGACAGCCTTCGGGAACGCGGACGCCGCGACTGCCAGCGCCGAGTCCACCGGGAGTGGGATGGAGGCGCCCGTGATGTTCGGACGGTGCGCCGTGGGACTCGTCCCCGCGGCGATGACATACGGATTCGCGACCGCGCCGAAGATAATCGGACGGTCCGTGATCACTTTCATCGCTGTCTGCGTCGCCACCGAAGAAATCGTGGCGACGTGCGTCACGCCCTGCTGGAGAAACTCGCGCATGATGAGCGACAACGTCGGTATGTCGCCTTGCGCGTTGCGTTCGAGAAACGTGACGGTGACGTCGCGAACGAAGCCAGAGTCGGCGAGCGCTTTGTAGAATCCCTCGCGCGCGTCGTCGAGCGCGACGAGCGACGAGATTTGAACGACGCCAATGACCGGGCGTCCGGCGTGTTGTCCGCCGCCGCAGCTAGTCAGGAGGCCGAGCGATGCAGCGAAGGGAACAGCAAGCAACGTCGAATGGCGCATCTATCCTTCGCAGGATGGAAGGGAACGAGCAGCGCAGCCTGTCAGGGTCGGCCGCGGCCGTCTTGTTTCGCTCGCCCACCGAAGTACACGACGTTCGGCGCGTCTGAACGGGCAACAGCAATGTCCAAGAGACCGTCGCGATCCAAATCCGCGATGGCGAAGCCGTAAACCGTACCCTTCTTATCACCAAAATGCCTCTCGACGAACCGTCGCCCTGAACCATCGTTGAAGTAGATAGCCGATTCGGCTTCTACGTTGCCGACGATGATGTCGGGTTTGCCATCGCCGTTCAGGTCCCGAACCGCGAGCGCATACGGTGTGATCGCGTGATCGCCGACGGGAGTCGCCGCGGAAAAGCCGCCGTTCCGCTGGCCGAAAAAGATTGCGGTCCCTCGCCGCTCATCGACCGTCACGATGTCGAGCATCCCGTCCCCATTCAGGTCTGCGACCTCCGCCATGCGAATCGTCGCATCGTTTGAACCGAACGGAATTACGTGCATCGCCGCGAACGTTCCCTTGGGGCCCGCGAGATACACCTTGCTTTGACCAGAATCACGGTACGGGACAACCAGATCGATCAAGCCATCGCCGTTGATGTCGGCGGACGTAATGGTCGTCGCCGGCTCTCGAGAGAACCCGACGCAGTCGTTGTCGAACCGTCCACCACCTTTGTTGAAGCAGATGTAGTTCGCGCCGTCACGACCGCTGCGATTAGCGACCACGATGTCGGGCAGTCCGTCGCCATCCAGATCGGCTACGCTCGCATTTCTGGTCTCCCAGTCTGGGCGGCCAAACGTCGAGCCGACGTGAAAGTGTCCCTTTCCGTCGTTGAGGTAGACGAGTTTCGGGTCGGGTTTGTCGTTGCTGATGACCACATCCAAGTCACCGTCGCCGTCGATGTCTACGAGGCGCCCTGAGTACGAGCGGTCCGAGGCGGTGCCAAGATCGTAGCCCTTTCCAAAATGGCCTGTGCCGTCTCCCAGAAGAACGCGATCGACCAGGGGCCAATGACGACCCTTCACGAGGACGATGTCGAGATTTCCATCGCCGTTTACATCACCGATGCTCACGTTTGCCGACGTCTCGGATGTCGACTCGAGCAAGAGCGCCCGGTCGAAGTTGGGAAACGTGTCCGCAGCTACGCCCAACGTTGCCGGCAAAACGAGGCTGCTGCTCAACGTTGACGCGGCGAACCAAACCAATCCGCCGACGGCAAACATTGTCGTGGGAATCGCGCGCACTCTGCCGGTTGCCATCAGCGTGCCTCCATTCGAGTCTGCAGCCGCTGCTAGCTCTTCCCGCCCGCCTGGAGCTTAGCCAAGCGACGCTTCGCGTCATTCACCGCGGGCTGCAGCTCGGGGTCCGCGTTCTTCCAGAGCTCGACGAACTTGGAGAGGTGCGAGATCGCTTTCTCGCGGTCGCCCTTGGCATCATACAATTCGCCGAGTCGCTTGTGCGAGCCGGCGAGCTGGAGTCCGTCGTTGTCGAGACGGCTGTCCCAACGAAGCGCGATCAATGCCTCGAGCTCGGCGATCGCCGAATCCGGCTGGTTCGCCAGATCAAACGCGCGGCCGAGATTGAAATGCACGCGCATCGGGTCTTCGATCGGACGCCCATCGAAGTTGAGATCGGCGCGCCGGTATTCTTGAATCGCATCGCTATAGCGTTTCTCGGCCAATGCGACTTCGCCGAGCGCGTCGTGCACATCTGGTTGCCGGCTCCGATAGTAGGCTGTGTCTTTGATCTGCGCGAATTGCGTGAGGATTGCACGCGCTCGATCCGCCCGGCCGGCCATCGCGTAGACTTTTGCGAGAAACGCGTACGGGCGATCCCGTTCGGGGATTGCCGCGAGTGGGTGGGCATTTAACGCCGCATCCAGTCGCGCGACTGCTCGCGGAGACTGATTGCGAAACCACGCATCGTACGCCGCGAGCGTGATCGAGTCCGTGATCGCCGGGTTCGCATTTCCGAGCTCCGCTGCTTCGGACGCGCTTTGTCGATATCGACGCTCGGACTCGGCGAGCCGCCCACGCACGGCGAGAATCTCCGACGACATCAGCGACGCCATACTACGCGCGTCGAGCCCTCGGGCTGCGGTATGGACGCTATCGAGAATCCGCTCGACGCGATCGTACTGGCCATCATTGTGTGCGATGACGGCCATATGATAGGCGTAGAACGGATTGCCTCCGAGCCGCTTTGCCTCCTGCACCATCAATGAGTCGACGGTCGCGCGTTTCCCCTGGTCGATCGTCACATTG
>DASYSU010000469.1:0-9509 GCA_036002925.1 Gemmatimonadaceae bacterium | reverse complement strand
GCCACGCCGCTCGAAAAACAGTTCTCGACGATCGCGGGCATCGACAACATGACGTCGACGTCGGGACTCGGCTCGTGCTCGATCACGATCCAGTTCTCGCTCGAGCGCAACATCGACGCGGCCGCGCAAGACGTGCAGGCGATGATCGCCAAGACGCTCAAGAATCTGCCGCCGGGCATCATTCCGCCGTCGTACCAGAAGGTGAATCCCGCCGACCAGCCGATCGTGTTCTACGGGTTCACGTCGTCGTTGATGCCGATCTCGCAGCTCGATCAGTACGCGGAGACGTTCATGGCGCAGCGGATCTCGATGATCCCGGGCGTGGCACAAGTGAACGTGTACGGATCGGCCAAGTACGCCGTGCGCATCCAGCTCGATCCGAGCCGTCTTGCGAGCCGCCAGATCGGCATCGACGAAGTCGCCGCAGCGATCAACGATCAAAACGTCAACCTCCCGACGGGCATCCTCAACGGTCCGAACAAGACGTACACGGTTCAGGCGAACGGCCAGCTGCAGGACGCCGCCTCGTTCCGTCGAATGGTTGTCACCTACCGCAACGGCGCGCCCGTCCACTTGGGCGATCTCGGTCAGGTGCTCGATGACATTCAGAACAACAAGTCGATTGCGTGGTTCGCGGAGAAAGGCAACGACACGCGCGGTGTCATTCTCGCCATTCAACGCCAGCCGGGCACGAACACGGTCGCCGTCGCGGATGCCGTGAAGGAGACGATGGCCAAGCTGCAGAAGCAGATTCCGGCCAGCGTCAACATGACGTTGATGTACGACCGCGCGGCAACGATTCGCGAGTCGGTGAGGGACGTGAAGTTCACGCTCATGCTGACGCTGGTTCTCGTTATCGCGGTGATCTTCCTGTTCCTGCGCAACGTCTCGGCGACGGTCATTCCGAGTCTCGCGCTGCCCATTTCGGTGATCGGCACGTTCGCCGTGATGTACCTGCTCGACTACAGCCTCGACAATCTCTCGTTGATGGCGCTCACGCTCGCCGTGGGCTTCGTGGTCGACGACGCGATCGTCATGCTCGAGAACATCGTGCGCCACATGGAAATGGGGAAACCACCCATGAAGGCGGCGGTCGACGGAGCGGCGGAAGTCGGATTCACGATCATCTCGATGACGATCTCGCTCACCGCGGTCTTCATCCCGATTCTCTTCCTCGGCGGCATCGTGGGGCGGCTGTTCCACGAATTCGCAGTCGTGATCGCGGTGTCGATCCTCGTGTCGGGCTTGGTATCGCTGACCCTGACGCCGATGCTCGCGAGCCGCTTCCTGCGGCCACACGCGCACGACGAGAGGCACGGGCGTGCGTATCAGATCACCGAGGCGGGCTATGAATGGCTGCTCGCGCGCTACAAGGCCGGCCTCGAGTGGGTGATGGGCCACCGAAGGACGACGATGGTGTTCTCGCTCGGGATTCTCGCGGGCACCATCGTGCTGTTCATGCTCATTCCGAAGGGCTTCATTCCGAGCCAAGACAACGGCCAGCTCTTCGTGACGACGGAGACCGCGCAAGGCACGTCGTTCGACGACATGGTGATGCACCAGAGGCAGGTCAACGCGATTCTGGCGGCCGATACGAACATCGCGGGCTTTTATTCCGCGGTGGGCGGCGGGTCAACGATCTCGGGCTCGAATCAAGGGCGACTGCTGATGGGGCTTGGCGACCGCAACAAGCGGCTCGGTGTCGACGACATGATCAAGGAGTTGCGCCCAAAGTTGGCGCGGATTCCTGGCATCGTCGTATACATGCAGAACCCGCCACCGATTCAGATCGGCGGACGGGTGTCGAAGAGTCTGTATCAATTCACGATGCAGAGCTCCGACATCGCGACGCTTTATCCCGCCGCGGACGAACTCGTGGCACAGGCGCGCAAATCACCGCGGCTGCAGGATGTGACCAGCGATCTTCAGCTTGGCAATCCGCAAGCGAGCGTCGAGATCGATCGTGAGCGTGCGGCGTCGCTTGGAGTGACCGCTGATCAGATCGAAACGGCGTTGTACGACGCGTACGGATCGCGCCAGGTATCCACGATCTACACGCCGAACGATGAGTACTGGGTCGTGATGGAGCTGTTGCCGCAGTATCAGCTCGATCTCTCGGCGATGAGCCTCTTGTACATTCGCTCGAAGACGGGCACGCTCGTCCCGCTCAGCGCGGTGGCCAATATCACGCAAACTGCCGGTGCACTAAGCGTAAATCACTCCGGTCAGCTCCCGTCCGTCACGCTGTCGTTCAACCTCCGCCCTGACGTCTCGCTCGGCGAAGCGACGAGGGAAGTGCAGAAGATTGCCGACAAGACGCTGCCGTCGTCGATCAGCACAGGATTCAGCGGCACAGCGCAGGCGTTCCAATCGACGCAGGCCGGCATGCTCGCGCTTCTCGGCATCGCGATCTTCGTGATCTACGTCGTGCTGGGAATCTTGTATGAGAGCTTCATTCACCCGATCACGATTCTCTCAGGACTGCCGTTCGCGGCGTTCGGTGCGTTGCTCACGCTGTTGATCTTCAAGATCGATCTGAGCGTGTATGCCTTTGTCGGCATCATTCTGCTCGTCGGACTGGTGAAGAAGAACGCCATCATGATGATTGACTTCGCGCTCGAGGCCGAGCGGTCGGAGGGGCGCGCGCCGGCCGACGCGATCGTGCACGCGGCCTTGATTCGCTTCCGTCCGATCATGATGACGACAATGGCCGCGTTGATGGGAACGCTGCCGATCGCAATGTCGAGAGGTGCCGGTGCCGAGTCGCGGCGTCCGCTCGGCATCGCGGTGGTCGGCGGCTTGGCGTTTTCACAGCTCATCACGCTGTTCATCACGCCAGTGGTCTACACGTACCTGGATGCCGTGAGTCATCGGAGTGGCCATTGGTTGAGCCGCTTTGGGCGGAAGAAGCCGGTCGAGGCCGCGCCCGTGCCAGTGCCGACAACCGCAGTCGCGCTCGATACGCGCGTCGTTGCGAGCTCGAGCGGCGACGCCGCGGACTGATGCGCCGAGCCAGTTGAATCCACTGCGGTGCGTCGTGGCGTATTAGGTGTACGAAAACGATGCGCGACGATAGGGCGCGCCAGCGGCGGAGATGAGTATGTGGAGTACGACAATGGACGCGCGGCGCAATCGAGTATTCGCGATCGCGCTTTTCCTCGTGACTGCCAATGTCGGCGGTCTTGCGGCGCAAGCGACGCCGTCGACGACTACCAGAGGTCATTCCATGACTGACTACAAGAAGCCAACCGAGAGTGAGCTCAAGCAGAAGCTCACTCCGATCCAATACCAAGTCACGCAGCATGAAGGGACCGAACGGCCGTTCCAGAATGAGTATTGGAACAACCACGAGGCCGGGATCTACGTCGACGTTGTGTCGGGCGAACCCTTGTTCAGCTCACTCGACAAGTTCGAATCGGGGACGGGTTGGCCGAGCTTCACGAAGCCGCTCGTGCCGGAGAACATCAAGACGAAGACGGATCGGAGCCTCTTCATGACGAGGACCGAGGTTCGCTCAGCACGCGCGGACTCCCACTTGGGCCACCTGTTCGACGATGGGCCGCAGCCAACCGGACAGCGCTACTGCATGAACTCGGCGTCGATGCGCTTCATCCCCGTGGCGAAGCTCGCTTCGGAAGGATATGGCGAGTACCTGAAGCTCTTCGAGACGGCCAACAAGAAGTAAGGCGAAAGGCGGCGTGCGCCGCATCCTCGCGATCACCGCGGGTCTGGCCGCCGCCGGCGCAGTAGTCGGCGGCGTGATTGGCGGTCTGTTGGTGTCGCTGCTCATGCTTCTGCACGGCCCGGGACGATGGGAAGCGATCGGCTTTCTCGCTGGAACGGGATTTGGTGCCGAGGTCGGGTTCGTGCTTGCACCGATCGCGGCGTGGACGCTGATGCGGAGGGTCCCGCTGTGGCGCGCGATTGGCGAGACCGCGATCGGTACTACTATCGGCGCCGGAATCGGTTTGGTACTCCAACCGGACTTCCGCGTGATGGCCCTCTCACCGCTGGTCCTCGGCCTCATCGGATTTGCCGCGGCCGCATTGCGGCTTAGACTCTTCTATCGCGATCGCGGAGCGACGCGATCGGCCGTCGGTCCCGAGTAGAAAAACGCGACGATACGAAGACTCTCATCCAGCGCATGTCGGCGACATACGACAAGATCGGCGCAACATACTCGAACCAGCGCCGGGCCGACCCGCGCATCGCAGCGCTGATCCGCGCCGCGCTGGGTAACGTCCATAGCGTCGTCAACATCGGTGCGGGAACGGGATCGTACGAACCGCGCGACATCGATGTCGTCGCCGTCGAGCCGTCGGCGGTCATGCTCTCGCAACGTCCGTCTCACGCGGCGCCCGCGATTCGAGCGACGGCGGAAGCGCTTCCGTTTGGTGACAGATCATTCGATGTCGCGCTCGCGGTCTTGACGATTCATCACTGGGGCGACCAGCGGCGCGGTCTCGAGGAATGCGCGCGAGTGGCGCGGCGTCGAGTGGTTCTCTTCACGTGGGATCCTGAAAGCTCCGGGTTCTGGTTGATGCGCGAATACTTCCCCGAAACGCTCGCACTCGATCGTCGCATTTTTCCGAGCGTGGCCGACATCGCCGACGTTCTCGGTGAACTCGAAATTCAGCCCGTGCCGATCCCCGCTGATTGCATCGACGGGTTCTTGGGATCGTTCTGGCGGCGGCCGCGGGCCTACCTGGATCCGGCGATTCGCGGCGGCATGTCGTCGTTCAGTCTCATTGCCGACGCGACGGTCGGACTCGCGCGCCTGGATCGCGACCTCGAATCGGGCGCGTGGACCGAGCGTCACGCCGACCTGCTCAGAGCCGACGTGCTCGACATCGGCTATCGGATTCTGATTGCGAATCGAACTGCGTGAAGCACGGCGCTTAGATTACTCATCGTGAGCTCACGACCGAGAACGCCGATTCGTGTCAGGGCGCCGATCTGGATTGGCGCTCTGCTCTGGCTATGGTGCGCTGCCGCCGGCGGTGCGCTTCGTTCGAGCATCGAGCAATCCATTGGTGCGAGTGTCGAACTTGGCGTCCGAGCCGCTGTCACTCCGGCGCGAGCCGTCGGCGTGGAAGGAGCTCCCAGTCCGAAGTTCCGTGATCGTTGGGCTCCGACGACTGGCATCATCGCAGCAACGATCGAAACGTTCGTGCCGGATCCCGCGCGAGCTTCGACACCGCCGGCGCGCGACGCCGCGGATCGGCCGCGCCATCTCACGTTCCCGTACGACGCCACCGGCCCTCCGACGGCCCTGTAGTCCCTCCGACAACCGACGTACGCGACCCCGGTGAGCGCCGGACGCTCGCGCACGTTCTACATCGACGCGCCAGCCAATCGGCGCGGGAGACTACAGTGGAAACGCAAACCGACAGTTCAAACGCGAGTCAGGCCGACAGCGCCCATGTTCCGCGATTCGAGCCTTGGCTCGGCGTCGCTTCGTCGGCGTTCGTGCCCATCGGCGTGATGTTCATCTTGCCAACGTCGTTCTCGTGGCCGATGATCGGGCTCGCCGGAGTACTCGTGCTCAGCAGCGTCGTGATGCTCATACGGCAGGAGCGGAACGCAAAGCCAGAGGGCTGATGAACGACCCGCACGGGTTCTTGCAGAATCTCGCGCTGGTTCTTTGCATCGCCGCGTTCACGACGGTGGTGTTTCATCGTCTACGGCAGCCGGTGGTCTTCGGCTACCTGCTTGCCGGCATGATCGTCGGTCCCCACTTACCGCTGCCGTTCGTGGCCGACGAATCCACAGTGCGAGCTCTGTCGGAGCTCGGCGTGATCTTGCTGATGTTCTCGCTCGGCTTGGAGTTCAGCTTGCGACGCGTCGTGAAAGTGGCCGGGACCTCGGGACTGGCCGCGCTCGCCGAGACGAGCGTGATGATCGGGTTGGGATTCATGACGGCGCGGCTGCTTGGCTGGACTCCGATCGAGAGTGCCTTCGTGGGTGCGATGGTGGCTATCTCCAGCACGACGATCGTCGCCAAAGCATTCGCCGAGCGGGGCGTGCGAGGACGAGTCACCGAGGTTGTCTTCGGCATACTCATCGTCGAAGACCTGATCGCGATCCTGCTCGTCGCTGTGTTGACGGCGCTCGCGACGAGTGGCACCGTCTCCGCCGGCGGTTTGGCGCTAACCAGCATACGTCTGGCAACATTTCTCGTCGCATTGATCGGGATCGGCATTCTCATCGTGCCGCGACTGGTCCGCGCCGTGATGCGTGCCGACCTTCCCGAGATGACGCTCGTGGCGAGCATCGGCATCTGCTTCGCCGCGGCGCTCATCGCGCTTGCATTTGGCTACTCGGTGGCCCTCGGGGCGTTCATCGCCGGCTCGCTCGTGGCGGAGTCGGGCGAGGGGAAGCGGATCGAGGCGTTAGTTCGACCGGTACGCGATCTCTTCGTCGCCATCTTCTTCGTCTCGGTTGGAATGCTCATCGATCCTCGAGTATTGGTGGAGCATTGGGGCGCGATCCTCTTGCTGGCCGCCGTGGTGATCGCCGGCAAAGTCGTCGCGGTAACCGTGGGCGCGTTTCTGACCGGAAACGGACTCAGGTCGTCGGTGCAAGCGGGCATGAGCCTCGCGCAGATTGGAGAATTCTCATTCATCATTGCTGCCGTGGGCACCGCGGCCGGAGCGATCCGTCTCGAGCTCTACCCCATGGCGATCGCCGTGTCGGCACTCACGACGCTCACGACACCATGGCTCATTCGCGCGGCGGACCCGGTCGCGTTGATCGTCGACCGCAAGCTTCCACGGTCCGTGCAGACGTTCGTCGCGTTGTACGGATCGTGGATCGAACGGCTGCGTGAGAGTGCGCCCGCCGCCGGTGGCCGTGCGCGAATCCGCCGTCTTGTACGCCTGCTCGTTCTCGACGTTGTCCTTCTGGCGGTGGTCATCATTGGAGCAGCTGCGGAGATGGGCCGCTCGACAGTGCTCATCGGCCAGTGGCTCGGACTATCGGAGCGGATCGCCCAGGTCGTGATCGTCGCGGGCGGTGCGGTCATTGGCGTGCCGCTGGTCGCGGGCTTGATCCGCACCTCGTGGTTGCTCGGGCTCGCGCTGGCGGTGCGCGCGCTGCCGGCGACCGGGGCCGGGCGCGTGGACTTCGCTCGTGCTCCCCGCATGGCGCTCGTGACCACGCTCCAGATGGCGATCTTGCTCGCCGCCCTCGCTCCGCTCACGGCCGTGACTCAACCATTTCTTCGCGGCGCGCCTACGATCGTGGTGCTTCTGTCCATCGTTGTCATCCTCGCCATCGCGTTTTTGCGTGCCGCCCGCGACCTGCACGGCCACGCCCGCGCCGGCGCCCACGTGATCGTCACCGCGATCGCCAACCAGATGACGACGAGCTCACGTTCCGACGAGCTGTCACGCACCATGGAGCATGTGAGTGCCGCGTTGCCCGGGTTGGGTGAGCCGACGCTCGTCGTGCTGCCGGCGGCGGGCTCAGTCGTCGGTCGGACGCTGGCCGATCTCGATCTCCGCGGCCTGACAGGGGCGACGATCCTCGCCATCTTTCGGTCGGCCGGCGACGGGCGAGAGACGCTCGTCCCGTCGGGGCGGGAACGACTGCGCGGCGGTGACGTACTCGCGATCGCCGGACCGCACGATTCCGTGTCGTCGGCGCGTCTGATCCTCCTTCGCTGAGACTGCGTGAGAATCTTCTGGTCGGTTGCGGTCGGCGGAGCGCTCGGATGCGTCTCGCGCTATTATCTCACCGCTTTCATCCAACAACGCGCGGGCCCGAGTTTTCCCCTCGGCACGTTGCTCATCAACATCACAGGCAGCTTTCTCCTGGGGTTCATCATGCGCTACGCGCTCCAGTCGGGCGCCGTGAGCGCGGAAACGCGAATGCTTTTGACGAGCGGTTTTTGCGGCGGCTACACGACCTTCTCGACCTACAGTTATGAAACCGCGATGATGCTGGACGACGGCGAATACGGCCGGGCTGCACTCTACGTCGGCTCGAGCGTCGTTCTCGCGTTGGCGGGTACATTGCTCGGATTCGCCGCGGCGAACCGACTGTTGGCACTGCGCCAAGGGGCGTGATCTCGGATTGGACCGGAGGGAGCATGCACGGTTTCAAGGGCGAGCGCGTGTTGATGCGTATTCACATCGGTGAGTCGGATCGTCATCACGGAAAGCCGCTGTACCAGCAAATCGTCGAGCTACTGCGCGCGCGACACTACGCGGGGGCCACCGTGCAGCGCGGGATCATGGGCTTTGGCCCGAGCTCCAAATTGCACACCGACCGATTCCTCGAGTTGTCGAGCGATCTGCCGATCGTGATCGAATGCATCGAGACGGAGGAAAAGATCGAAGCCATCCTCCCCGAGCTCGATCAGATGCTTGGCGGTGGATTGATCACCCTGGAGCGCGCGCGGGTCATCATGTACCGCGCGGATCAGCCACCGGAGCGCCGCTCGGGCAGCTGGCCGATCGACGTAGCGGCGGTACGCCCGCGGAGCGACCCAAATCCCGGCGAATAGCCCCACGAGGTTCGTATAAAATCCGTCGCGGAGGACGGCGCGAATGCCGATCGCGCCCCCATGGGCGTCCGGTGACGTCCGGTAGCGCTCGCCAGTCAGAATTTCACCGACGCCCATCACGGCCGGTGGAATCCATGGATCGTGCACGAACCAGTTGCGGAGCGCGGCAAGTCCCAGTGCCGCATGGACATGTCTAAGGTATGACCAGCCACGATTTCCGACGACGGAACGTGTGGCCGCCACGCGACATGGACGTCGCGGGGTCAGTCGCCGTGCAGCTTGGACTGGTGATCGCCTACATCTGGGCGCTATTCGAGCTGCGCCAGGTACCAGAGGCGCAGGCGAATCCCACCCTTTGCTTGCTGTACGCGCCCATCGAGATCATTTCCACATGGCTGGCGTGGCGCGCGTCGCGAGTCGTCGACGGCCGAATACGGCGCGGGTGGATGCTCATCGCGGCTGCCATGGCCTGTTCGGCGTTCGTCAACCTCGATTGGGTATGGCGCGCGTTCGATTCGTCGCACCACTTCTCGTGGCCGATCTACATCGTCGCATACGCGCAATACCCGCTGGCGTTCTGGGCGTTCGCGTCATTCCCGCGCGCCGGATCGAAGAGCGTCGATAGCACGACGCACCTCCTCGACGCGGCGATCGTGATCGTCGCCGCGGCGATTCTCGCGTGGCATTTCGTCTTTAGCGAGATACTCATGCAAAGCGGGGCGGGCGCGCTCGCCACGACGCGCGCACTGGCCTACACGGTGTTGTGTCTTACCGTGCTGTTCGGCGCCGTTGCACTGTTCGTGCAGCGTCCTACCCGGCGAATGTTTCTCCCACTCGGATTGCTGACTCTCGCGTGGGCGACTCTCACTCTTGCGAACACGCTGCAGATGCGGGCGACCGTCCTCAAGACGCCGCTCTCCGACGTGACGCTGAATGCCTGCTTTGCACTCGCGGCATTGCTCGTTGCCGTGGCAGCGGCTCTGTTTCAGACGCGACCGGC
>DASYSU010000468.1:0-9510 GCA_036002925.1 Gemmatimonadaceae bacterium | reverse complement strand
CGCGGTGTCGAACGGCGTGAACTCGCCGACGATCGCGACGGGTACGGGTGGCTGGTGGTCGGCGACGATCACGCACACGCAGTTGGCGTCGCCCGCGGAGTGCGCGGTGGCGATCAACACGGGTAACCCGCTCTCGACGGCCGACAGCAGCGGCGCGCCGCGCTGTAAGTAATCAGTAGTGAGTCGTGAGTAGTCAGTGAGTCAGTAGATACGAGAGAATCGCGGGGCAACACGGAGCCCGGTGGTGCGCAAGTGCGCCGCCGGGTTCTCGTGTATCCGGGACCCGAGGCTTCCGGAAACGCAGGCGATCGGCCAAGATGAAAGGCGCGCGGACGTCTACCGCGTCCAGCGTATTTGCCTTCAACTGACGCCGATCATGAAACGCATCGCCCTTCTCGCCGCGTCGCTCTCGACGTTGGCCTCCGCATTGCTCGCGCAACAACCGTCGAGTGAGGGTCCGTACAAGGTGCTCAAGACCGCGCGCGTCGGCGGTGAGGGCGGCACCGACTACATCTACGCGAACTCGATCGACGGCCGTCTCTACATCACGCGCAACGGGGTGCGTGCCGTTCCAGCCACTGATAGCACTCCGGCGCGAGAGGCCATTCCAGGCCGAGTCACGGTGTTCGATCTCAAAACGCTCGCGCCGGTCGGCGAAATCCCCAACGCCGGCGGCGGCGCCGGCACCGGCGGCGGCAACGGCGCTGTCGTGGACGCGAAGTCGGCGCACGGCTTCGCCAGTAGTCATCCGGACGTCTCCATGTTCGACACGAAGTCGATGCAGATGATCAAGACCATCGACCCCAACGCCGACAACCCATCGGCGACGCCGAAATTCAGCTCCGACGGCATCTATTTCGATCCCTCGGACAGCCGCGTCTACATCGGGAGCCATCCCACGAAGGACCTGCTCGTCATCGACTCACGCGATGGCAAAGTGCTCGGCAAAATAGATCTCGGTGGCGTCCCCGAGCAGACGATCTCCGATGGGAAGCGGACGCTCTATGCCATGCTTCAAGACTCGGCGGGGAGCGTGGCGGTCGTCGATCAGAAAACTATGAAGACGACTGCGCATTACCCTCTTGGCGACATTGGCCGGTGCAACGGGCTCGCTCTGGATGTGAAGAATGGCATCCTCTTCGCCGCGTGTGCCGCGGGCAGAACGGCGGGGCAACCGCCGCAGCCAGTCATGGTGATCATGAGCTCGAAGGACGGGAAGATTCTCACGACGCTCCCGCTCGCGGGCAACTCCGACGGAGCGGCATTCAATCCGCAGACGATGGAAGCATTCAGCTCGCAGGGCAACGGAACGCTGACCGTCGTGAAGGAGAAGAGTCCGACCAGCTTCGAGGTCGAGCAAAACCTTCAGACAATGAATGGCGCGCGGACGCTCGCACTCGACCAGACGACGGGGCACATCTTCGTGATGAGCGTTGAACGTGGTCCGGCACCGCCGCCACCGCCGAGTGGCGGACGCGGAGGTCAGGGCGCGCCGATTCCCGGCTCGTTCACGATTCTGATGATCGGTAAGTAGCGCCTCGAATCAGTGCGGGCTCCTGGCGGGCGGTATGATTCACCATGACCCCCACGCTTCAACTTCTCCAGATCACCCTCCAAGCCTTGTCGTCGTTCGCCATCGCCGGAGGGCTGATCTTCACAGCGGTTCAGTTTCGGCAAGCGAGGAAGGCGCAGCTCGTCGCCAACTTCTCCAAGCTCGTCGAGCTTCAATACCAGCTCCGGCAGATCCGAGTGCAGTATCCGACACTCGCGTCCGTGCACCAGCAGGACGTCGAGAACCTGCACTCGGAGCGCGAGATTCAGGAGTACTTCCTGAATCTCATGCAGCTGTCCTTGTTCGAGATCGCATGGTACGCGCATAAGCACGGGCAGCTGCCTGATGACTACTTTCACTCCTGGACGAGCCGCATGTGGCAAGTGGCGCAGGAGCAGTCGTTCCGGCGGATGATCAGCAACCCGGCGATGAAGATCATGCACGACGAGTTCGATGTGTTCGTTCGCCGACTCATCGAAATGCCCGCACCGCCGTCGCTCGCGCTAACGAGCCACGTCTAGGCCGCTTCCGTTTCTGTCGTCTCGATGCGATCGGTCGCGCGACTCGGATGCTCGCCGAGAAACTCGACCCACTGTTTCTTGAGTCCAGGGTAGTGCTTGGCCGCCTCGACGAGATCGAGAAAACAACTAATCGTCATCTCGAAGCGTTTTTGCAGCACATCGTTGCTGAGCTTACCGCTTTCGGCGAACGCTTCGTGAGCCTGGGCGAGCGAGAACATGTCCGGGTAGACGCGTGAGCCAAGATGCTCGAGCGGAATTCGGAGCGACCACAGCCCGCGATTGCCGCCGGCCATCGACGGTGACGCCGACATCAACAAACCTTGTTTGCCGTTGAAGGGCTGGGGCCGAATGCGAGACGTCCAGTCGATGGCGTTCTTGAGGACGCCCGGCATGGACGCATTGTATTCGGGAGATGCGATCACGAACGCGTCCGCCGCCTTGAGACGCCGGCAGAACGCGTCCGCGCCAGCCGGGACTCCGTCTGCTTGCTCCACGTCGAGGTCGTACGATGGACATTCGAAGTCCGACATCGTGCCGACGTCGACCTGCGCGCCCTTGTCCTCGATGGTCCGCGCGGCAAGGACAGCGAGTCGAGCGTTCAAGGATGCGGCTCGGAGCGATGCGTGAAAGACAAGCACTCGCAGCGGAACTCCGACACGACCGTCCATTGCAGCCTCCGTGAGAATTGACGCCAACCGGCTGGGCTCGGTGACGAGCCGTGTTCAAGTAAGGTCCTGAATCGTAGCCATTCCACCCTCGGAGTATCAAAACAATGCGTGGACGTCTTCTCGCGGCCGCAGCCGCACTGCTCACGATCGGACTGCACGGCGCACAACTTCAGGCGCAAGCCGCGGCCACTGTTTGCAAAGATGGCACGACGTCGGCGGCGAGTGGTAAAGGCGCCTGCTCGGGCCACGGCGGAGTCGATGCCAAGGCGACCGCGGCCGCCAAGAAAGCGGAGAAGAAGGAAGCCGCTCAGGTTACATGTACCGACGGCACGATGAGTAAGCCGGGCCGTGGCGCTTGCTCGAAGCACGGCGGCATCAAGGGTTCGGCGCCGGCAGCAGCTGCGACAGCGGCTCCGAGTCTTCCCGCAGCCGTCCCAGCTACGTCGCCGGCGCGCACGCGGTCAGAGGCGAAGTCGCAAGCGCCAACCGCCACTGCCGCGCCGAAGACGGCGACCAAAGCGTCGACCAATCGAGGCGAGGACAACGATCCGACGGGCGCGATCGCACAGTGCAAGGACGGTATGTACTCGCACGCCGCCAACCATCGCGGTGCGTGCTCGAAGCACGGCGGTGTATCGAAGTTCTTGAAACCGTAGGCTCGCTGTAGATGATTGTAGAAGAGCCAGGCTTGCGCCTGGCTCTTTTTTTCCAATCCGGTCATCGCCGCATAGGCTATTGGCGACACGGCGCGTGTGGGTTCGCGGGTTTGGGTGAGTCGAGAGCGGGGCGATGATCGGCGTTGGCGATCGACATCGCGGCATCGAACACCAATCGCGTCACACGGGCGAGATCGGAATAGCTGATGTACTGCGCCTCGTCGGTCACCTGGTGATAGTCGAGGTGCTCGCCGCGGGACAGTGCGACGGCTGGGATGCCGTACCGCGCGTAGTTATAGTGATCGGCGCGACAATAGTACTGCAGCGGATGACCTGGCTGCGCGTACGACCGATCGAACTCGAACGGCACCGGCTGGCGCGCGTTGGCGGCATCGAGCATCGATGCGAACTCGCGCGAGAGCTTCTGGTCGCCGACAACCTCGAGGTACGTTGGACTTCCCGCGCCCGTGCCTCCGCGCGGGAAATCGGTGGGGAGCCCGCGGCCGACCATGTCCTGATCGATTTCGGCGACCACCGAGTCGAGGGGAACCGTCGCGTGGTCCGTGAACCAGGCCGAGCCGAGCAGCCCAGCCTCCTCGGCGGTGTGGCTGACGAAGAGAATCGAGCGACCTGGCTTCTCGGGTCCGCGTGCCATCGCTTCAGCGATCTCTAACATCGACACCGTCCCGCTGCCGTCATCGTCGGCGCCGTTGCGGACTGAATCGGGGCGCGGTCGATTCACGCGTCGCAAACTGTCGAGGATCGGGCGAATGCGCGTCCACTCCTCCGGCGTCGCGTCGCGTTGCGGCGAGTCGGCGCCCATCGGTCGCACGACACGATTGAACGCGCGAAGCGAATCGTGGTCGACCGGTGCATGATCGAATCCGACGTGATCATTGTGCGCCGTGAGCGCGACGTACTCACCGCGCAGCGCCGGGTCCCGCCCGGGCAGAATGGCCACGACGTTCCGAGCAGGAAACGGAACGCGACTGCTGGCGAATCCGAATCGCGCGTCGACCTTCGGTCCGAGTGCGCCCGGCGCGAGCGTGGCGGGATCCCCACCGAGCAACGCCGTCGCGGCTCGGCGCGAGATCCAGATGAGCGGCGTCGCCGTGGTGTTGAGCGTCGAATCCTTCACCGGGCGCCCTTCGACCAGCCGCGCCGATGCCTCCGGTGCGATTTGCTCGAGCGCGACGAGCGCGAGCGCCGCCACGTCCGGCCATCGTCGCGCGCTGATCGCTGCCATACGAATCGAGACGCCCGGCGGAAAATCGATCACGACAATTTTTCCGCGAGCTGCCTCGGCGGGAATCCACCGCGCCGTATCATTGGCCGCTCCGCCAAGAATCGCTTCGACGCCAGTGAGCGAGCGCGTCACAACCGGAGCGCCGGCGGGGAGAAAATCGCGCCTGAGCTGGAGTGTCGTCCCACCGGCGCTGATGCGCGATTGGGGATCGATCGCGACGCGCCAGAACGGGACAGTCTGGAAGTAGGTCCCGTTGTCACCAGCAGGTTGGAGCCCTAGCCGGCGAAACTCAGACGCGATGTACGCGGTCGTCTTGAAGTCCCCTTCACTTCCCGTCTCGCGCCCCATCATCGAATCGTGCGCGATTACGTTGAGCCGGCGCTCGAGATCGCGCGGCTCAATCGCTGCCGAGGTGCCCGACGCGGGCGTCGGTGCCGAGCTGGAAGGCGACGTGCAGGCCGTCACGATTACGGCGACGAAGAGAATGGTTGGGCGCATGATGACAACATGCATGTCGTGTCTCCTCGCGCGCCACCGAATCTGTTGTAAGTGTTCTGTTTGTTCGTTCCGCCCTTGACGCGGCGCCGAGAACTCTCGAAAGTGAGATCTCCATGTTTGCTCTGCTTCGACATCTGCTCGCGATCGCGGCACTTCCTACCATGGTGACGATCGTCATCCCATGGTGGATCGCCAGAAACAACGCGACGGTGTTCGCGGTCGCCGCTACGCCTATGCAGGGCATCGAGCAGATCGGCGGGATGTGTTTCATCGCCATCGGTCTCGTGCTCTTCGTCTCGTCGCTGCGCCGCTTCGCGGGCGAAGGAGAAGGCACGCTCGCCCCGTGGGATCCACCGCGGAACCTCGTCGTTCGCGGGCCGTATCGTTACGTCCGCAATCCGATGATCTCCGGCGCGTCGTTCATCGTATTCGGCGAAGCGCTAGTCCTTCGGTCGTCGGCGCAATTGGAGTGGGCGCTGACGTTTCTGCTACTCAACGCCGTCTACATCCCACTGCTCGAGGAGCCAGGGCTCCGACGTCGCTTCGGACAGTCGTACCAGGAGTACTGCCGGCACGTGCCGCGGCTCTTTCCGAGGCTTCATCCGTGGGACAGCAAGCAATAGCGATCGGATTTACGCGATCGTTGCGGTAAGATCGGCAACAGGGAACATGCGCTGATTGCGTCGAGGGAGCGCGCCGCTACCTATTATATGATGCATATGCTGCGACACCAATGACATTCCGATTCTCTCGAACCGTGGCGCTGATCGTGGTTTCACTTCCGATCGCCGCGGCTCGCGCGCAATCGAGAACGTTCGGCGACGTGTCGGTCGGCCTGTCCATGCAGAATGATCAAGGCATGAAGCGAACGCCGGGCGTGGAGGAGAGCCGGTTTCAGTTGTCGCCGATCGGGATCGTGACGGGCGTCGGATTGCAGCACGTGCACACTCGAACGGGCTCGATCGGAGTTCGCGTGAACGGGGCCATGTTTCCGCTGCTCTCTGCAAGCACGATAACCGAAGTGAGCGGTGCCGCCTCGCTAGAGAAGAAACAGTTTCTGGTTCTCGGCTCCATCGAAGCGGAGTGGTCGCCAGGAGCGGTTGACGGTGCCACCGGTTGGCCATGGTTTCTCTCGGCCGGCGCGGTGCACGCGCTGCTGTCGCCGCGGTCGGGTACACGCAGCGGTTTGATCGCCGGCGCGGGACTGCGACATCGCCTCAAGAAGCATACTGATCTCAAGATGTCTGTCGAGCTTCTTGCGCCATCGATCGGGAAAACGTTCTTGCAGGTCCCGGTGGCGGCGGTGATGCACTGGTGAATCGTCACCAGTCGTGATCCGTTCAAGGCACGCGCTTCGCCGTCGGCGCGTTCGGTGCGGTACCGAGCGTCATTGCGCTCGCCGGACTCGACGCGTCGGATTCTCGAACGAACTTGATCCGCCCTCCGGTATTCCCGTCGAAGAAAACGTCGTTCCCCTCGGGCCATAGCGCCGTCGAGCGCTTCGCCCGACGATCCACGACGTTGAGCCGCGAGGCCATCGCCGTTACGTCGAAGAAGGCGGTGTCGTTTCCCTGCACCGCCATGTAGCGGCCGGCAAGCGGCGCCAGCATGACGCTATCCATCGCGACAGCGCGACGGTCGACACGAGGTGGCGACGACATCCCGTACACTTCGGCGAACGCGCGTGTCAGTTCGTTGAGCAGTTGACCATTCACGCCGTTGGTCAACACGAAGATGCCGCGACCGAGCTTGGGCCACATGGTGAAGTTCGCAACGAACCCTTCATCGCGGCCGCCGTGCGTGAACTGAATGGAGTCTCCCTCGCCGGCGACTTGTACGCCGAGTCCCCAGAACCCACCGCCGAACTGCGGTGCCTGCTGGATCTGCTTCGAGATCATCTGTCGCGCCGTCGCAGGCGAGAGGAGTCCCGGTGCATCGCCGTTATACGAGTGCGTGAGCGCCAAGGCCCAGCGGGCGAGCTCGGGCGCAGTCGTCCAGAGTCCGGCCGCGGCCATCTCCGGATAAATATGGAAGCGGCCGGGCACCGGTGTATCGATGCGTTCGTGGCCCGTCGCGGCTTCGGCCTCTCGAGACTTGGGAAGAGGATTCTCATACGTGCTGCGTGTCATCCCCGCGCGGGAGAGGACGAGGCGCTGCATCAGCGAGGGGAAGCGTTCGCCGGTGACGTCGGTCGACAGGAGCTGCGCGATCGTCAACCCGCCACCGGAGTAGAGCCAGCGCGCGCCTGGCGTCGTGTCGTTGCGAACGGCGGGCGTGTTCGCCGGCGGCGCACCGTCGAGCAGTTGCGGCACGGTCGGGATTGGCTTGCCAACCTCGTAGCCGGGGAAACCCCACACCGTCAGGCCGGCCGAGTGGGTGAGAAGTCGACGAAGCGTCACTTTCTCATGTTCCGTGAAGCGGCTCTCGGGGAGATGCCAAGACTTGAGCTTGAGATTGACGTCCTCGTCGAGCGAAAGCTTCCCTTGTTCAACAAGCTGCAGTACTCCGGATGCGAATACGGGTTTGCTCATCGACCCAGCGAGGAACAGCGTCGTTGTGTCGACTGCTTTCGAGCCGCCGAATTCCGTCACGCCGTACCCGCGAGCGAAAACAATCTTGAAGTTGTCGACGATCGCGAGGCTCACTCCGGGGACATGATAGAGCCGCATGCGATCGGCGAGATCGAACGCGGTGTCGGGACGGTCGGCGATGCGGACGGCCGGACGCAACAGGTGTTCGATGCGCGACGCGTCGGACTTGAGCTGCGCGAACGCGGCCGATCCGTGGGCCTGGAGCGCGACGACGCCAAGCGCGACGAGGGTGCGATGAGTTGGCAAGGTCACTTCGACGGACCCTCGATTGTCTTGAGACTGTGCAGGTACATGTAGATCGCCATCAGATCATCGTCATTGGCGAATGATGATATTTCTTTCCATGGCATCGCTTCCAAGAGCTTGTGATTGGCCGGGTCGATGCCGGTGCGGAGCGTGCGAATGAATCCCTCCGCGCTCCAACTTGGCACGAGCGCGGTGAGGTTGGGTCCAGCCGGCGGTCCGAGCCCGCCCGGCTTGCGACCGGCGAGCTCGGGTCCGTGACACTCCTGGCACGCCAGAATCGAAACCAGGTATCTACCGTACTCCGCGGAGGCGCCTTCTTGCGGCGCGACGACGGGCTGCGCGATCGGTGGCTGTGCAGCGATGATCGGGACGCCTGCTCCGACCAGCGCAGCGCCGACAATGTTGAGTCGTGTCGCCGGCGAGCGTTGTCCGGCAGCCGGTTGAGAACGCAGGTATGCAACGACGGAGTGCACGTCGACGTCGCTGAAATTACGGAAAGCGCCCGACGGCATGATGATGAGCGATCGGCCGCTCTTGTGCCGGCCCTCTCGGATGGCGCGAATCACCTCGCCGTCCGACCACTCCTTGATCTCGCCGGCAGGCGTGAGGTTGACGGCGTACAGCTTCCCAGCCGGTGGAGCGTTCGCGTCCATGAAGTTCCGCCCGGCCAGCGGAAGTTTGCCGTCAGGGGAGTGACAGCCGGAACAGATCACGGCGAGCTTTGCGCCACGCGCTATCTGCTCCGGCGTGCCGGCGACCTTCACATCAGAGGCCGACGACCGATACGCCGGAAAGTTGATCTTGTAGTAGCCGATGAGCACGACGACAGTCGCGAGGCTGCAGACGACCGCGAGAAGGCTCGAGAGGATTAGGCCAGTCCATTTGACTCCCCGATTCTTGGCACGTCGCGAGCGAATGGCGAGCCACACACCCAGGACAGCGAGTAATACGAGAACGGAGACGCCCAACGAGTCGAACATGAGTGTTCTTCCGGGGTCAGTGTGGTAGAGGGGCAAAATATGCGACGCGAATTAGGCGACTGCCAGACAGCGCAAGCGCCGAAAGGCGCGAGTGCCGAACAACGTAAGTGCCGAACAACGCAGCTGCCGAACAACGCGGGTGCCAAACCGCGCGAGTGCCAAAGGGCGCGAGTGCCAAAGGGCGCAAGTGCCAAACGGCGCTCGAGGCAAACGGCGCGACCAGTCAAAATGCGCGGGACGCGGAGATGCGGACGGGGATAAGACGATGACGGCGATGCAACCCTCGAGGCTTACGATGGTGCATGCCCAATCATCGCGATCTCGCCGTGCTCGACGCCGCGGACCAGGTCGTCGACGAGATCAATCGACTCATCGACGAGGCGCCGCGCCGACTTCTTTACGCGGCGCAGCTTCGGGATTCGGCCCAGTCGATTTCCGCGAACATCAGCGAGGCGTTTGGCCGCGGTACGATCGGCGAACGCAACCGCTCACTTCGCGTCGCTCGTGGCGAGGCGGAAGAGACGATTCGGCACCTCCGACCAAATTTCGAAT
>DASYSU010000467.1:0-11756 GCA_036002925.1 Gemmatimonadaceae bacterium | reverse complement strand
TCACAGTAGCGCAGCGAAAGCCTGGGGGCGTCGTTCGCCGTCGCGGTGCCGGCGTAGTCGAAAACTGTGTAGTTCTCTCGGTAACTCAGTGGATACCGAGGCGTCGCGGCGAGGGTGGCGTACCGCGTGCGCCACGCGGCTTTTCTTCCTCGGAGTGCGTCCTCGGCCTGCGCCAGCCACGAACCAGCCCGCAACGCAACGCCGGGCTCGCGTGTGTTTTGGTTTTCGCTAACCGCCGAGTCATAGGCAGCGATCATGTGCATGTGATCGGCGCGAAGATCGTACAGGTATCCTTTGTACTGTGCTGCGACGCTTCGAAGTGTGGGGTATCGCGATGGCGTGGAATCGCGTATCGCCGTCAGCCATGCAAGCGCGGTGTCCGGCAGTATCAAGATTTGCGCGCGCGCGGAGTAGAGCTGCGCCCATGCGGCCATCGGACTCGCTCCAGTTGCTAAGAGCCTCCGCGCATTCAACAATTCCGCAATCGCCTTGCGCGGACCACGACCGTTGAACAGCTCGATTCCTTTCGCGAGCGCGGCATGACCCTGGGCGAGCGCGCGCGCACGCGTGGTGTCCCTCTCCGCCAACGCCTGATCGATTACGCGAACGGCGTCGACTACGAGCGCGTCACCCGTCACTGCCTGCAGTGGACCGGCGATCGCGCGGGCAAACTGGAGATGCGCAAGGGCGCGAGCAGAGTCTCCGCCACCGAACATCGCGCCCCAATGACCGAGCTCCGATGCCATGACCATACGCACGTCGGATGGATTATCGGCGACGATCGAACGAATGGTCGTGGCGTCCGAGGCGGCGACCGCGCGCCGCAACCGTTCCTCGTTCTGCTTGAGGTTATAGGCCTTGGGTTGAAGCGACGCGAGGCGTTCCCGCGCTTCATCCGCCCACCGTGATTTGCCATCGAGCTTCAAATAGCGATTCCACGCATCGATTGCATCGGCGCGCAAATACAGTTGTTCGAGGAGGAGCGCGTGCGTGAATCGCGCCTCCTTGAGCGTCGAGTCGATCCGCACCGCGCTGTCGGCCGCGACAAACGCATCGACCAGCGCCGATGGGTCATCATGACGCTCCGCGGATTCCGTGAGGGCAACCGCCAAATCGTTGAGTGTGCGGGCGTTCGGCGGCTCCCGTTTTACTGCCTCGCGAAGATCTGCGACAGCATCATCGGTACGCCCCCAGATCAGATCCCAGACGCCCGCGGTGTGCGCGCCACGCGACGTTGAATCACTCTGCCCGCGCATGTCGCTGGCAAGCGTTCGCAGGCGTCCGGCCGACTTCCACGAAGTCGGCGCCGGGCCATCGCACACCAGGCCGCGAACGAGTCGATCGGCGGATGAATCAATCTGGCACCGGGCATACGCAAACCCGCCCGAAAGTCGCGCCCGCGTAAGACGATGGTCCCCGACGGCCCTGGCCAACTTGCCGAGGTTGCCGCCGTCCACTGTGTCGTCGGTCCACAAGTAGCGACGTAGTGCACCCGTGACGCCAATCGCCAAAATGGCGACAAGCCCGATCAACCGAAACCGGAAGTGATGCTGCGCTACGCGCTTTCCGACAGTGTTCAATTACCCTCCGCCTCCGCATCTCCAGAACGGCGAGCTCTCAGCCCGCGCGCCGTCGAATGATCGTCAGAAGGACGTTGTGCATTTCGTCTAGCGATTGGTCGGTAAGGCCTTGCGTCGCGCGAGTGTCAATCGATCGAAGCGCCTCGGTGTCTTCTGGAGCAAGGCCGCCGCCTGGAATTCTCGATCGGACAAATCGCGTCCCAAGATTGGATCGGAAGAACACCGCATCGTGCGTCTGTGCCGCCAAATCGGCCGCGCCCACCCACTGCCCGAACGCAAACGACGGTGCGTCGAGAAGCTTGCGTAGCTCCTCCTCGGCGGCCGAGGCACGCTCCGTCGACTGAGCGACAGCATCGGTCGCCAGTCGCGACTTCAACTCGGTATATCTGGCGGTGACCGGATCCGCGTATGCGACGGCGTCGAGGGTCTCCAGGATCTCACTCGTAAAGCGGCCAGCGAGCGCGGTGTCTCTTTGGAGGAGCGCGATTTGGAGATCGAGCGACCGCACGCCAAGGCGGAACGCCAGCTTGGACTCCAGCGGGCTTCCGACCTGCCGCGCACCCGGCAATTCGCGCGATGACCCACCGCCACGTGTCACAGTCCACGGTCGCTGGTCCCAACCCGCGCGAAGCCCGCTGGCGAAATTGGGATCCTGCCTGAGATCCATCGCATACTCGCTCGCCAAGACAGCCTGAGACCCGCGACCGACCAGCGTTGGCAGAATGGCGAGCACCGCCGCTGCCGCGACAGGCACCATAACCTTCCATTGCCGCCAGCGACGCGCCGTTGCGATCGGCACGACCTTTACATCGGACGCGTCCTGTTGTTGGCGCAACGTGGTCGCGAAGAGCTCGAGAGCCTCATCGGAGTCCGCCAGCAACTTCACCGCCCGCGACCTTTCCTCGCCCGACAGTCGGCCGTCGATGAAGGCCGCGATAAGTTCGAGATCTAGGTTCGAGTCAATCGGATCCATCCCGCACTCCACGGGTTTGGGGCTGCGCCTGAGACCTTTCTTTCGGGATCATACCTAATGGACGGCCCGACATGACGCCTTTCTTGATTCTTTTTTGGCTTTTTTCTCGATCAGGTCGAATCCACGTTCTCGAGAACATCAGCCGAGATTCCTTGACTGATGAGCGTTCTCCGCAACGCTGCAAGTAATTGCTTGATGCGCGGATACAGTCGCTTCTGCTCCACGCCGAGTCCGCGCGCGATGTCAGCAACCGACAGTCCCTCGTATGAGAGCATTCTAATAATTGCCCGGTCTTCGTCAGGAAGCTCTTGGAGGGCTCGCCGCAGGGCATCCTCAGCCGCTGTGAGTTGGCCGTCACGCTCATTGGCCAAAACGCTTGCGTCCGCCCCGTCAGCGGACGGCAGCATGTCCAGGCCGACGTCACCTTCGAAGCGACGCGGTGACCGCCGCGGCAGTTGCGCGAGCATCGTTCGTAGCTGCCGGCGGTCTATCGCCAGCCCGGGCTTTTGCTCGAGGATCTGACACGCCGCTTCGAACGAGCAGCCGTCCCTATAGATGAGCGTTTCGAGAAGCATCGCGCCGGCACCGAGTCGTCGCGCTTGCGACGATGGAGTCCATTTCCCCCAGATTCGTCTCCGATAGTCCAGGAAGGCCTTGCTGATCACCACCGTCAAGTAGGTTGTGAAGCTGCTCTTGCCCTGGAACTTGCGGATGACGGAGAAATCGTCCTCGCACAGCTTTAGACGGACGTCGGATGCGAAATCCTCGGCGTCATGATCGCTAACACCGTTCCGTCGGCAGATCGACTCGGCTATTTGGCCGATGATTGTCAGGTGCTGTCGAAAAGACTCTTCAGCATCCATGCGTTGCGTACTTGGACCGGTGGAGGAGGGCGGGTCCGGCGGGGAGTGTCGGCCCGAAGATACGTGCTTCCCCTAGAGGCCGCGAGAGAACCTCGCCGTCCGCCAGCCTCAACGCACTGTCGATCCCCACCGCACTGGAGTGGGCGTCACTCGCGATACGGTCGTCCCGTCGCCAAGCTCTCCGTTCGAGTTGTCGCCCCAGCAATCGACGGCGGCGCCAACCGTGACGCCACAACTGTATCCCGTCCCGCTCGAGACGCTCTGAAAGGCGAGACCGCCAAGCACCGCGGTTGGAATCGACCGATGATCGAACGTCCCGTCACCGACTGCACCAAAATTGTACCCCCAGCAGTAGCCCGCGTCTGGTCCAGTGACCCCGCACATCGTCTCGTAACCGGCGGAGAGACTCTCGAACGTCAGTCCGCCGACGACGGCGGTTGGTGAGAGACGCCGCGTCGCTCCGCCCTCCGTTGCGCTCGTTCCCTCCCCCAGCGTTCCAAAGAAGTTCTCGCCCCAGCAGTACGCTTGCCCGCCGGTCGTCAGCCCGCAGACGGATAATCCGCCACCGACGAGGCTACGGAACGTCAGCCCACCCGACACGGCAACCGGTGTGCGGCTGATTGCGGCACTTCCATTACCCAGCTGACCGGAGAGCCCGAGTCCCCAACAATACGCGACGCCGGCTGGGGTGAGCGCGCACGTATAGTCGTTACCGGCGACGATGCTCTGGAATGTCATTCCCACCGCCGTCGGGGTCGGCGTCAGGTGCATGCCGATCGTTCCGTCGCCGAACGCGCCATTCGGTGTCGTTCCCCAACAGGAGGCGACGCCGGTCGTCGCGATCCCGCACACGTGACCGTTGCCAACGGCGATACTCTTGAATGTCAATCCTCCGGCGACGGGCGTTGGCGTGTGTCGCTCGATAGTGGTGCCGTCGCCAAGCTGCCCTTCGGCGTTGTCTCCCCAACAGTACGCCGCACCACTGGTCGCGATTCCGCAGCTCACGCCTTCGACCTTGGAGACGGAGAGACTCTGGAACGTGAGGCCGCCGACTATCGCGACGGGCGTCGAGTTGACGATTGACGTTTCGCCGTTGCCCAGCTCACCGTGCGCGTTGTATCCCCAACAATACGCGGTACCGGAGCTCGTGATCGCGCAACTGTGAGCACCCAATGCGAGGAACCGGATCGCGACGCTACCACTGTCCGGAACGACGTTCACCTCGATCGTCGCGTGTTGCTCGGCGGCGCCGGAGGCGGCCGCGTTCACGACAATCGAGTAGGTGCCGGCGGCGAGTGTCTTGGACGCACTCACCGTCAGCGCCGTACTGTCCGCGCTACTCGGCGCCGCGATCGCGGCGATGAGTCCGGCCGGCGTGCCCGCGACACTGAACGCGATCGCGCTCGTCAATCCACCCGCGCGGATCACCGTGATCCGTATGTTGGCTGAGTCGCCGGGAGTGAGCGATAGGCTCGCGGCGTCGACGATCAGCGAAAACGCAGGACTTTCCGGAATCGCGGTTGCATCAGTGGTCGAGCTGCACGCCTCAACGCTGATGGTGGTAGCAAAGACGACAAGCGCGACGAAGCCCGTCGCGCGTACGGAGCGTGGCATGTGTGATGGCTGAGGCGAGTTGGTCGGGCGAACGGCGCGATGGACGCGGCGGTTGGTCGTTCGCCGACGTTTCTCTCGCCTTACCTAAAAACGATGTTTCGAAACGAAACCGGACAGGTTGGGGTAACCATGTGAGCGTTTCGACGGTCGTGGCGCCTTACTTATATAGGCCAGGAGAACACACAACTCCGCGTCTCTCAGCCGAGACTAATGAATGTGCGGTACGTCGGGCGGGCGGCGGGGGCAGAAGCAAATCGAAACCGCAACTCGTGCCAGGAAGTAGTGGGTTCGTTCGGATCGCATCTTGGGCCTGGATGCTGCTATCTCGATGCTGGTCTCGCTGTCGCTGTGTTGAGATCCGTTCGTCATTGTCGCTCTTCCCCATCGACTCGCGACGCGTTTGGAGAGTAAGAATAATGAACGACGAATCCCATGCAGACAGTCGCGTCGCCTGAACCGGTCACCATGCAACGTTGCACGATGATCGTGCCGCGTCGAAGCCTGATCGTCCAACTAGACGCGACGACCGTGCAACGCGTTGAGATGATAGCGCAACGTGTTGAGATGATCGTGTTGCGGCGCCATGTCTACAGACTGTTGCGCGGAGCTGATCGCGACGGCGTGTTGCACAAGGCAAATGCGCGATCGGACGAAGCGATCGCCCGATTCGCCGATCGGACTTTGCGTTCAAGCGAAGCGGCGTCGTTGGCGAGACGATCTGCACTCGCGGCGAGCGAACCGTCCGGCGCGATTCGGGCATCCGACACGTCGAATAGCGTGTCGCTCCGCGCGACTGGATTACACGACCGCGTGAGTGCGCGATCATGCACGAGCGCTCGACGAAGCTCACGCTCGTTTCGACGATCGTCCCCCGCGATGAGCGCATCGCTCGCCCCGCGCGCCGCGTCGTGCACGCGGTCAAATGCATTCGACACGATGGTGAGGAGATCGTCCCGCTCGGTGAGCCGAAGCGACACGATCGCGCCACGCATCGCATTGCCTGAAAGGGCGGGCGCACCGCGTGAGAGCGGAATCGCACCGAGTGACAGTCGAATCGCACCACCCCGTGCATCCATCGCACCGCGCCAACGTGACATACGATCTGCTGTTGAGCTGAACAGACTGCTGCATGAACGCAACAGGACGACGCTCGGAGGTCATCCGACCGCTCGCGGGTGCGAACGCCACCCGGACGCCAACCATCGCAACACCGACAGTACAAATCGCCACTCAGTCGTTACGCATCGTCCGGGCGCAGCGGACCATCGCCACGACACCGACAACAATTGTCACGGCGCAACGGAGCATCGGCATCGCGATGGCAGCAATCGCTACCGTCAGGGCTTCAACGGTCCTGCAATGCAAACCAGCCTGCTACTGAATTGGGAACGGTGTTCGGGACAGTCATTGTTCCCGACCGCCGCGTAAGATCGCTCGGCCGCCTCAGCGCCTTAGTCCCACCCTAGGAGTTGCGATCGGCATTGGCCGCGGCCTCACGTGACGTCGTCAACGACGCGCTGTCACGCCGTTCGATGCAACTCACATCAAGAAACAAACGCGCGAACCATCATCTGAAGGCCTCGGCTTCTCGACCGGCGTGAGCCGCGTAGTGGCCGATCTCCGCGCAAAGGTCTATGTTGGGCACTCTCCGACGCCGGATAGGCCGTGAACCTCCCTGATCAACTCCACACCGCATTGGCAGGCCGCTACCGCGTCGAGCGCGAGCTCGGAGCGGGGGGAATGGCGACAGTGTACCTCGCGCGAGACGTCAAGCACGATCGCGACGTCGCCATCAAGGTTTTGCACCCTGACCTCGCCGCCGCACTCGGCGGCGATCGGTTCCTCAGTGAGATCAAGACGACGGCCAAGTTGCAGCACCCGCATATCCTGCCGTTGCTCGATTCCGGCGAAGCGGACGGCCTCCTGTATTACGTCATGCCGTACGTCTCGGGAGAAACGCTGCGCACGCGACTCCAGCGTGAGCGGCAGCTGCCGATTGACGACGCGTTGCGCATCGCGAGAGAGGTCGCCGATGCACTCGGCGCGGCCCACGCGCAAGGAATCATTCACCGCGACATCAAGCCCGAGAACATTCTGCTCCAGGGCGAGCATGCGTTGGTGGCCGACTTCGGAATTGCGCTCGCCGTGCAGACCGCCGGCGGCGCCCGAATGACGCAGACGGGACTCTCGCTGGGAACGCCGCAGTACATGAGTCCCGAGCAAGCAATGGGTGAGAAGACGATCGACGCCCGAGCGGACATCTATGCCCTGGGCGCGGTGACGTACGAGATGCTGGTCGGTGAGCCGCCGTTCACGGGGCCGAGCGTGCAAGCGATCGTTGGCCGGATCATGAGCGAAGACCCGCGCGGCATCGTCATTCAACGGAAGGCCGTGAGTGACCAGGTGGAGTACGCCGTGCTGCACGCGCTCGAAAAGCTTCCGGCCGACCGTTTCGCAACGGCCCACGAGTTCGCGGAAGCGCTGTCGCAATCGACGTTAACCGGTTCGTCGACAACCTCCGCCGCATCGCGCACGACACGAGCCGATCGCGCGACGCGCCGCGTTGGACCAGACATGCCTGGAAGGAAGACGCTCGTCCCGTTGTTGGTCGGGGCGCTGTTGGTCGGAGGGTTATTCGCCGGTAGCGCGGCGTGGACCGCGGCGAGCCACCGCGGCGATAATCGAAGCGTCAGCTTCACCATCGATGCGCCTGCAAGCGGCGGCGTTCGACAACCCACCAGCGACGTGCGTATCTCGCCGGACGGCGGCACGTTCGCGTTCATCGTACAGTCGGACACGACCACGAAGCTGTACGTGCGCTCGCTCGGCGAGGTGGACCCCCACCCGTTGTCCGAGGCGACTGGGGCTGGCACATACGCCTTTGCACCCGATGAAAAACGCCTCGCAGTCATAGGATTCGACGGCAAGCTGCGCATCGTACCGCTCGACGGCGGTCGGTCAGTGACGCTGGCCACCGTGGCGCGCTTCTGGAGCGGTGTGGCGTGGGCGGACAACACAACCCTTGTGGTGGGCGGCCAACCATCGGCTGATGGTCTATCGCTGATGAGCACAACTGGCGGTGCACCCCGACAGGTGTTCAAGCCGCATCCGAACACCATTCATGGCTACCCGTTCGTTGCGGAAGACGGCGAAACGGTATTCTTCCTCGACTGGGGACCAGGATTCACCGAGGACGATTACCTGGCGATGGGTTCACTGAAGACCGGCAAATTCGAAACCTCGAAATTGCTGGCGCAGGGCATCGCCGGCGTGGTCGACGGGCGGGTACTCTACACCACAGCCGGTGGTGCGCTGATGGCGGCGCGGTTCGATCGACGCTCCAACACGATCAGCAGCGATGCCGAGCGCGTGATCGACGGGCTGACCAACATCAACAATCCCACCGCGTCGTTGTCGCTATCCGGGACTCTGATGTACGAGCGCGGGCAGCCCACGGCGCGCCTTGTGCTCGCCGACTCTGCCGGACTCGATCCGCTTTCGAGCGATGATCGAACCCTGTTGGCACCTCAACCGTACAATGGCACCGTCCGATATTCACCGGACGGGCGTCGGATCGCGGTGAACGTCATCGAGCAGCGTGCCGATACGACGTCGTCGAACATTTGGACGTTCGACGTGGCGACGCGGACATTCTCGCCGCTCACCACGCGGGGCGATGTCATCGCGCCGGAATGGACGCCTGATGGCCGCCGACTCGTCTTCATCAGCTGGTTCGAGCGAAACCCAGGAATTTGGTGGCAGTCGGCGGACGGCAGTGACTCGGCGGAGTCCCTCGTGAAAGTGCCGAACGGAGAGAGCGTGTTCGCCGCCAGCGTGACCCCCGATGGACGCGGCATCGTTTACTGCAAAGGATCGTTCACCACGACGGACGCGTACTACCTACCGTTCGCCGGGCGAGTCCCGGAAAAACTGCTCGGGATAGATGAAGGGCTTGGGTACGGCTGTGCCCCGCGCGTGTCGCTCGATGGGCGTTGGCTGGCGTATGTCGTCGAACGCGGGTCGCAGCCTCAGGTCTACGTTCGGCCGTTCCGCTCCCCTGGAGGACGCATTCGGATCTCCACCGACGGGGGAGACTTCCCTGTGTGGTCGCGCGACGGCAAGCGTCTGTATTATCGCTCAGCCGGCGGGTCGCTCGCGGTGGTGACGGTGCAGACGAACGGTGCGTTGCTCACGGTCACGAAGCGCGAGCACATTGCTGGAACGCATGCCATTACAATCTACGACGTCGCGCCGGACGGCAGGCGCGTTCTGATGGCGCAGCCGAGCGACGTCAAAAAGCAGATTGTGGTGACGACCAACTGGCTGTCGATGCTGCACACCCAACGCTCGGCGGGGCGATAGTCACGCCGTGCCTCGGTCCGGTATCCAATTCTCTCACGGTCTCGGTTTCTCGACCGGGGTTAGAGCGGCGAGTCGTTTGCGCGCGTCCGCCACACGCGGTTGAAGCTCGGAGTCCGCATTCTTCCATAGATCGATGAACGCGCGGTACTGCTCGACAGCCTTGTCGGTCTTCCCCATCGATTCGTAGAGTTGCCCCAGCCGCTCGCGAATGGCCGGCAAGCGAATCGGGTCCATGTCGATGTTCAGCTTGTTCCAGTACGGCGTCGCGACGTACCGCTCGAAGAACAGCGCGGCGGAATCCGGTTTTCCGGCGGCGTCGTAGGCCCGCGCGAGGTCGAACGACAAGCAGGGAGCGCACTCGTTGACCGGTGCTCCGTCGTAGCCCACGTCGCTCCGTCGAAATTCGGCCAACGCGTCGCGCGGCTTTCCCTCCGCCAACGCGATCTCGCCGAGTACGCCGTGGAGATCCGCCTCCTGGACGCGACGGATCGACGTGTCAGTCATCTCGGCGCGGTACCTCGCGATCATCGCACGAGCCTTCTCCGCGTTTCCCGCGCGCGCGAGCGTCCACGCCGCGAAAAAGTACGGCCGATCAATCATCGGCAAATCGCGGAAAGGAATTTTGGCGATGACGCTATCGAGCCGCGCGACGGCAGCGGGCGACGGTCCTTTGACCACGATCTCGAGCGCGACGTCGGCGATTGCGGCGTTCGGCGCGGGCGACCGGCTGCCGCGGGCTTGTTTCACCAGCGAGGCATACTCTCGCAGTCGCCCGCCCTCGGCTGCAAGACTTTGCGCCAATGGCATCCCAATGCGTCGGCGTCCGTCTCCGCTCGTTCGCATGAGGCTGTCGTTCAGAAAGCGAAGCCGTTGGCTGTCGCGCTCCGCGTAAGCCAGCGATATCTCCCGCGCCACGCCGTAGGGCGCGGCGTTTTGTTTGAGGCGTTCCAAGGTCGCCGCCGCTTCTTTGATTTTTCCCTGATCCAACTGGAGCTCGAGCGCATTCCCAGGTGCGGTTCCGCTTCCCGGTTCGAGCCGATCCGCCGCGACATTGAGCGACTCGGCGCGCGCGTATTCGCGCCGGTCTCGGAGCATTTCGCCCAAATTGACCATCGCGCGCGTATTGCTGTCGCCGCGCTGGAGAATAGCGTCGTACGCGGCGATGGCCTTCGCTCGATCACGACCGGGGCCGAGCCCGAAGTAGCGCGCGATGACCATGTCCCGCTCGAAGTTCGTCAGGCGATCTCTATATCGATACGCTTGGGTCATCGCCGAGTCGATTGCCGACTGGCCGCCGCCGTAGTTTGACAGGACGGCGGCAAGGAAGCTCCACGCTTCGGCAAACGTGGAATCGATCGCTACCGCCTCGCGCGTAAGGGCTACGGCTCGATCGTCCCCGAGCGCGTTGAACCTCACTCCTTGGCTGAACTTCTTGAGGGCCTCCAGTGAGCTCGTCGCCGCGGCGGCGAGCGAAGGCGTTGCGTTCACCGAGCGCAAGGACTCCCCGGCCTTGCTTCGCAACGCGCGCGCGAGTCGATCCGCGGCGTCGATCAGTCCGCGTGGTCCATCTCCCGTTTCGCGAAACGACGCCAGCTCGCCGCCGGAATCGGCGCGGACAAGTCGAATCGAAACGATATATCCGCCCGGCACGCCGGTGACGTCGCCGTCGACGATGGCTTTGATCCCTTTTCGTAGCGCAATCTCGCGCGCGACGCTCGAGTCGACACGCGTGGTCGGCGCGCGCTGCATGAGCTCGAGCGTCGAAACGATCTCCGCCGGCTGCACGAGCGTGAACGCCGACGATCCGGACAGCCCGGACCGCACCGCGTCGCTCACCACGCGACCGAGCGTCGAGTCGACATTCGTCGTGCGGAAGTCGGTGAGCAGGATCGAGTCGCGCCGATTGAGACGTCCCGCGGCAAACAGCGATCCAAATGGACCAATGCCGAGCGCGCGCATCGCCATGAACGCGGCGATGACCGCGATGAATGCGCCGAACGCGTACATCCCGCCGCGCGCCGTGCGGTACCAGCTCACATGCGGCGCGGCCTTGAGCGCGATCGCCGCCATGGTGCCGTGCGTCGCGGCTGGTGTGCCACCGGGTGTATACGTCGGCGTGGCAGTCATCGCCCGGCGCGTCACGCGTTGCACGTAGCCCGTCCACAAAACCACGGGCAGCCCGAGCGCCATCACGATGAGCGAGCCCGGGAAGACCCAATCAGGTAGCCCGATGCCTACGATCGCTGCCTTGGCGACGATCGCTACAACGACGAACGCCCCGATGTAAACGGTGAGCGCCTTCCGGAACATTCCCGGACCGCCGAGCAGCACCGGAGGCATCGCGACGCCACCGCCGCTCGACAT
>DASYSU010000466.1:0-1709 GCA_036002925.1 Gemmatimonadaceae bacterium | reverse complement strand
GACGGTCGACACATCCTCGATGCTGAAATCGACGTCGAGGCGCTCCGACAGTTCGTCGAGTGGAACCCGCCCGGAGACCCAATACCGCATCGTTCCCTCTTGCCGGATGTGCGGTTCTTCGACGTCGTATTCGTCGCGGATCTCGCCGACGATCTCCTCGAGAATGTCCTCGATCGTCACCAAACCGGCGGTGCCACCGTATTCGTCGCTGACGATCGCGATGTGCGTCCGCGTCGCCTGGAACTCGCGGAGCTGCGCGTCGATGCGCTTAGAGATCGGAATGAACGCCGGCGGCCGTGCGAGCGAGAGCCACGACGGCGGTTCCTCGTCGGCGATGATCGCCGGCAGAATGTCCTTCGCGTATAGGATACCGATCACTTCGTCCAGCGTGTCGCGGAAAACGGGGAACCTCGCGTGCTCCGAGCTTCGCACGCGGTCGAGCACCTCCGACCAGTTGGTCGCCGCGTCGATGCCGACGATGTCGACCCGAGGCACCATGACCTCCTGAACCTCCGTATCTCCCAGCGAGAAGACGCCGTGAATGAGCTCCTCCTCCGCCGTCGACACGTCGGCTTCGGCCGCGACGACTTCCCGAAATTGTTCGGTCGACGTCTCGAGGTCGTCTTCCGCCGTGTCCGAAACGGGGATAATGGCATGAAGCGCGCGTTCGATCGCCGCACCCAACGCGACGGCTGGACTCAGCAGGGTGCCAACCGCTCCGATCACCGGCTGGAGCCGTGCGTGCATCAACGACGGATCGGCGTAGCCGATCGCACGACCGACGCATTCGGCGATCGTGCAGACCACGATCGCAACGAGAGCAACGAGCGCGATCCTGGGGGCGAAGTCACGATCTCCAATCCCAATGGCCTGCGCCAACGCGGCGCCGGCGGCGACGTAGGCCAGCACGCGCCCCATCGACAGGGCGCGATGTTTCCGTTCGCGGTCGGCGAAGGCAGCGCCCGACAACGCAGACGATTCGAGCGCGTGGAGTGCCAGCAGTGCGCTGTCCGCCGTAGCAAGCACCGCCGCTGCCCCGACGGCGACGATTCCGATCAGCCACGCCCAGAGTTGCGTCATCGTTTCGCCCCACTGCTCGCGCGACGAACGAGTCGCTCCTGACGCCGCCACATATCCGAGCTCTCGCGACGCTCATCAGGGTGGTCGTGGCCGAGCACATGGAGCACACCGTGCACAACGAGGCGGGCAATCTCTTCGCGCACCGGTGCATGTCGCGCTTTTGCGTTTTCGCGACCGACATCGGGACAAATGTAGATGTCGCCAATCACCGGATCGCGCGGTGTCGCGCGAACGAAGCCAAACGAAATGACGTCCGTCGCCCCGGTGTGGCCGAGGTGCGTCGTGTTGAGCCGCGCAATGGCGCGGCGATCGAGGAACGTGATCGAGACGAGCGCGTCTTTTACTCGCTCGCTTCGAAGCGCGTGGCGCGCGACCTCGCTGACACGCGCGCGGCTCAGCGGCAACCGGACACCGTCCGCCGCCACGTCGACGGTGAGCGTCATGCGGACGCGAACTCCGAGGTGACTCCGCCCATCGCCGCCGGATAATCGATGCGGTTGTGGTACATGCCGACGATCACGCGCGTGAATTCTTCCTTGATGATCTCGATTTGCCGCAAGGTGAGCGGCGCGTCGGCGAGTTGTCCCTGCTCGATGCGTTGGCGAACGATGTGATCGACCACCTCGCGG
>DASYSU010000465.1:0-28539 GCA_036002925.1 Gemmatimonadaceae bacterium | reverse complement strand
GGTAAGAATATGCCAGTCGAACTAGGGAAGGGGAGAAATGACGAGCTCGGATTTCGCACTGCCTCAAGGGACGCTCGAAACTCTCGTACTGAAGACCTTGAGCGGGGGCCCGATGCACGGATACGGGGTTGGACTGTGGATCGAGACCACGAGTCAAACCGCGATCAGCGTGGAGGAGGGATCTCTCTGCCCAGCGCTTCGCCGAATGGAGAAGCGCGGGTGGGTGCAAGCGGAATGGTGAGTCGCCGTCTCGTCAGCATTGCCGAGACGGTTCGAGTCCCACCCCTGCTAATCGAACGAGCCAACCACTCTCAAGTGGTTGGCTCGTCGCGCTTGCGGGCGGTCACCTGCCGCCGAAAATCTGGCCGAGGATCCCGCCGATGTTCGGCGCTTGCCGCTGAACCTGTTGCTGCGCGGTCTGCGCCTCTTGTTGCAGCGTATCGCTGACCTGCGTCGGACTCGTCTGTTGTTCGTTACCGAAGTGCTTTCGCGCGAGGACACTGAGCACGATCGGCGACAACATCATGAGTAGTTTGCCGGCCTTTTCCGTGTCGAGGCCGCTCGCGCGCTGCACGCCATCCTGCACCACATCGTTGTGGTGTCCGAAGATTCGGCCGAGCAACCCGCTGTTGTCAGCCGGCGGCCCAGCTTGAAGAACAGTACCGACATCGTCGACGACATCCTGGTGGTTTTCCGCGGCTTGTTGAATCGCTGTTGCGCCGGCGGGTTGGGACGCGTGCTTCGCCATGCCGGCCACAATCATCGGCAAGGCCGCCGCAATCGCCGTCTGGGCGAGCGCCGGATTGACGCCGAGTTGCTGGCTGATCTGATTGACCTCGGATTGCCCGAGATGTCCTTGAATCGTGTCGAGGAGGGCCATGGGTGTTGCCTCCGAGCCAGCGGTTATTTGACGGTGAAGTCCTTTGTCTGTACGTCGTTCCCGTCGACCAGCACGTGCAGCGTGTATTTGCCCGCTGGCCAACCACTCGGCTTCGAGATGTGGAACTCGGTGTAGTCGTCGCCCTTGCCCGTGATCGTTTCGCTACGCTCGTCGACGACCTGTCCGTCCTGGAATGTCCAGCGCGCGGTGAGCTTGCCGTTGGCAGCGCCGCTGGTGTGGACCGAGGCAAAGATCGAATCCTTCGGAGTGAAGGTGTCGGTCGCGTCGGTCACCTTCTTGGTGGCATCGACGTGACGGCCCAGCGTGACGTCGGCTACTCGCAGCGCGGTTTTGCCGGCCGTGGTATCGGGCGCGATCGCGCCGCCCGAGCTTGCGGTGTCCGACGTCTTCTCCTTGGCGCAGGCACACAGCGCGACGAGCGCCGCGGCGGCGATCAATGTGAATTGTCTCATTGTGAGATGCTCACGCGTTAGGTGGGAGGGTCAACACTTCGCCGGGATAGATGAGGTCGGGGTTCTTGATTTTGTCGCGATTCGCCTCGTAGATGGCGTGCCATTTGTTGGCGTCGCCGAGCTCGCGCTTCGCGATCTTGGACAGGCTGTCGCCGGGTTGCACTGTGATGGTTCGCGGCTGATCCACGTTGGGCGCGGTCGACGAGCTGCCGCCCTGGACATCGGAAAAGTCGGCTTTGGGCGTGTCTGCCATGTGATGGGTCCTCAAGGCCGGAGGGTGAGTGACACCTGAACCAACCCAAGGCCGCATTTCACATGCCGAGGTGCGCGACGACGCGATCAGCAGCGGTCCGTCAACCATCCGCCGGTGAAGTGAGCGCGACACATCCCGCGCACGATGGCGGCGTTCTGGCGCATCAAGTTCCAGACGAATTCGGAGCGCCAGTTTTCGATCATCGCCAGGATCGGACCCTGGTCGATGCCAAGGTAATCCGTGTCGAACCACCCGAGTCCGCTCACGATGCGGCCGTGGTGGAGTTGAATCCCTGGCGTGCGGAGCGTTGGGTTGAACGCGTCGACAAAACCATAACGCCCGAACAAGTCATCACCGTATGTTCGCCGCATCGAAATCAGTGCTGATATGGCGACCTCGGGCGCAAATGCGATCGAGCCGCCGGCCGCCGTCGGCACCAGCGTGCCGTCGTCGTTCATCTCGGTCGTGGCGACACCGCGCGCCCAGTAGGTGTGAAAGGTTCGCCGCGTGCCGTCCACAGTGACCGTCGAGTCGAGCGGTCCATCGCTCGCGCTCAAGCCCCACGCGTCCGCCGCATACCCGCGCCACCCAGCTGGATTTGCCGTCGCGTAGGCACGCTGCGCGAGCGTAGCGCGACGCGAGTTCTCGTAGTAGTCGATTCCGCGCCCGCGCATGTAATCGTCCTGCGCGCGGCGAAAGTCGATCCATATATGCGAATACTGATGGCCGAACAGCGGAGCAAACTGCACGTAGTCCTGGCCGTAGAATCGATCCCAGGCGTAAGAGCGCGTCCATTCGGTCCACGCGACGGGGTCGATCGAGTGCGTCGGCGAGCCGAGCGCGAGGACGTAGAGGAGCATCCCCTCGTCGTAGCCGCGCCAGCTGCTGATGTTGAATCCCCTCGCGTTTTGATTCGGTGCCGCATCCGGCCGCCAACCCATGTTCACGACCGGCGTACCGTCTGTCGCCCATTTCCAATCGACGCGGGAGTAAAGCGAGTCAGCCAGCGAACGAACTTCCCGGTCGGCGGCGTCGTCGCGATCGAAGTACTGGCGGCAGGTCAACACCCCGGCAAGCAACAGCGCGGTGTCGATCGTGGAGAGCTCGACGTGCTCGAATCGCTGCCCGGTCTCCATGTCGAGGAAGTGGTAAAAGAAGCCGTGATACCCCGTCACGCCGGTGCTTTGCGCGCCTTGCGGTGCGTTCCAGAAGAACCGAAGCGTCGTGAGCACTCGCTCACGCGCGGCGTCGCGCGTCACCCATCCGTGCTCGACGCCGATCGGATACGCTGTGAGCGCGAAGCCGACCGCCGCGACACTCGAGAACGATTTTGTCGGCCAGCGGTCCGGCGTCAAACCATTTCGTGGATTCGTCGTCTGCCAAAAAAAATCGAACGTACGGCGCGAGAGCGTGTCGATGAACGCGCTCTCGGCCGATGACGGACGATAGACTGTCGATGCGGAGGCGTTCGGCGTCGATAGAACGGGCGCGGCGCGCATGCATGCGTAGAGCGCTCCGGCTGCCACGGCGACGGCGAGCATGACCCGAGCTTGCGCGGCGCTCCGAGCCGACCGACGACGAATCGTGCCCATTATTTTACTCGGTCGACCGGCGTCGGAGCGGCGCATGATGAACACGTCAACGCCGTGCGCGGATTAGTCAAGTGCGCCCCACGCTAGTATTGACGACATCAACATCGTCCCGCATTGTCCGCCTCGACTGACATCCCACCATGCCCCCAGCGTACTCGTAAGCCGCCGACTCCACCATGCAGATGACCTTTCGCTGGTTTGGCATGAATGACGCCATTCCCCTCGACTACATCCGGCAGATTCCCGGAGTCACGGGCGTGGTGAGCGCGTTGTACGATGTGCCCGTGGGCGACGTCTGGCCGCGAGACAAGATCGCTGACCTCGCATCGCGGATCGATGCGGCCGGGTTGTCACTCGCGGTGATCGAGAGCATTCCCATCCACGAGGACATCAAGCTCGGACGTCCGACACGCGATCGTCTGGTCGATCAATACGCCGAAAGCGTACGACACATGGGCGAGGTCGGCATTCAAGTTCTTTGCTACAACTTCATGCCGATCTTCGATTGGACCCGCACCGATCTCGCGATGCGCCAACCCGACGGCTCGACGGCGCTCGCGTACGACCATGCGGCGCTTGCACGCATCGATCTCTCGCGAGGAACTGGCGATCTGCCGGGATGGGCAACCGCGTACGACGCCAAGACGCTGCAGGGTCTTCTGGCTGCGTACAAAGACGTGAACGCGGAACGCTTGTGGGAGAACCTCGAGCACTTCCTCCAGCGTGTCGTACCGGTCGCGGAAAGCGCCGGCGTACGAATGGCGATCCATCCCGACGATCCACCGTGGTCGATCTTCGGCTTGCCGCGAATCGTCACGAACGGCGAGAATCTCGACCGGCTCACGCGTCTGGTCGATCTCCCCGCGAATGGCGTGACCTTCTGCACGGGATCACTCGGCGCCGATCCGTCCAACGACCTGCCGAGAATGGCCGCCAAGCTCGGGGCGCGCGGACGCATACACTTCGCGCACTGCCGAAACGTGAAATGGACCGGGGAAAAGAAATTCAATGAGAGCCCGCATCCGTCACGGCTCGGCAACGTCGACATGCACGCTGTGCTGTCGGCGCTTCACGAGAGCGGATTCACGGGTCCGATCCGTCCCGATCACGGGCGGATGATCTGGGGCGAGACGGGTCGCCCCGGCTATGGACTGTACGACCGCGCGCTCGGCGCGACGTACCTGCAAGGCTTGTGGGAGGGAATTGAAAAGCGGGGACCGTCATGAGGTCCGACGTGTGTATCATTGTCGCGACTGCGCTCGGAATCGCGTGTGCGGCTCCGGGGAATCGCGCCGCGACTCGACAGGCGCCGCTCGTTGTCACAACGGCGCCGCAAACGATTCTCATGCGCGGCGAGCGGCTTGCGGAATCGAAACGCCTGCTAGCCGCCGGTGACACGTCACTCAAGCCAACGTTCGACGTGTTGATCGACAGCGCGCGCGCCGCGCTTGCGAGCGCTCCTCTGTCCGTGGTGCACAAGAAAAGGATTCCGCCAAGCGGCGACAGGCATGACTACATGAGCATGGCGCCCTATTGGTGGCCCGATCCGAGCAAGCCTAACGGGCTGCCCTTTATCCGACGAGACGGCGAGGTCTATCCCGAAAGCCGGACCGATCACGACGGCACGCGGCTGCAGACAACGATCGTGCGCATCGAAAGTCTGGCTCTCGCGTACTACTTCACCGGCGACGCGCGATACTCCCAGGGTGCGTCGAAGCTCTTGCACGTGTTCTTTCTCGACACGGCGACGCGAATGAATCCCAACCTCCGCTACGCGCAAGCCGTCGTCGGCGTCAACGACGGCCGCGGAACCGGGATCATCGATACCCGGACGCTGCCAGATCTCGTCGACGCGTTGTGCCTACTCGACGGCGCACCGGGATGGAGCGCCGCGGACGAGCAGGCGATGGTGGCGTGGGCAAAGTCTTATCTCAGCTGGATGCTGGAGAGCGCGAACGGGCGCGAGGAGCGCGCCGCGCTGAACAATCACGGCACCTTCTATGACGCGCAAATCGCGTCGCTGGCATTGTTCGTTGGAGACAGCGCTCTCGCGCGGAAGACGCTCGACGATGGCGCGAAGGCTCGCATTGGATCGCAGATCAAGGCCGATGGCAGTCAGCCGCTCGAGCTCGAGCGCACGCGTCCATTGCACTACAGCGTGTTCAACCTCGACGCGTTCACCATGCTTGCCGAGATGAGCCGGCACGTCGGCGTCGATCTCTGGCGCTATACGGCACCGTCGGGTGGAAGCATTCAGGCGGCGCTCCGCTTCGTCGCACCGTATGCCGATCCGAACATCAAGTTTCCCGCGGCCGACGTGAGTCCCGTTGGCACAGCCGTGTTCCTTCCACCACTTCGGCGGGCGGCCGCAACGTTGGATGATCCGAGTTTCGTGCGGGCGCTCCAACATCTCTCCGCGGACGCGCGTCGAGGCGATTTGTCCCGGTTCAACTTTCCCGGGGCAGCCCGACGATCCGCTTCACCCGACGCCTTCACCGACAGTCTACTGGCGCGGGTTGCCGAGCAGTTGCGGCGCACGGCGACAACACTCGACCCAGCGGCGGGCTATCCTCGCGCGACGAAGCCCGACGGCAATTGGGAGCAGCGTCCCGCCAATCAATGGACGAGTGGCTTCTTCGCCGGCACGCTATGGTATATGTATCAAAATACTCATGCACCGGAATGGCGGCGCCTTGCCGAGCGCTGGACCGCGGGACTCGAGGCGAATAAGCGCATCACCACGACGCACGACCTCGGCTTCATGATCTTCAACAGCTTCGGTCATGGATATCTGCTCACCAAGGATCCGCACTATCGGGATGTCGTGATGGACGCGAGCCGCTCGCTCGCGACGCGGTACAATCCGGTCGTCGGTGCGATCAAGTCGTGGGACCTGGACAATGCCACCGATGCACGACGGGGTTGGAAGTATCCGGTGATCATCGACAATCTCATGAATCTCGAGCTGCTCTTCTGGGCGGGATCGCACGGCGGCGACTCCTCGTGGTCGCGCATCGCGGAACGACATGCGCTCACGTCGGCTCGAGCGCATGTGCGCGCCGACGGAAGCACCGCGCACGTTGCACTGTTCGACTCCGCAACAGGCATGCTCGAGCGAACGACGACATGGCAGGGCTATGCCGACACGTCAGCGTGGGCTCGCGGACAAGCATGGGCGATTCACGGACTGGCGGCGGCCTATGGTCACACGCGACAGCCGGAGCTCCTCCGCGCGGCAGAGCGATCTGCGGATTGGTTCATCGCGCATTTGCCGTCGGGCGGAGTGCCCTATTGGGACTTTCGCCACCCCGAGATTCCAAATACCGAACGCGATGCGTCGGCCGCGGCGATCGCGGCCTCGGGCTTGTACGACCTCGCGCGGCGAAGTGATACGCAATCGGCTGCGCGCTATCGTGCCGCCGCCGATCGGTTGCTCGAGTCGCTCGCCTCGTACGACCTAGCTCCGCCCACGCGTGCCGGGGCGATCCTCGCGCACTCGACGGGTGGTCGTCCACAGCATGCGGAGGTCGACGTTGGTCTCGTGTACGCGGATTACTATTTCGTCGAGGCGCTGCTTCGGCGGAAGGGACAATTCCTGGAGTAATTACGAGAGCCATCAAATGAAACCCGTCACGTCGTACTCGAGCATCGCCTTGAGTCTCGCGTTGGTCGTCGCACCGGTCTTGAAAGGTCAGACGAGCGCTCCATCGCGTGTCACCATTCGGGTCGAGAATCCTCTCGCGCTCGCGCGCCACAACGAGACGGTGTCCGTCCCGTGGGGTGATCTCCAGCGACGACTCAACAATGTCGCGACCGATCGTGTGCGAGTAATGGACGCCGAGGGGCGAGAGATCGCGTCGCAGGTCGTCGACGACGACGGCAACGGGACCATGGACGCGCTCATCTTTCAGGGCGATTTCGGCGAAAAGGAATCGAGGCGTTTTACGGTCGAGGCGTCGGCGCCGACGCAGACGTACGCGCCCAAGGTTGCCGTGCGCCATGACGATCCGCGCGATGACGTCGCGTGGGAGAGTGATCGCGTCGCATTCCGGATCTACGGCGAAGGTCTGAAGAAGACGCCGCAGGCGATGTCGAGCAGCGGGATCGACGTCTGGAACAAGAGAACGCGTGCGCTGATCATCGAGAAATGGTACGCGAAAGACGGCAAAGATCATCAGTCGTACCATGTCGACACGGGCGAAGGCGCCGACTTCTACGACGTCGGCGAAACGCTCGGCAATGGCGGAACGGCTGGCTGGAAGAACGACACGATCTGGCGCGCCGACAACTTCAAGTTCTGGCGCATCATCGCCGGCGGTCCGATTCGCGCGATCTTCGAGTTGAAGTATGATCCGTGGAACGTCGGCGGCACGCAGGTCGCCGAGGTCAAGCGCATCGCGATCGATGCCGGGTCGAATCTCTACCGAGCGACGAGCATCTTCACGACGCCGAACGGCGGCGAGATTCCGTACGTCATCGGAACAGTGAAGCGTCCTGGAATGATCGGCACGATGAGCAAGAACAACGGGTGGGCGTGGCTCACCGGGTGGGGACCCGTCACGCCCAAGGCCGGCGGTCACGGCGAAATGGGCACAGCGGTGCTGCTTCGGCGCGCGTCAGTCAGTGACTGGAAGGAAGCATTCGGTCACTACATGGCGGTGAGCAAAGCGACATCAGGGAGCCCGGTCGTGCACTACGTCGGCGCGGGGTGGACCGCGAGCGGCGATTTCCCCACGCCGCAATCGTGGTGGAACTATCTGGACGAGATGGCCCAGCGCATCGACGCCCCGGTCAAAGTCAGCGTTGTCGGCGCGATCCCTTAGCCTCAGGCGATCGACGGCACCGTGAACGGCGCCCGATACTCCCGCGTCAGCATCGCGTTCGCGCGAGCGGCGTCCGGTCCCTTGAATCGCTCCGCTGACGGATCGACGAGTAACGGTACGCCGAGCGTGAGTGGCGTCTGGCCGAGGTTGCAGTTGTTGGCGCGCAAGTGCTCGACCATGCGGCCGTGTGCCTCGCTGAGTGCAGCGCTACCCTTCACCTTTTCGTGAAGCTCGCCGTCCGACGTTGCGGCGCCGAGTCGGTGCGAGATGTTGCCGAGGTGACAGAGGGCGCTCGACACGTGGCCCTCTTCGATGGGACCGTAGAGATCGGCCGGTTTCCGACTGCGGACGACGTCGATGAAATTCTGCATGTGGCGGTCGGTCCCTTTGAATTCTCTAATCACCGTGCCGTTCTTGTCGACCGCGGTCGCCGAGGTGTAGTTCTTGATGATCACGCTGCCGCCTTCGCAGTCGATCACGTTCCCGATGCCGACGCCGCGGTACGAATCCATGCCGGCGGTGTCGGCGTTCTCTCGAGGGTCCACGCCTGAGCCGCTGAGTCCCGCACGCGAAGGAAGTCCGCGCACCTCGAAAATCAGCGGCGCTGTCCGGTATTCATGAATGACGACTTGTGTATTCGGCGTTTGCCCGTCGTCGACGTAGCCCAGGCGGCCGCCAATGCTGAGCGAGCGAGTCGGGAGCCCTGATTCGCCAAGGAACCAACGCGCGACGTCCATCTGGTGAATGCCCTGGTTGCCGACGTCTCCGTTTCCGTAGAGCCAGAACCAGTGCCAGTCGTAATGCACGGGTCCGTTCTTCGTGTTGCGCATGGGCGCGACGAGCGGCGCGGGTCCCGTCCAGAGATCGTAGTTGATCGACGCCGGCACCTGCTGCGGCCCGTTCACTTTGCCGATGCTGTCGCGCCGCTTGTAGCAGAAGCCGCGGGACGCGGTGATCTTGCCGATGTTGCCCGCGCGAACCCATTGCACGGCTTCACGGAGGCCCTCGCCTGATCGGATCTGCGTGCCGGCTTGGATCACGCGGCCGTACTTCCGCGACGCGTTGACGAGTTGTCGGCCTTCCCAGATGTTGTGCGAGACAGGCTTCTCGAGGTAAACGTCCTTGCCGGCTTGCAACGCCCAGATCGCCGCGAGCGAGTGCCAATGATTCGGCGTCGCGATCGTGACGGCGTCGATGTCCGGCGACGCGAGAAGCTCGCGAAGGTCCTGGTACGTTTTGACGTCGCCGCCGTTCACCGTCGGTTTGACCACGTCCAGCACGGCGGTATCGGCGTCGCAGAGGGCGACGACGCGAACGCCGGTGATTTTCGCCAAACTGCTCAGGTGATTCTTGCCTCGGCCGTTAAGACCGATGACAGCGACGCGAAGATCGCTGTTCGACCCGAGCACTTTACTCCACGCGCGAGCCGGGAGCGCGACACCAGCAACCGTGAGCAGCGACGTCTTGACGAAGGTGCGACGCGAAGAGTTGGGCATGGGTCGAGTTGGCGAGAGCCGGTGAAAGGGCGGCGCTCCAATCCGAGCGCTGTTTCGCAAAACTGGCCATGCGCGGATGATGCTACTTAAACGTCTAAGTGGCAAGCACTGACCGCTCGACCGTCGAGGCCGTAATTTGCCGCGACGAGGGAATGCCTCCATCGACTTGGACCCACGGGAGCGACCATGCCTCGATCCATCTTCCATCGCGTCCTTCTCCCGGTATGTGGCATCGCGCTTTCGACCGCGACCACCGCCGCGCAGGCGCCGCTGCGCTCGACCGTGTTTCCCGCCGACAGCGCCCGCGCGCGGAATGGGCCGGCGAATCAGCGTTCGCTCGTCGACACGCTCACGGCGATCCTTTCCAAGCTCGAGATGCACGAGACCACTCTTGCGCCAGGGCAGTCGCCGCATCCGCCTCATCGTCATGCGCACGAGGAGCTCATGGTCGTGCGCACAGGCGTCGTTGAAGTCCTTCAAGGCACGAAGACTCGACTCGCGCACGCCGGTGACGTGATCTTCATGGCGTCCAACGAGCTGCACGGGCTCAAGAACACGAGCAACGCGAACACCACCTACCTCGTTATCCGGATCGATCCGCACGATCTGCCACCGGACGCGAAGCCGACTAATGGACCGCAGGCCACCGCCAGCCGACCGTCGCCGAGGCGGTGAGTACCGCGCTGTTCGTTCCGTGTTTCGTGGATCAGTTCTTCCCGAAGGTCGCGATCGCCGCGCTCGATGTGCTCGAGCGCCTGGGGCTGAGTGTCGACGTTCCGGGCGGCGCATCCTGTTGCGGCCAGCCGCCGGCCAATGCGGGATTCGAACGTTTTGGCGACGCGGCGCTCGCGCAGTTCGTACGCACCTACGCTCCATATGACACCACGATCATTCTCTCGGGTAGCTGCGCCACGCACGTTCTGTCGCATGCGTCGTCATTCGGCGCGGACGGAGCGCGCGTCGCCGCGCGAGGCATCGAGTTCTGCAGGTTCCTACACGATGTCGTCGGGGTCGAACGCGTTGCGGCGCTCCGGGCGGAATGCGCAGCGCGCGTCGCCGTGCACATCGGCTGTCACGCGTTGCGCGGACTCGGGCTCGCGTCGCCGAGCGAGACTCGTGTGGCACCCTTCGACAAAGTGCGCCCGCTTCTCGAAACGGTCAAAGGAATGACCTTCGCCGAACCGGCGAGGCGGGACGAGTGTTGCGGCTTCGGGGGCTCCTTCAGCGTGACCGAGCCCGAGGTGTCGGCACGAATGGGGCGTGATCGGCTCCGAGATTATCGACGCAGCGGCGCAGATATCATCGTCTCGACCGACGTCTCGTGCGTGATGCATTTGCGCGGACTCGCAGATCGCGACGGTCGACCGATGCCAATGCTGCACGTGGCAGAGGTGCTGGCCGGTCCGGTGGCGGTCGCGTGACAGCGTCGCGAACGCTGCCTGTCGTCGAGCCCACGGTCGTCGATCATGCGGCCGCGGCGGCGCGATTCAATGCGAATCCGGAGCGCGTGACCTGGCATGACGAAGCGCTCTGGTTCGTTCGCGAAAAGCGCGATCACGCGATGACCGACGTCACCGAATGGGAAACGTTGCGCGAGCTTGCGTCCAGCATCAAGGAGCATACGCTGTCGCGGCTCGATGAGTATCTGCTCATGTTCGAGTCGGCGGCGACGGCGAATGGCGTGGTCGTTCATTGGGCGCGCACTGCCGAGGAGCACAATCGGATCGTGCACCGTATCCTCGAGTCGCACGGCGTTCGCAAGTTGGTCAAGAGCAAATCGATGCTCACCGAGGAGTGCGGGCTCAACCCGTTTCTCGAGGCGCGCGGCATCGACGTCGTCGACACCGACCTCGGCGAGCGCATCGTGCAGATGCGTCGCGAGCACCCGAGTCACATCGTGATGCCGGCGATTCACCTCAAGAAGGAAGAGATCGCCGAGACTTTTGCCGCGCAGCTTGGAACAGAACCCGGTATGAGCGATGCGATCGCGCTCGTCGCCGCGGCACGCGGCCACTTGCGCGAGCGTTTTCTCGGGGCGGAGGCTGCGCTCACCGGCGTGAATTTCGCCATCGCCGAGACGGGCGGCATCGTTGTGTGCACGAACGAGGGCAACGCCGATCTTGGGATCGCGCTGGCACCGATCCACATCGCGTCGATGGGGATCGAAAAAATAATTCCCGGAACGGCGGAGCTGGCCGTCTTTCTGCGGCTCCTCGCGCGCAGCGGCACCGGGCAACGACTGACCGTCTACACGTCGCATGTCCATCGCCCTCGCGAGGGACAAGAACTCCACATTGTGCTCGTGGATAACGGACGCACGACACAGCTTGGTCGCGCGGAATTCTGGCGATCGCTCAAGTGCATTCGATGCGGTGCGTGCATGAACACGTGTCCCGTCTATCGACGGTCGGGTGGGCATAGTTACGGTTCGACCGTGCCAGGGCCGATCGGTTCGGTACTCACTCCGGGCATCGATTTAAAGAAGTATGCATCGCTACCGTTTGCATCGACGTTGTGCGGTTCGTGCACCGCGGTCTGTCCCGTGAAGATCGATCTCGACGCGCAGCTCTATCGGTGGCGACAAATTATCGTTGATGTGGGACACGTCACCGCGAAGAAGCGGTACGCCGCGCGCATTGGAGCGACCGTTCTTGCACAGCCGCGCGTGTTCGCGTTTCTCGGCCGTGCGACGCGTTTGGCGCTGCGCATGTTGCCGCAGTCGATCGCCGCCGCCGTTGCCGCGCCGTGGTCGCGCGATCGTGACGTTCCCGTACCGGCGCCGCAGAGCTTTCGCGCGTGGTACAAGGCGAACCGGACCTCACGACGTCCAGGCGGAGAGCAATGAACGCCCGCGAATCGATCATGGCCGCGATTCGCGACGCGAAGCCCGCGGACGTCGCGCGGCCGGATGTTCGGTCGGTCGTCGCTCGTTTCCCGCAGCCAGCCGACTTGAAAGAGACGTTTGCGGGGAGCGTTGCGTTGGTCGGGGCACGATTCGTCGAGGGCCCGCGTTCGGAATTGCCTCGACTGATCGCCGCGGCGTATCCCGATCGGGGAAGACGAGTCTCGGTCATGGAAGCCAGCGATGCCGCTGGCGAGGAGCGGTCGCCACACTCGTTCGCCGACACCGACGTTTTCATTTGCGAAGCGACGTTGGCCGTCGCCGAAAACGGTGCCGTCTGGCTGCCATTGTCGCGACTTCGCCATCGTTCAGCCGTGTTTCTGGCCACCAACGTAATAATCATTGTCGATCGTGCGTGCATCGTTGCCGATCTTCACGAGGGCTATGCGTCGCTCGACGTCGCACGCGACGGATTCGGTGTGTTTGTCGCCGGTCCGTCGAAGACGGCGGACATTGAACAGGCACTGGTGATTGGAGCTCACGGCCCGACGAGTCTCACCATTGTTCTCGTTGATGGGGCTGGCTGAAATGCATTTCGACAGCGGACTTGTGCCGCGGTTCGGAGTCTCGTAAGCTTTGCGCGCCGTGGGTAGTTAAACGTTTAAACTCCGTCGCCGCGAGGCCGTGATGCCAGTCCGATCGCTTTCGATGCCCTCGATCGTCTCGTGCGCCGCGTTGATCGCGCTCGCTACATCGCCATCGGTCGCGCGGACTCAGGAGACGCGTCCCGATTCCGCGCGCGAGGCGCGACTCGCGTGGTTTCGCGACGCCAAGTATGGCCTGTTCATTCACTGGGGTCTCTACGCGATCCCTGCCGGGGAATGGAAGGGACAGACCGTTCCCGGCATCGGCGAATGGATCATGAATCGCGCGAAGATCCCCGTCGCCGAGTATTCAAGGCTCGCCAAGCAGTTCAATCCGGTGAAGTTCAATGCCGACGCCTGGGCGAAGCTCGCCAAGGACGCCGGGATGAAGTACATCGTCATCACGAGCAAGCACCACGACGGATTCGCGTTGTTCAAGTCGAAGGCGAGTCCCTTCAACGTTGTCGACGCCACGCCGTTCAAGCGCGACGTCCTCAAAGAGCTCGCGGCCGCCTGCGCGAAACAAGGCATCAGGCTCGGCTTCTACTACTCGCAATCACAAGACTGGCACGAACCGAACGGTGCGGGCAACACCTGGGATTTTGGTCCGGATTCGACCAAGGACTATGACAGCTACCTGCGCGGAAAAGCCGAGCCGCAGGTGCGCGAGTTACTCACGAACTACGGACCGGTCGCGCTCATCTGGTTCGATACGCCGCGCATGATGAGCGGCGATCGGGCGAAACGATTTACGCAAATCGTCCGCACGATGCAGCCCAACACGCTCATCGACGGACGGCTCGGCGAGAGCGGTGATTACATCAGCACCGGCGACAACGTGATCCCAGGAACCGCGAACGGCGAAGCGTGGGAGGTGCCGGCGACGCTCAATCACACATGGGGATTTCGTAAGGATGATCACGACTGGAAATCGCCCGGCGAAGTGATCTTCAAGTTGGTCGACGTGGCAAGCAAGGGTGGAAATTATCTCCTGAACGTCGGCCCGATGGCGAACGGCGAGATGCCGCAGATCGCGCAAGACATTCTTCGAACGGCGGGCGCCTGGCTCAAGGTGAACGGTGAGGCGGTTTACGGAACGTGGTCGACGCCATTCGGAGAGGAACTCGGTGAGCCGAGCGCGAAGGGAACGAAGGATCTGCGCGGCCAATCGCTGTTTCTCTCGCGGAACGAGTATCGTGTGACGGCGAAGCCGGGCAAGCTGTACTTCACGTTCTTCGCCGGACCGCGAGTGCCGTTCGTCCTTCCATCGATGCAGAACGCCATCAAGCGAGCGTACCGCTTGAGTGACGGTGCCGCGGTCGAGATTCAGGACGCCAAGGGTGAGAAGCAACTGATGTTCAACAATGCGATGATGATCGATCCAATGGCGACGGTCGTCGTCGTCGAGATCGAGGGCGATCGCGTTCGTCGCCAGCAAACGGTCGGTGTGACCGGAAACTGGGCGGTGGACAACAGCAACACCGACGGTGCCGTCCGCAGGCAGTACTTCAATCTCGTGCAACAAGGCGACCAGATTCGCGGATCGATTCGAAGCACGCAGTTTTATTATAAGATTGCAGAAGGCGCCGGCACGCCCGACAAGTTCACCATCATCGGGTCGATGATGGATGGCACAAGTCCTCGAACAGTGACGTACGAGGGGAAGGTCGTGGGCAGCGAGCTGCATCTCTTCACGCGGCGGCGTCCAACGGATTCAGTAACGATGACCATCGCGCGTCGCGTGCCGGACGGCGAAGGAGCCATGCCGGCGCGTAATCCATTGCCGACGCGACATGTCGTTGCCGACAACGGATTGGCGAGAACCCCGCCGATGGGGTGGAACAGCTGGAACAAGTTCGCTGGGCGCGTAGACGACGCCGCGGTACGAGGCATGGCTGACGCGATGGTGAACACCGGAATGAAGGACGCCGGTTACCGGTACATCAATATCGACGACACGTGGGAAGGTGGTCGCGATGCCAACGGGAACATCACGACCAACAAGAAGTTTCCCGATATGAAGGCGCTCGCCGATTACGTGCACAGCAAGGGACTGAAGCTGGGTATCTACTCATCGCCGGGCCCGAATACGTGCGCCGGGTACGAAGGCAGCTACGGCCATGAGTTACAGGACGCGAAAACGTATGCCGCGTGGGGCATCGACTATCTCAAGTACGACTGGTGTGGCGCGCGCACGCTCTACACCGACGAGGAAATGCCCGCCGTCTACCAAATCATGGGCGATGCACTGTTGGCGACGGGCCGCCCGATCGTCTACAGCCTCTGTCAATATGGTCGACTCGACGTCTGGAAGTGGGGCCCGGACGTCGGCGGCAACTTGTGGCGCACGACGGGCGATATCCGAGACGCGTGGGATTCGATGTCGCGCATCGGGTTCGGCCAGAAGGATCTCGCGCCATATGCGAAGCCAGGCCATTGGAACGATCCCGACATGTTAGAGATCGGTAACGCTGGAATGAGCGATGTCGAATACCGCACGCACATGGCGCTCTGGTCGCTGCTCGCCGCGCCACTGCTGGCCGGTAACGATTTGCGCACCATGTCGGCGTCGATCCACGAGATTCTGACGAATCGCGAAGTGATCGCCGTCGATCAGGACTCGCTGGGAAAGCAAGGGTCGAAAGTATGGGGAGCGGGCGATCAAGAGATCTGGACGCGCCCACTCGCCGATGGATCGACCGCTGTCGGCATCTTCAATCGCGCAGCGACGGATACGACGCTGAAGGTTCGTTGGGCCGACATCGGTCTCGCAAAGCATGGCGCGGTTCGCGACCTATGGGCGAAGGGAGCCGTGGCTGCTGGCGGACTGGAATTGAACGTGACGGTGCCTTCTCACGGCGTGGCGTTCTGGCGCGTCGCACGCTAATGAAGCGGAGGAGCTACAAATTGCGCCGGTTGAGCTCCTCGACCGCGTAATTGACGGCGCGCGCGGTGAGCGCCATGTAGGTCGCCGACGGATTCACACACGACGTGCTCGCCATGCATGCCCCATCGGTGATGAAGAGATTCTTGGCGTCGTGGGCCTGGTTGTGCGCATTCAGAACGGACGTCTTCGGATCACGCCCCATGCGTGCGGTGCCCATCTCATGAACGCTGAAGCCGGGTGGCGCGTCGTCGTCGTACGTCTCGACGTCGGTGCAACCGGCACGCTCGAGCATTTCCGCCGCCTGTTGCTTCAGGTCTTCCCGTAACGCGCGCTCGTTGTCGCTCCAGGCGCAGTGAATCCGCAGAATCGGAATGCCCCACTTGTCCTTCTGCACCGGGTCGAGATCGGCATAGTTCTCGTGTCGCGGAAGGCACTCGCAGTACCCTTGCAGCGAAGCATGCCACGGCCCCGGCGCGCGCAGACGTTCTTTGAGCTCGAGACCAAACCCGGGCTCGGCCGCCCCGCGCGACCAAGACGCTCGGCTCGCTCCCGCCTGAATGCCATATCCGCGCAGAAATCCGAGCTTCTCGTTCTTGATACCAAGATTCCTGAAGCGCGGAATGTACGTGCCGGTTGGTCGGCGACCGTAGACATATTGGTCCATCAGTCCCGGGACCACGCCGCGTGCACCGGCCTTTGAGAGATGGTCCATGACATTGTGACCAACCTCGCCGCTCGAGTTGGCGAGGCCCGTCGGGAAGCGAGCGCTCTTCGAGTTGAGAAGAATCTGCGCTGTCCCAAACGTCGAGGCATTGAGAAACACGATGCGCCCTTCGTACTCGCGCGATTGCCCCGTGTTGGCGTCAATCACGCGTACGCCGGTGACACGGTCCTTCTTGTCGTCGTAGAGCACACTCTCGACGATGGCGTCAGTGACGAGCGTGAGCTTGCCCGTGGCTCGCGCGGCGGGAAGCGTCGCGCTCTGGGTGCTGAAGTACCCACCATAGCTGCAGCCGCGAGCGCATTGATCGCGCGCCTGACACGGCCCGCGCCCGTTGATTGCGCGAGTGAGATTCGCGACGCGAGTCATCGTCATGAATCGATCGAGATACGCTCGCTCGATCCCGCTCTTCAAGAACTTCTCGGCGCAATTCATCTCCCAGGGAGGAAGCAACTCGCCATCGGGGAGGTGGGGTAGCCCGCGCTTCTCGCCGGCAACGCCGATGAAGCGCTCGACGTGCGCATACCATGGCTCGAGATCCGCGTAGCGAATTGGCCAATCGACGCCATGACCATCCTTCGCGTTGGCCTCGAAGTCGAGATCGCTCCACCGCCAACACGCGCGACCCCAAATGAGGGAGCGTCCGCCGAGTTGGTAGCCGCGAATCCAACGAAAGGGTTTGCCGTCGTCGGTGTGGTACGGATGCTCGCTGTCCTTCACGAAGAAATGTTTCGTCGCTTCGCCGAACGCGTAGTTCTTACTCTGGATCGCGTAATCGCGAGCGTAGGCGTCAGGCTCACCTCTGCCGCGATGAGCGAGCTCCCACGGCTTCTTCCACTCGGTGATGTAGTCCTTGCCGTGCTCGACATCTCGACCGCGCTCGATCAGCAGCGTGCGTAACCCGTGCTCGGTGAGCTCCTTCGCGGCCCACCCTCCCGTGACGCCCGAGCCCACGACGATTGCGTCGTACGGTGTGCTCATACGGACCAAGCGCGTCCGATGCGCGACATCGGCACACATCCTTCGAACCGGCCGGGGGTCGGATTGAACTGGAGCTCTCTCGTCGCCCCCGGCTCAGACGTGTAATAGCCGAGCAGCGTCAACTCTTTCATCGTCCGGAAAAAGTGCGGTGACGCGTTGGCATATGCCTCGCGATCGAGCTCGCTCAAGATCGCGACCTGTTGTGCCTTCGGTGCGTCCACGAAATGCTTGCCGCCGGCGCGGCGTGCCCGTACATCGACGTCGGCCAATCCCGCGAGGAAATTCGCGCGGTCGGTTGCTGCATAATATTCGGCGAGCATCGTGTCGATGAACCGGTGCACGCCGACTCCACGCGCGCCCGGCGTGTCCGTCTCTGGTACGATGTGCTCGGCGATTGTCGCGACCAGCTCCGCCTGCTCGGCGGTCATCGCGCGCGGCGTCCATCCGCGTTCAGTGCGCGGTGTTTCGCAACCCGCGAGGACGCCAGCGAGCGACGGCGCCGACACGACGCCACCCAACAGGAGAGCGGCTCGACGTAGCGCCTCGCGGCGATTAATGACGGAATTGCGTTGCGGCATGAATGCTGGCAGACTCCGATGACGTGCGGCGCTGCAATGGCTTGCGATATGATTGAGCGACTCGGAGATATTGCGCAGTTGCGCCGTTGGCAAGACTAATCCATCGAATCCATGCGTCTCTGTCTTTCTGCGCTGTTGCTGGCCATTGCCGCTTCGCGCGACTTGACGTCAATGGGCCAGCCGACGCCCACAGGCTCGCTGAACGTCACGGCGATCAAAGCCGTCATTCGATTGGCGTCCGACACGATTACTCGAAAGGATCTCATCGAGATCGAGCGGCGACGCGTTATCGAGCAGGCGACTCGTTATCTCCGCGAACCGCCGATTACGATTACCGCAACCCGAGCACCGCGCGGTGAAGGCGGCGTGCATGACTACTACTCGGAGGGCGACTATTGGTGGCCCGATCCGACGGACTCGACCAAGCCATATGTGCAGCGCGACGGCCAAACCAACCCGGAGAACTTCGACGCGCACCGAGCGGCGATGCGACGTCTGAGCGTCATCGTTCCGGCCCTCGTCGCCGCATTTGAGATTACGGGTGACGCCCGCTTCGCGCGGCACGCCATCGCGCATTTGCGCGCCTGGTTTGTCAATGGTGATACGCGCATGAATCCCAGCTTATTGTACGCGCAGGCGATCAAGGGCGTCGCGACAGGTAGGGGAATTGGCATCATCGATACGATCCATCTCGTCGAGGTCGCCCAAGCGGCGCTCGAGCTCGAGCGGCTCGGCGAGTTCGCCGGTCCGGATCTCGTCGCGACGAAGGATTGGTTCCGACAGTACGTCGAGTGGATGACCACGCACGAGTATGGCATCGCGGAGCGGAACAACGGCAACAATCATAGCGCTGCCTGGGCGCTCCAAGTCGCGTCGTTCGCGCGCTTCACGGGCGACTCGGCGCGGCTCGCTGAGATGCGCACGTTCTTCAAGGAGACACTGATTCCTGCCCAGATGGCTCCAGACGGCAGTTTCCCGCGAGAGCTCGCGCGAACGAAGCCGTATGGCTACTCGCTCTTTCAGCTCGACGTTATGGGAATGCTGGCCGAAATCCTAACAACGTCGCGGGAGAACATGTGGACATACGCCACGGCTGACGGTCGCGGCATGCGGCGAGCACTCGGATTCATGGTCCCGTACATCGCGGACAAGTCGCGATGGCCAAAAGCGCGCGACGTCATGTACTTCGACGCCTGGCCAATCAGACATCCATCATTACTGTTCGGCGGTCGCGCGTTGCACGAGTCGACATACATCGCCCTGTGGAAACGACTCGATCCCGATCCGACCGTCGAGGAAGTGATTCGGAATTATCCGGTCAGACAACCGCTGCTCTGGGTGCAGTAGTGGTCAGCGCGGCTTGATCCCAGCAGCACGGAGGTAGCCGCTCACAACGTCTGCGAACTGTGGGAAGGCGACCTCCGGCTCCTCGATCTCCGGGTGCCATCGCTTCTCCCATTCAAAGTTATAGAAGCCGGCGTACTTTATTCGTACGAGAGCGTCCACCTGTCGTTGCACCGGAACGTCGCCCTTTCCGGTGAGGACATATCGCCGATCATCACCATCTGGGACCGAATCTTTCAGATGCACGTGGCGGATGTATGGACCGAGGGCTCGGGCGCTCGTCTCCGGCGATTCCTTGCCGAACGCGAAGGTGTGGTGTGCGTCCCAGAGAACGGCGGTACCGGTCGAGTCGGCGCGATGGATGATCTCGAGAACCGTCGGCGAGTCTGTAAAGTCTCCGTGCGTCTCCAACAGGACGACCACGTTGCGTGCCTTCGCATATTCTCCGAGCGTTCCCAAGGTCGCCGCGACGCGCACAAGCGTCTCCTCGCGAGGAACGTCCGGGAGAAACTTGTTCCCGAACACGCGCACATATGGCACCTTGAGCGTACTCGCCAGATCGATGAAGCCGCGGGCCTCGGCCAGTCCGGCGTCGCGCTTCGCGGAATCCGTCTCGTGAAGATTTGTCGACGCGCCGAGATCGCTAACGATTAGACCTCGGTCGGTGAGCTCGCGACGAGTTTGCGCAAGGCGATCGGGTTGAAACTCGGGACGCTTGGTCAGATCCACGGTGTCTTGAATGCCCCGCAGCTCGATCGCGGCGAATCCATGCGACGCCGCGAAGTCGATCGTGGTCAACCAGTCCCACTTCGGGCATCCCAAGGTCGAGAAGCCGAGCGGCAGTCGCACAGGTGCTCCCGGCGGTCTAGTCGCCGCTCCGGCCTCCGGTCGCAGCATTCCGCCGGCGACGAACGCCGCCGTGCTTCCTACGAAGGTACGTCGGTCGATCATGCGCATGCGATGAACCGGTTTCGGGTGAGTTGAATGATCTCGTCGACCGGAAGGCTCCAGACGCCATCATTGAAGATCTCAACTTCAATTGGTCCGCTGTAGTGCGCCCGCTCGACTTCGCCGCGGATGGTCCGGAGCTCGATCACGCCGTCTCCCATCATGCCACGATTCATCAGCACATCGCGAGCCGGTACCAGCCAATCGTTCACATGATATCCGACGATCCGCTTGCCGAGTCGCGCGATCTCGTCGGTCCGTTCGGGATCCCACCACACATGATAGACGTCGACCACGACGCCCACCGCGTTCGAATCGAACTGTTCGGCGAGCAGTCGAGCCTCGCGTAGCGTCGTGATGCACGAGCGTTCGGCGGCAAATGCCGGATGAAGCGGCTCAATGCCGAGTGTTACTCCGCGCTCGGCCGCGTACGACTCGATGGCCGCGATACCGTCGCGCACCATCGCGCGTGCGCCGGCGATGTCTCGATCAGGCGACGCACCGCAAACGAGCACCAACACCGAGGCGCCGAGAGCGACCGTTTCGTCGACCGCGCGACGGTTGTCGTCAATGCGCTCGCGACGCGCGGCTTCAGTTGCCGCGGGAAACATTCCGCCCCGGCAAAGGCTCGATACACGGAGGCCCGCATCGCGCACGACCCGCGCCGCATGCTCGACGCCGACTTCGTGAAGCTTGTGACGCCACACCCCGATCGAGGCGACATCGTGTCGAGCGCAGCTCTCGACGACGTCGCGCAACGAGAACCGCTCTGCCGTAGCCTGGTTGAAGCTCAGGCGGCGCGCATCGGAGAATGGTGCGGCATCGCGAGACTTGCTCACACCACTCCCGCGATGGTAAATACGGCGCGTGCGCGGGCGGCCGCGAGCTCGGGATCATCGAGCAGGCCGGCCACGTCAGCCAGCCGCACGAGCTCCGCCAGATGTATTACCGACCGCGCGCTCTCGGCTCCGCCGAGCATGCGGAAATGCGACTGGTGTCCGTTGAGATAGGCGAGAAAAACGATTCCCGTTTTGTAGGCGTGCGTCGGAGCGCGGAAGACGTGTCTCGAGAGTGGCACGGTCGGGGCGAGCAACGCGTGATAGCGCCCGGGATCGCAGTTATCGAGAGCTTGTAGCGCGCCCGAGGCCACTGGCGCGATCGCGTCGAAAATCCCCAACAGCGCGTCGCTGTGACCGCACTCGTCGCCGGCGATGAGTTGAGCAAAGTTGAAATCGTCGCCCGTGTACATCCGCACGCCCTTCGGAAGGCGACGACGCATGTCGACCTCTCGTTGTGCATCGAGCAGCGAGATCTTGATGCCGTCAATCTTGTCGCGATGGTCGGCGATGACCGCGAGGCAGACGTCCATGGCCGCGTCGAGATTGCGCGATCCCCAGTAGCCGGCGAGGGCGGGATCGAACATCTCGCCGAGCCAGTGGAGGATCACCGGACTGCTCGTTTGGCGCAGAATCGAACCGTACACGCGATGGTAGTCATCGGCTTCGCGCGCCACACGGGCCAGAGCTCGGCTCGCCATGAGAATAACTCGCCCGCCCTTGCCTTCGACGAACGCGACTTGCTCCGCGTACGCATGCTCGACGTCGTCGATCGTCGTGTCGCCTGTCGGCGCGAGATGGTCGGTGCCCGCCCCGCACGCGATCATCCCGTGCTCGGCGCGAGCTTCAGCGATCGAGCGCTTGATCAACTCTTGCGCCATCGGCCAAATGAGGCCGCTCCCGCGTTGCGCCGTGTCCATCGCTTCAGCAACGGCGAAGCCGTACTTCCATAAATGGCGTCGGTAAGCGAGACTCGACTCCCAGTCGATTCGCGACTCGCTCAAGACGTCGACATCGGCCAATGGATCGCACACGACATGCGCCGCGGCGTATGCGACGCGCGAACGAAAGGGCTCGCGCGGGCGAGCCCAGGGCCGAGGCTCACTCAGCGTGTACGCCTCGACGGAACCGTCGGCGCACGGAAGCGTAACGCTCGTCATCGCTCAAGCGCGGGTACGTCGAGCCACGCCTTCTTCGCCCACGATTCGAGGCCGAGCTCGCCGAGTTGAACGCCCTTTGCGCCCTCGAAAAAATCGTGCATGAACGGAGCGTCTTCTGCCACATGTCGCAGAAACGCCTCCCACTGCACCTTGAAGGCGTTGTCGAACTCCGCGTTGTCTGGTACGTCTTGCCAGGTCGAGTAGAAGTTGATCGGATTGGGGACGTCCGGATTCCAGACCGGCTTCGGTGTGTTCACGCGGTGCTGCGTCTTGCATCCACGCAGTCCCGCGACGGCGCTGCCGAGCGTCCCGTCGACTTGGATCTGGAGCAATTCGTCGCGATAGACCCGCACCGTCCAGGATGAGTTGAACTGCGCGATGATGTCGCCATCGGGTCCCGCGAGGCGAAAGATGGCATACGCCGCATCGTCGGCCGTTGCCTCGTAACGATGGCCTTGTTCGTCGACACGTTCGGGAATGTGTGTCGCGCCGATGCATTGCACGGCGGTCACATTGCCGAATGTGTGATCGAGCACGTACCGCCAATGACAGAACATGTCGGCGATGATGCCGCCGCCATCTTCCCGGCGATAGTTCCACGAGGGGCGCTGCGCCGTCTGCCAGTCTCCTTCAAACACCCAGTAGCCGAACTCTCCCCGCACACTCAGGATCCGCCCGAAGAATCCGGAATCGACGAGTCGCTTGAGCTTCCGAACGCCCGGAAGAAAGAGTTTGTCTTGTACGACGCCGTGCTTCACGCCGGCGTCCTGCGCGAGACGGGCGAGCGCCAACGCATCATCGGTGCATACGGCGAGCGGCTTCTCGCAGTACACGTGCTTCCCGTGCTCGATTGCGCGCCGCACGTTCGTTGCCCGCGTGCTCGTCAGAGTGGAATCGAAATACAGGACGTCATCACTGTTGGATAACGTTTGATCGAGGTCGGTCGATGTTCTTGCAATGCCATGTTCGTCGGCCAGTGCGCGGAGTTTGGCTGCGTTTCGTCCGACAAGGATGGGATCCGGCATCAAGCGATCACCGTTCGAGAGCGCAATCCCGCCTTGCTTCCGAATGGCGACGACGGATCGAATCAGATGCTGATTCATTCCCATCCGGCCGGTGACGCCATTCATGATAATGCCGATCGTTCGAAGTCCCATGTGCGTTCGAAAGGTGTGTCGATGACCGATTCAACTCGCTTCGGGCGCCAGTTCGAGCGTTGACGCACGACTCGCGCTCTTGTTCGGTAGCAGAGAGATCGCCAGTGCCCCAACGACAGCGAAGGCAATGAGGCTCAGAAAGCCAGACGCGTAGCTTCCCGATGTGTCGTGCAAACGGCCGACAAGTACCGGCGCGGTCGCCTCGGCAACTCCATCGGCCGCGAGGACCAAACCCATCGCGCGACCAAGCACGCGCACGCCGAATAGCTCCGCCGCCATCAACGGAATGACCATGTACTCGCCGCCGAGACCGATTCCAAAGATGACCGCGTAGAGAAGAATCATCGGCCGTGATGTGCCGAGCAGGAGGATGACCAGCGACATTGCGACCAGAGAGTAGATCAACAGCATCACACGCTTCTTGGGCCAGCGGTCGGCAAGCCATCCCATCGCTACGCGTCCGACCAGGCTTGCCGCGAGGGTCAGTGACACGACGACCGCGGCCGCCTGCTGCTCGTAGTGATGGTCGAGACTCAAGTACAACTTGAGGTGTTGATTCGCGCCGCCGACTGCGGCGATCGAGCACATGCTCCCGACGAGCAATAAATAAAAGGCCGGTTGTCGGACCACGTCGGCGATCGGAACGTAGTCCGGCCGGCCCGACGATATCGGAGACGCGCGCGACGGCGCCTCTTTCACGAGGAGCGCGAGCGGAAGCGCGATGACGACGATGAGGATGCCGAGGAGGCGAAGCGCGTCATGCCAGCCGAGCACCTTCACGAATTGAACGGCGACAATCGGGACGAGGGCGCCGCCGAGTCCGATGCCGAGATACGCGAAGCCCATCGCGCGTCCACGCGCGCCGCTGAACCACCGCGAGAGCAATACCTGGTTTGGAAGCGGCCCGCCGCAGAGATACCCGACCGCGTTGAAGAGATAGAAGAAGTAGAAGCCGGCAAGCGTGTGAATCGATCCCAGTCCGATCAGCGCTGTCCCCGCCATGAGAATGCCGGCGATCATCAGCTTTCGCGGGCCGAATCGATCGACAATCCATCCGGCGCCGAAGCCGAGTAGCGGTCCGACGACGAGCTTGCTCACTGCATTGCCCGATGTGACCTGCGCGCGCGACCACCCGAAGTCGCGCACCATGAAGTCGTAGAAGAAGGGAAGTCCGTAGAGCGCGATGCCGACGATCGCCAGCAATGTCAGGAACGACGTCGCCGCGACCTGCGCTTGCGCCGAACGAAGGCTGGGATCCGCTGACTCGTCGAGTTGAGGCGCCATCGCGATCGTGAGCGAGTGCTATCGAAGAACCGGCTGCATCCTTGACGCGGCCGGGTGAAACGATATAGTGACGGCCGGATCGTTTGTCCACGTTGAACGCGGCGCCCCGCTCCCTAACGACTTTCGGCGATTGAGCAGCGAACTACTCGTGAGCGCCGGCGACGACCAGCGACGCCTGGCCGATTCATCCGCGGTGCTCCGCGCGGGGATCCGCCGCCTCGGACCGGCGATCGGGCTCATCGTCGTCATTAGCGTCTTCGCGGTGCTCGCGCCGACCCCGGGACGATACTTGTCGTCGTTCAATCTCCGAATCGTGCTGTCGCAGACGGTCATCGTTGCGCTCGGCGCGATCGGCATGACGATGATCGTCATCAGCGGAGGAATCGATCTTTCCGTCGGCGCGTCGATCGCGCTCACCGGTGTGCTCACCGCGCTGGGGCTCGCCCATGGGTGGCCACCGGCGGTTGCCATCGCGGCGGCGATTCTCGCTGGCGGTGCCGTTGGGCTGGTGAACGGCCTGCTCGTCACGACACTCCGCGTCGTGCCGTTCATCGTCACGCTCGGAATGCTCGGTGTCGCACGGGGGCTCGCGAAATGGGCCGCCCATGAGCAAACGGTCAACGCGCCACCGACGTGGGTGAACGATCTGCTCGTAACGTTTCCCAAACCGGCGTGGTTGGTGCTTCCGATTGGCGTGTGGATCGCGATCGCACTCGCGGTGTTCGTCGCGGTCGTGCTCGCGCGAACGGTGTTTGGCCGGCGAATCTTCGCGCTGGGATCGAACGAAGCCGCCGCGCGAGCGTGCGGTGTCGATACGTCTCGACTCAAGGTGCAGACGTACGCATTCGCCGGACTGCTGTTCGGCCTCGCCGGCGTGATGCAGATGTCGCGCTTACGTCAGGGCGATCCCACCGTCGCCAACGGCGCCGAGCTCGACATCATTGCCGCCGTCGTCATCGGAGGCGGCAGTCTTTCGGGAGGCGAAGGAACGATCCTCGGCTCGATGATCGGCGCGTTGATCATGGCGTTCTTGCGCAACGGCTGCCAGCAGATGGGATGGCCGAATTACATCCAGGAAATCATCATCGGCACGATCATCGTGCTCGCGGTCGCGCTGGATCGGGCACGGGCGAAATGGGCCGAGTGATCGACGCGCACCTACACTTTTGGAATCCGAGTCTTCTCCATTACCCGTGGTTGACTCGGATTCCGGCCCTTCAGCGCGCGTTTCTTCCCGAGCATTTCGCGCCGCTCGCGAACGGCTCCGTGGACGGCGTGATCGTCGTCGAGGCGAATTGCGAGCCGACGGAGGCGATGGCAGAAGTGGAGTTCGTTGACAGTCTTGCCACCCGAGAACCTCGAGTGCTCGCCACCGTCGCGCATGTCGATCTTCTGGACGAGGACGCGCGAGCTCCCACGCTGAGACGTCTCGCGCAACGCGATCGAGTCGCTGGCATTCGGCACAACATTCAGGGGCATCCAGCAGGCTACTGTCTCCGAGCGGCCTTCGTGCGCGGCGTGAATGACGTCGGCGAACACGGGTTCACGTTCGATCTGTGCATCACTGCCGATCAGCTCGACGACGCAATCGAGCTCGTTCGATGCTGCCCCAACACGCGCTTCGTCCTCGACCATTGCGCCAAGCCGGTGGTTCGCGATGACGCCTTTTTGTCGTGGGCGCTGTCGCTCGAGCGCCTTGCCGTGTACGAGCGCGTGAGCTGTAAGGTGTCAGGACTCCTCACTGAAGCCCGTCCCGATCAGCGCAGTGCCGAGTCGCTACGCCCGTATGTCGAGCACGTGCACATGTGCTTCGGCGCGGAGCGGTTGCTTTATGGTGGCGACTGGCCGGTGTGCACGCTCGCTGGCGGCGAGACGATCTGGCGTGAAATCGTGAACGGCCTGACAGCGGCGTGGTCGCCGAGCGATCGGCAAGCGTTCTACTCCGACAACGCTATTCGCCTGTATGGGCTCGCCCGTCATGCCAACCTCTGAATCCGTCGCGGGCACGTCGCTCGCCGGACGAACCGCGGTCGTCACCGGCGGCGGCTCGGGGATCGGCCAGGCGATTGCGATACTTTTTGCCCGGAACGGCGCGCGTGTGGCCATTCTCGATCTCGCGGCGGAGGAAACGATTCGTCAGATCGTGGCGAACGGCGGCACCGCCAAGCATCTCGCATGTGACGTGACGAACCAGAACGCGGTCGACGCGGCGTTCGCCGACATCGCATCGTCGTACGGTCCGGTTGATGTCCTGGTCAACTGCGCCGGCATCGCGCACGTCGGCACCGTGGAGGCGACATCCGAGGCCGACTTCGACCGGGTGTATTCGGTGAATGTGAAGGGTGTCTACAACTGCCTTCGCGCCGGTGTGCGCCAGATGAAAGGACGCGGCGGCGCGATCCTGAACATCGCGTCGATCGCATCGACCGTGGGCATCCCCGATCGGTTTGCCTATTCGATGAGCAAGGGTGCCGTGCTCACCATGACGCTCTCGGTCGCCTGCGATTATGTGAGCCACGGCATTCGTTGCAATGCGGTGTCTCCCGGGAGAGTGCACACGCCGTTCGTCGACGGCTTCCTGGCGAAGAACTATCCCGGCCGCGAGCAGGAGATGTTCGAGAAGCTGTCGCGCACGCAACCGATTGGGCGCATGGGACAGCCGGCAGAGATCGCCGAGCTGGCGCTCTTTCTCTGTTCCGACGCAGCGGCGTTCATCACCGGCAGCAACTACGCCATCGACGGCGGCTTCGTCTCACTCAAGGTGTGATTGTATGACGCTCTTCGGTGATTCGAGCCGGTAATGACGACGCGCGCCGCGCGGCCTCGCCGCATCACATCGCTCGAAGCGCTCGACATCCGCTTTCCGACGTCGGTGGCGCTCGACGGCTCGGACGCAATGAATCCGGATCCCGACTACTCCGCGGCGTACGTCATTCTGCGCACGGATCACGACGATGGCCTTGAAGGACATGGCCTGACTTTCACCATCGGGCGCGGCAACGAGCTGTGCGTTGCCGCGGCGATGTCGCTCGCACCGCTCGTGGTTGGTTGCTCGTTGGACGAGATCATTACCGACATGGGCGCCTTCTGGCGTCGGATCGTGGGAGATTCTCAGCTGCGATGGGTTGGGCCGGAGAAAGGCGTGCTTCATCTCGCCACTGCCGCCGTGGTGAACGCCGTCTGGGATCTGTGGGCGAAGATCGAGCAAAAGCCACTGTGGAAGCTGCTCGTCGACATGAGTCCCGAAGAGCTCGTGCGGTGCATCGATTTCCGATACATCACCGATGCGTTGACGCCCGCTGACGCTCTCGCGTTGCTCGAGCGAAACAGCGCCACGAACGCGTTACGCGAGGAGCAACTGCAACGCATCGGGTATCCCGCGTACACGACATCGGCCGGTTGGCTCGGGTACTCAGACGCCAAGATTCGTCGTCTGTGCCGTGAAGGGGTGGCGCAGGGTTGGTCCCATTTCAAGATCAAAGTAGGACGTGATCTCGCCGACGATATTCGACGATCAGCAATCGTTCGCGAGGAAATCGGGCCGCAGCGCAAGTTGATGATGGACGCGAATCAGGTGTGGGACGTCGATGAGGCGATCACGAGCATGAAGGAGCTCGCACGCTTCGATCCTTGGTGGATC
>DASYSU010000464.1:0-17151 GCA_036002925.1 Gemmatimonadaceae bacterium | reverse complement strand
GAGCCGGTCGTCATTGGGGGCCGTTCGGTCACCGCGACGCACTATTCGCTGGGCAACGGCCTCGGCCGGCGGGACTTCTGGGTCGATGCGGCGGGTCGAGTGCTGCGTGTCGAGACGTCCCAGGGCCTCAAGGCGATTCGGGAAGAGCTTCCTCGCTGAAACCCGAGTGCGGCCCTCGCCGTACTCACCCGCAGACCCCATCCATAGGACACCCCTACATGCGTTCGTTGAGGTTCATCGCGCTCCTGGCGCTACCCGGCCAGATCGCGTTCGGTCAGCAGGCGTCGTCCGCCGCTCGCGGAAGCACTCTGTCGCTCGATGACGCGATCGCCACGGCCCACAGGAACAACCCAGCGTTCCTTCAGATCGAGAACCTGCTCCGAAACTCGGAATCTACGGTTCGGCAGGCTTATGCGGCCCTGCTCCCGAGCTCGAGCGCGCAGTTCAGCACTCGCTACCAGCAAGGTGGTACCCAGTTCGTCCAGGGTGTCGCGCTCGGTGGGAGCAGTGCGGATTCGCGCCAATCGTCCTACTCGGTCGGCTTGAACTACTTCATCAACGGCTCGGTGGCGTTTGCTCCTCGCTCGGCGCGCGCGAGCCGCGATGCCTCCGAGGCGGACATCGCCAATCAAGCCGAGGCTCTCCGAACCCAGGTGACGCAACAGTACATCGCTGCACTCCAGTCCCGGGCGCAGGCGGCTTTGCAGGACACGCTGGTGCAAACGGCGACGGGTCAACTGGAACTCGCTAACGCGAAAATGAAGGTTGGAGCGGGCACTATTCTCGACGTGCGCACGGCCGAAGTGGCCGTCGGACAGGCCCAGGTTGCCGCTTTAACCGCGCACAACAACGCGCAAGTCGACAAGCTGCGGCTGTTCCAGCTCATGGGCGTGGCACCTGACACGGCCGCCGAGCTCACGACCAAGTTTGCCGTCGCGGACCCGCGGTTCTCGCTGGATTCGCTGCTCGACCTCGCTCGGAAAGTGAATCCCGACGTCGCCGCGAAGAAGTCGCGCCAATTCGCCGATGAGATGAACGTCAAAGCGGCAAAGACGCAATACATTCCGTCGCTCTCGCTCAGCACCGGTGTGGGCGGAAACTCGTTCGAATATGTCGATCCGAACTTGCTCGTGAGCCAGAGCGCCGCGAGTGCGGCGGCACAAGCGCGGTCGTGCCTGTCGCAGGACTCGATCCGCACTCGAATCGGTCTTAGCGGGCTCACATGCGGGAGTGGACAGCTGTCGGCCGATCAGATTGCCGCGATTCGTGCCTCGAACAATCAGTTCCCATTCAAGTTCAACCGGAACCCGATCGGTGTTTCGGCAACGCTCTCGCTTCCGATCTTCAACAACTATCAGCGCGAGGCGCAGATCGAAGCGGCAAAGGTCGCGCGCGACAATGCGGCGTACGACGTCAGGTCGCGAAATCTCCAGCTCACGACCGAGGTCACGCAGGCGTATCTCACGCTCGTAACCGACGCGAAGACGGTGCAGTTGCAGGAACAGAACGCGGCGAAAGCGACCGAAGAGCTCGCGTTCGCCGAAGAGAGCTACAAAGTCGGCGCAAAGACGTTCCTCGATGTAACAACGGCGCGCGGCACGTACGAGCAAGCGCTAAGCGCTCGCGTCAACGCCATTTACGAATACCACAAAGCGTTCGCCGCACTCGAAGGTGCGGTCGGCCGCCCCCTCCGCTGAGGCTAAAGCACTTTCATGAGCAAGAAACCCAAGTGGGCAATCGGCATTATCGCTCTCGTTGCGGTCGGGTCGATTCTCGCACTGAGCGCGGCGAAACGAGGAAACAAGGCGGTCGAGGTCCGCATGGAGCCTGTGCAGAAGCGGGATCTCGTCTCGTCGGTCACGGCGAGCGGTCAAGTGCGCCCGCAGACCAAGGTCGACGTCGCCTCCGATGTCAGCGGCAAGATCCTCAAGCTGGCGGTGAAGGAAGGACAGATCGTTTCCGCCGGGCAATTCTTGCTGCAGATCGATCAGTCGCAACCCCAAGCGGCGACCGATCGGGCCATCGCCAACGTGGCGTCCTCGCAGGCCCAGCTGGCGCAGGCGCAGGCGAACTTCGATCAGGCGCAGCGCAACTACGACCGCACGTTGGGGGTCAAGAAGATCAATCCCCAGCTGATCTCCGATGAGCAAGTCGAGCAGCTTCGCACCGCGGTCGAGGTGAACAAGTCGCTCGTCGACGCGTCGAAGCACGCGGTCGATCAGGCAACGGCGTCGCTCAACGACGCGAAGAGCGCGTTGTCGAAGACGACGATCTATGCACCGATGGCGGGACGCGTCACGCGTCTCGCGGTCGAGCAAGGGGAAACCGCGGTGCCCGGGACGTTCAACAAGGACGCCGCGACGCTGCTAACGATCAGCGACATGTCGGTGCTCGAGACGCGGGTCAAGGTCGATGAGACTGACGTCGCGCGCATCAAAGTCGGCGATTCAGCCCAAGTGCAGATCGACGCATTTCCGGACACCACGTTCATCGGGCGCGTGACCAAGATCTCGAATAGCTCGGTCAAGGCCGCAACGACCACGTCGACCGACCAGGCCGTCGATTACGAAGTCACGATTCAGCTGCTGAACGCACCGCCGGAAACTCGGCCCGACTTTTCGGCGACCGCCAAGGTGATCACGGACAAGCGGTCGAGCGTGCTCTCGGTTCCGATCATCGCGCTCACCGTACGCGAGAACGAGTCGCTCGCCAAGGGTGACACCGCGGTTGGCCTCGGGAAAGCCAAGCCGACGAAGGACGTTGGGAAAAAGGACGTCGAAGGAGTGTTTGTGGTAGGTACCGACAACAAAGTGACCTTCCGGCCCGTAAAAGTAGGGATCGCCGGCGAGAAGCACTTTGAGATCAGCAGCGGTCTGAAGGAGGGCGAAAAGATCGTGGCGGGAACCTATCAGGCGATTCGTGAGCTGAAGGACGGCACGCTGGTGCGTGAAGCCAAGGCTGACACGAAGAAGCCCACCCCGGGGAGCAAGACGTGAACTCACCAAGCGTAGAAGCACCACTCACTGAGACTGCCGAACGTCGAGCGATTGTCGGAGCGCCAGGCTCCACGCCGGACGCGAAGTGGGTGATCGTGACACGCGGCATCAAGCGCGAATATGACATGGGCGGCGAAATCGTCCGCGCGTTGCGCGGGATCGACCTCGCGATCGGGAGGAACGAGTACATCGCCATCATGGGACCGTCAGGGTCGGGTAAGTCGACGCTCATGAACATCATTGGCTGCCTCGACACGCCGAATGGCGGCGAGTACTGGCTCAACGGCCAGTTAGTGTCGACGATGAGCGACGATCAGCTGGCGCGCGTCCGTAATAAGGAAATCGGGTTCGTCTTTCAGACGTTCAATCTCCTCCCTCGCGCCACGGCGCTGCACAATGTGGAGCTCCCACTCGTCTATGCCGGTATGGGCTCGGACGAGCGGAGGCGCCGCGCCAAGGAAGCGCTGGCGAAGGTCCAGCTCGAGAACCGGATGGATCACCGCCCCAACGAGTTGTCGGGCGGTCAACGCCAGCGCGTCGCGATCGCGCGCGCGCTTGTGAACAACCCGTCGATGCTGCTCGCCGACGAGCCGACCGGTAACCTCGACTCGGCGACGTCCGAGGAGATCATGAAAGTGTTCGAGGATCTGGCCAATTCTGGTCAAACGGTCGTCATGGTGACGCACGAAGCCGACATCGCGGCGCATGCTCGACGCGTCGTCGTATTGCGCGACGGATTGATCTCGACCGACGATTCGCGCGAGGCGTTCGCGGCGCGGCACGGCCTGTAACTAACGCTTCAGCGCGCCCGTAGGGCGGCACATGTCCTTCCTTCAAGCGGTCGCCCTGGCCTGGAACACGATCCGCGTGCAGAAGCTCAAGAGCTTCTTCACGACGATCGGCGTGACGATCGGTGTGACATTCCTCATCGCCGTCGTCTCGATCGTCGGTGGCATGAGCCGCTACATGCAGGACGACTTGATCGGAAAGCTCATTGCCGTCAACTCGTTCAGTCTCAGATCGCGCCCAGACTTTCAGATGGGCGACGCGACGCAGGCCCAGCGCAACGAGTGGCGCCGACGACCTCGCGTGCTCGACAGCGACGTGCCGCCGGTCGCGGCCTCGCTGGCGCCCGACGTCCTGTGGGCCGTCGAGAGCAGCGACAATCTGAAAGTCGAGTCACCATTTGGGTCCCCGCGCCGCACGCAGTGCTCGACCGTGTCGCAGGACTGGTTCACCATCAAGAAGATGGGCGTTTCGCAAGGCCGACTGATCAACGCCCAAGAGTATGCCAACGGAACTCCGGTGGTCGTCATCGGCCAGGACGTTGCCGATCATTTCTTTCCCAACTTGAATCCGATTGGTCGCGAGCTGCGAATCCAGAGTATCCCGTACGCCGTCGTCGGTGTGGCCGACAAGCAAGGCAGCGTCTTCGGGCAGTCGCTCGACAAGTTTCTCCTCGCGCCGGAAAAGTCGCCGCTCAATCGCTGGGTGAATCCACACGGCGTGATCGACGCCATGATCATCCAAGGGCGCGACGAGGTCGGGATGCGCGAGGCCATGGAGGCGGCGCGTGCCGTGATGCGCGCGCGGCGCCACCTGCATCCGTCGCAGCCGGACAACTTCGAGCTCGAGACATCGGATTCGGCGTTAGAGTTCTGGAATAAGCTCAAAGGCTATCTCGTGATCGCCGGCATCGCGCTTCCGACCGTCGGGCTCGTGGTCGGCGCCATCGTGATCATGAACATCATGCTCGTCGCCGTCTCCGAGCGAACGCGCGAGATCGGCATTCGCAAATCGCTCGGCGCGCGACGCAAGGACATCTTGAATCAGTTCATGGTCGAGTCGGCGACGCTTGCCACGCTCGGCGCCGCCATCGGTGTCGCGCTCGGCATCGCGTTCGCCAAAGTCATCGCGGCGTTGTCGCCGCTGCCGGCGGCGGTCGAGGTGTGGTCGATCTTTCTCGGCGTGGGCGTGGGCGCCGGCGTGGGAATCATCGCCGGGATCTATCCGGCGAGCCGCGCCGCCTTACTCGATCCGATCGCCGCCATGCGTCAGGAGACCTGATGTCCGGCCTCGGCGTTCGCATTTTCAGCTTGTTCGAGGGCGTGACGATCGCGCTCGATTCGCTGCGGGCCAACAAGGTTCGCGCCGCGCTGACCATCCTCGGCGTCGCAGTGGGTGTGTTCGTCGTCGTCGTCATCTCGGCGGCGATTCACGGCATCAACGCGAGCGTGGCGCGGGACTTCGAGAAGGCCGGACCGACGACGTTCTCGTTGAGTCGATACCCCATCACGTTCGAAGCCTGCGACGGCACCGACGAAACATGTAAGTGGCTCCATAATCCTCGTCTCACGCTGGCGGACGCGAAGGCACTCGGCACGCTGTCCACCGTCCGCGCCGCCGGTGCGCAGATGGGCCTAGGGCGAGAGGTGCGCTACAAGGACAAGGATCTGACCAGCACGCAGGTCATCGGGTCGACGGCGAACTGGACGATCATCGATCACGCCGGCGACCTCTATCCCGGCCGAAGCTTCACCGACGCCGAAGAGAACAACGGCGAGCGCGTCGTGATCGTGAACGACGAGATGGCAACGCGCCTGTTCGGCGACTCCGATCCGCTCGACAAGGTGATTTCGATCGGCAACGTGCCGTTCACCGTGATCGGCGTCTATCACTACGAGGCGAGCTTCCTCACCGGCGGGAATCGTCCACGAGCGATCGTTCCGTTCGAGACCGCGTACCGATCGCTCAACGCGACATACAACGACGTACGGATCGCGATTCTTCCGCGCGAAGATGCAACACGCGATCAGGTGCAAGACGACGTCATCGCGATGATGCGTGCTCGTCGCGCGTTGCATCCCGGCGCCGACAACAATTTTGCGATCATCACACAAGACAAGCTCTTCGAGACGTACAACAAGATCTTTGGAATGTTCTTCCTGGTCATGATCGTGCTCTCGGCAATCGGCCTCCTCGTCGGCGGCGTGGGCGTCATCGCAATCATGATGATTTCGGTCACGGAACGGACGCGTGAGATCGGCGTCCGAAAGGCCCTTGGCGCGACGCGCGGCACGATCCTCTGGCAGTTCCTCGTCGAAGCCGTGACGCTGACGGCGATCGGCGCCGTCGTCGGATTGATCTTCGGCGCCGGCGTTTCCATGCTCGTTCGAAAGATCTCCCCAATTCAGGCATCGATTCCGCCGCTGGCGATCGTCGCCGCACTCGGCGCCAGCGCGATTACAGGCGTGATCTTCGGGATGCTCCCGGCCATGCGGGCGTCGAGGTTGGACCCGGTGGACGCGCTGAGATACGAGTAGTTGGTTGCTGGTTGCTGGTTGCTGGTTGCTGGTTGCTGGCCAACGGCGGAACTCGTTCGAGGGCTGAGTGCATTCCGCTGTAGTGCGCAGATTTGCTTCTACGGCGAATCCCCACGCGAGGTTGGTACCGATCGACACGCCGGCGCGGCGAATCTGACTGACAAGTCCAAAACGCTCGTCCGTCGGAAACCGACGGGTTTCGCGATAGAGGTCCAGCGTGAGCGCACGCGTAAGCTCACCCACTTCAAGACGGCGAAAGCCGCTCCCACGAGCAACCAGCACCAGCCAATACCGGCAACCAGTACCAGCAACCAGTACCAGCAACCAGTACCAGCAACCAGTACCAGCAACCAGTACCAGCAACCAGTACCAGCAACCAGTACCAGCAACCTTCCATTGCCTTTCCTCGAAGCCGTCCGCCTCGCCCTGATCCAGATTCGCGTGCAGAAGCTCAAGAGCTTCTTCACGCTGCTGGGCGTCATGATCGGCGTGATGTTTCTCATCGCGGTCGTGTCGATCGTCGAGGGCATGAGTCGGTACGTCGAGGACGATTTCGCCGGCCGTCTGCTCGGCGCGAATACGTTCACGCTTCGGCGCTATCCGTGGTTCGGCAACAATACAACGCGGGCCCAGTGGCTCGAGTGGCAGCGGCGCCCGCGGTTCTATCATGCCGACGTCGATTTCGTTCGCAGCGTCCTGCCGCCCGGAGCACGGTGGGCGATCGAAAGCCAGCGGACACTCTACGCCTCGTCCCCGAATGTCCGGCCCAAGCAAGTCGAGGCGCACGCCGTCGAAGGCGAATACTTCACGATCAAGAAATATGATCTGACATCGGGCCGGGTTATCTCGCCCGAGGAGTACGAGCTCGGCGTGCCCGTCGCTGTGATCGGCGACGAAGTCGCGAAGTATTTCTTTCCCAATTTGAATCCACTCGGCCGCGAGCTCCGCATCGGTGGGATCCCGTATTCCATCATCGGCGTCATCGAGCATCAAGGCACGTTGTTCGGGCTGTCGCTCGACAAGCTCGTCATCGCACCGTTCGGCTCATCGATGCATCGGTTGACGAATCCGCTGAACGACATCGGCGGCCTTCTGGTTCAGGCGCCGAGTGCGGTCATGCTCGACTACGCGATGGAGACTGTGCGGGAGTCGTTGCGCGAGCATCGACACATGCATCCGTCGCGACCCGACAACTTCGTCATGGAGACGTCCGCGTCGGCGCTGCAGTTCTTCGACAAGATCAAGAAAACGATGACGATCGCCGGCACCGCCCTTCCCGCGATCGGCTTGATCGTCGGTGGGATGGTGATCATGAACATCATGCTGGTATCGGTCGCCGAGCGGACGCACGAGATCGGGATTCGCAAGTCGATCGGCGCGCGCCGGCGCGACATCCTGCGCCAGTTCCTGATCGAGGCCGCGACGCTGAGCACGGTCGGCGCGATCATCGGGATCGCCCTCGGCATTACGGCGGCGAAGGTCATCGCATGGCGCACGCCGTTGCCCGCCGCCGTGGCGCCCTGGTCGCTCGTTGCGGCGACGCTCCTCGGTACCGTCGTTGGCATCGTCTCCGGAGTTTATCCGGCGCGTCGCGCGTCGCGACTCGATCCGATCGAGGCACTGAGGCACGAGTGAACATCTTCACGCGCCTCATGCACGCGCTCGAGGGCGTAGCGATCGCGCTCGACTCGATGCGCGCCAACAAAGCGCGTGCCGCGCTCACGATTCTCGGCGTCGCGATCGGCGTTTTCGTCGTCGTCGCGTTGTCTTCTGTGGTGCGTGGGGTCAACGAATCGTTCGCGCGCGATGTCGAAGCAGCCGGGCCAACATCGTTCTTCGTCTACCGCCGCCCGATCAGCGGCTTCAACTCGTGCGACGGAACCGAAGACACGTGTCCGGAACGTCGCAATCCGCCAATCACCAACGATGAAGCGCTGGCCATCGGTCGCCTGCCGAACATTTACGCTGTAACGCAACACGTCGCCGGCGGGAGTTCATTCAAGTATCACGACCGGCAGCTGAACGCCGGTGTCGAGTACTACTCCTCCAACTGGACCGACGTGGACGGCGGCGACATCTACCCCGGTCGCAGCTTCACGTACACCGAGGATCAGACCGGCGCGCGCGTTGTCATCATCAACGACAAGCTGGCGGAGACGCTGTTCGGCGACTCCGACCCGATGGACAAGCACATTCTCGTGGACGGGGTCGACTTCGCCGTGATTGGCCTCTATCACTACACGGCGAGTCCGATGGGAACGCCGACGTCCGCCGGCGGCGGCGATTCGCCCAAGGCGATCATTCCACTCGAGACCGGACGTCGGCACCTGCGCATTTGGGTCGGCGGAAATAATCTGATTGTCAAGCCGTTGGCGGGCGTCGGCGTCGATGAGGCGGTCGACGATGTGACGGCGTATCTCCGCGGTCATCGTGGCCTCAAGCCGGGAGCGCGTCAGACGTTCGACATCGTGACCCAAGACAAGCTCCTCGCGACCTACAACAAATTGTTCGGCACGTTCTTCGTCGTGGGCATCGCGTTGTCGTCGGTTGGGCTGCTCGTCGGCGGCGTCGGTGTGATCGCCATCATGATGATCTCCGTCACCGAGCGCACGCGTGAGATCGGCGTTCGGAAAGCGCTGGGCGCAACGCGCGGCACGATCTTGTGGCAGTTTCTGGTGGAAGCGGTGACGTTGACCGGCATCGGTGCGGCGATCGGTCTGATGGGCGGCGTTGCGGTGGCGATCACCGTGCGCAACGTGTGGCCGGCGATTCCCGCATCGACGCCGGCGTCCGCCATCGTGTCTGCGCTCGCCGCAAGCGCGCTCACGGGTGTGTTGTTCGGCATGCTGCCCGCGGTGCGCGCGGCGCGACTCGATCCGGTCGCTGCGCTCCGTCACGAGTAGGGAGTTGGTGCTGGTACTGGTTGCTGGTACTAGTTGCTGGTACTAGTTGCTGGTACTAGTTGCTGCCGCTGGTTACTAGTAAAACGCTACAGCGCCGATGCGGTTAAATGATGGTGTCTGAGGCAAATTGGTCATCGATCGCAAGCGAGCTGCCATATGCTGAGTCTCCTTCAGACCGGGCTATGACAAATGACCGATTTCCGCCGCCTCGAGGTGGGTGAGCTCGCCCATTCGCTCACACTGGACCTCTATCACGAAACACGTCGATTTCCAACAGACGAGCGATTTGGCCTTGTCAGTCAGATTCGCCGCGCTGGCGTGTCGATCGGTGCTAACCTGGCGGAGGGATCCGCCCGTGGAAGCAAAGAATTTGCCCACTACATCGGAATGGCACTCGGCTCCTCGAACGAGTTGGAGTACTTGCTTCGTGTGGCGTACGATCTCGCATATCTCAGAGCGGCCTCGTATCAGGAACGAGCAGCGCGAGTCAGCCGCATGCTAGTCGGACTACGACGCTCCGTGAGGCGATAATTGCTGCGGGCAATAAAGCCAAGGCGCACCAGCACCAGCAACCAGCACCAGCAACCAGCACCAGCAACCAGCACCAGCAACCAGCACCAGCAACCAGCAACCAGCAATATATTGCTCGCATGAATTTGCCCGAACCGATCGATCTGCTGGCGATCGCCGCGCATCGAGACGACGTCGAACTCACCTGCGGCGGGACGCTGGCCAAAGCCGCGCGCTTGGGACAGCGCACGGCGATTCTCGATCTCACCCAAGGCGAGATGGGTACGCGCGGCTCGGCGGCGCTGCGCGCGCAGGAGGCCGAGCGAGCTGCGGACGTGATCGGCGTGTCGATCCGCGAGAATCTCTGTCTTCCCGACGCCGCGATACAAAACGATCCAGCCACGCGCGAGCAGCTCGTGCGCGTCATCAGACGCCTACGTCCCAGAGTTGTGATCGCGCCCGCACGAGAAGGACGACATCCCGATCACGCAGAGACCGCGCAGCTCGTGCGAGATGCGTGCTTCCTCGCCGGCATCGCCAAAGTCGCGCCGGACGTGCCCAAGCATCGTCCGCACAAAGTGCTGCACTGCATCGCATATAGGCAGGACTTTGTCCGTCCCACGTTTGTCGTCGACATCACGGCCGAATTCGACCAGAAGATGCAAGCCATTCGCTGTTACGCGTCACAGTTCGAGGGCATGACGCAGGCCGGAGAAGTGTATCCGAACGGCGAGCCGTTGGAGGATGTCGTCCGACATTACGCGGCATATTACGGAACGCTCATTCGACGTACCTACGGCGAGCCGTTCTTCACGACGGAAACGATGGCGGTGGAGGACGTCGCGTCGCTCGACGTGTCGACGTTTTGAGCGACGAGATTACCTACGGCTCGTATCTGGAGCTCGACACTCTGCTCGCGCTCCAGCGGCCGCGCTCACAGCCCGAGCACCCCGACGAGTTGCTCTTCATCGTCGTCCACCAGGCCAGCGAGCTGTGGTTCAAGGCGATCTTGCACGACATCGACGGCCTGATCACCGCACTCGATGGCCGTGAGGCAGGCCAAGCGCTGTGGCGACTCCAGCGCATCAATGCGCTCATGCGCATCGTCTCGGCGCAGCTGTCGTCGCTTGAAACTCTCCCGCCGCAACACTTCGCGCAGTTCCGCACGTTCCTCGGCACGTCGAGTGGCTCGCAGAGCCTCCAGTTCCGCGCGATCGAGGCCGCCTCTGGTTTGCGCGACGAACATTTCATGCGCGCGCTCGAGGAGCACGGAAACATTCCCGAGCTCGTGCGTAAGGCACTCGCGCGTCCCACGCTGCAGGATCTGTTTCTTCAACTCTTAGATACCGCGGGCGTCAAACTCGAGGATCTCTATCTCGGGCCCGGCCCGACCGTTCTTTTTTTTCTCGCCGAGGCGTTGCTCGAGTACGAGCAGCAGTTCGGCCAGTGGCGCTTCAAGCACGTGCAGCTGGTCGAGCGGATCATCGGCCCGTCGACGGGCGGTACCGGTGGCACGCTGGGCTCGCGCTATTTGATGCGAACCGTGGATCAGCGGTTTTTCCCGATGCTGTGGGAGGTCCGTGGGAGGCTGTTCGGCCTGAAATAGCGCGCGCCGCGGGCTATATTTCTTGCCTATGCCCGCGCCCATTTATCTCGACCACGCCGCGACCACGCCCGTGCGGCCCGAGGTCCTCGAGGCGATGTTGCCGTTTTTCGGCCCCCGCTTCGGCAACCCCTCGAGCATGCACCGCTGGGGTCGTGACGCGCGTACCGCCCTCGACGAGGCACGCGAGCGGGTAGCGCGGTGTCTTGGGGCGAGCGCTGACGAGATCTGTTTCACGTCGGGCGGCACCGAAGCAGACAACATCGCCATCCTCGGTGCCTGGCGAGTGAGACGCAATGAGGGGCGCAACGCGATCGTGAGCACACCGATCGAGCACAAGGCAGTCCTAGGCGCAGTGCATCAAGCGGCGCACGAAGGAGCCGACGAGCGCCTTTGCGACGTGAGCGAGCTCGGTGTCGTCGAGCGCGATTCGTTCGATTCGCTGTTGGGCGACGACACGGCAATCGCATCGGTGATGTGGGTCAACAACGAAATCGGCACCGTGCAGCCGGTCGCCGAGCTCGCGCAGCTTGCGAAGGCCAAGGGTGCGCTCTTTCACACCGACGCCGTGCAGGCGTTTGGCAAGATCGCCATCGATGCGAAGTCGGTTCCGTTTGACGTGCTCTCGGTGTCCGGGCACAAGATCGGCGCGCCGAAAGGAATCGGCGCTGTGTTCATTCGGCGCGGAACGGTGGTCGAGCCGCTCTTCCATGGTGGCACCCAAGACCGCGGTCGACGTCCGGGTACGGAAAACGTCGCCGCGATAATCGGCTTCGCCCGCGCCGCCGAGCTGGCCGTCGCCGAGCGCGAGGAGGAGTGGAGTCGTCTCGAGCAACTTCGCAATCGGCTCGAGGAGGCGATTCTCGCACGCGTTCCGGACGCGATGGTACACGGACGCGGTGCGCCGCAGCGCGCTCCCCACGTTCTGAACGTCTCGGTTCCGGGCACCGACAGCGAGTCGATGCTGATGGCGCTCGATCTTCGCGGTATTGCATGCTCGGCGGGATCGGCGTGTCAGAGTGGAAGCGTGAGTCCATCGCACGTGCTGAGCGCGATCGGTGTTCCGCCGCAACTCGCGTCCGCGGCGCTTCGCATGAGCCTCGGCGCGCTTTCGACCGACGCCGACATCGATCGCGTCACCGAGGTGTTTCCGGCGCTGGTCGCCAAGGCGCGAGGCGTGGCCCCGGTGGCCGGCTGACGATGGGGGCTACTCGAGAGCGCGTGCTGGTCGCGATGTCGGGGGGCGTCGACTCGTCGGTCGCCGCGGCGATGCTCGTCGAGCAAGGCTATGACGTCGTCGGCGCGACGATGAAGTTGTTCTGCCACGACGGCGATCTGCCCGACCGGCCGTGCTGCTCGCTCGACTCCGTCAACGATGCACGCCGCGTCTGTCAGTCGCTCGGCGTTCCCCATTACGTGCTCAATCTCGAGAGTGCGTTCGGTCGCGACGTTGTCGACGATTTCGTGCAGGAGTACGCGAGCGGTCGAACGCCGATTCCGTGCGTGCGGTGCAACACCTTCACGAAGTTTCGTGATCTTTTGGTGAAGGCCGACGCGATCGACGCACGATGGATCGCGACGGGGCACTATGCGCGTACGATCGACGGCGAGCTGCATCGTGGGCTCGACCGCTCGAAGGACCAGTCGTATTTCCTTTGGGGAATCGATCGTTCGGTGTTGCGCCGCATGCTTCTGCCCGTGGGCGCCCAGACCAAAATCGAGACGCGCGCCGTCGCGCACAGACTTGGCCTCGAGGTGATCGCCGAAAAGATCGAGAGTCAGGACATCTGCTTCGTCCCCGACGGCGACCACACCAAGATTATTCGCCAGCGTTTAGGCGATGACGCGCCCGCGCTCGCGCACGGCCCATTCGTCCTCTCGAACGGGAATACCGTCGGCACGCACGACGGATTCGCGCGCTTCACGATCGGCCAGCGTCGAGGTTTGCCGGGAGGATTCCGCGAGCCGATGTTCGTCGTGGATATTCGACCAGGCGATCGCGCCGTCGTTATCGGTCCGCGAGAGGAGCTTCTCGGTCGGGGCGTAATCGCGCGGTCGATCAACTGGCTCGCGGACGCGCCGGCGGTCGGCTCGCGGGTGAGCATTCAGATTCGTCATCGTGCCGCGCCGGCCAGCGCGGAAATCGTTCGCACCGACAGCGATGAAATCGAGCTTGCGCTCGACGAGCCCGTGGCCGCGATCACTCCGGGCCAGTCGCTCGTGATGTACGACGGCGATCGCGTCCTCGGCGGTGGGTTGATCGAGCGCGGCATGCGGGCGTCGTTGCCAATCTTGGCCGCGTGAAGCGAGCATCCGTTCCACCGTTAGTACTTTAATCCACTCGCATCAGCGAACTCGCGCATCGCCTTCTCTTGCTCTTCGGTCAGCTTTTCCGGGACGCTGACCTCCACCTGCACGATCAAGTCGCCGGTCTGGCCGTCCTTCACGATACCTTGGCCGCGGACGCGGAATCGTTTGCCGCTCGCGGTGCCCGGCGGGATCTTGATCGCGAGGCGCTTTCCGTTGAGTGCCTTGACGCTGATCTTCGAGCCAAGCGTCGCCTGCGCGATGTTGATCGGGACCGGAGCAATGACGTCGAGACCTTCACGCTTGAAGAAGCGATCCGGTTCCACCTGAAAGCTGATCAGAAGATCGCCTGACGGGCCGCTGCGTGTACCACGGCCACCTTGCCCCTTGAGTCGGAGCTTGGTTCCGCTGTCGACGCCCGCGGGAACCGTGATCATCATCTTTTTGCGCGAGCGCACCTCGCCCGAGCCGCCGCAGGTGGGGCAGCGTTCAGATGGGACGGTGCCCTTCCCGAGACACATCGGACAGGGACGTTGGACCGCGAAGCCCCCTTGCCCAAAGGAGATCGTTCCACGACCCTGGCACTCGGGACACGTTTGCACCTTCGCTCCGGGGGCCGCACCGGTCCCGTGACACGTCGCGCACTCTTCGTTGACTTCGAGCTCGATCGGTACCTTGCCGCCCAACGCGGCGGTGCGAAATGGAATCGTGAGCTGCGTCTCGACGTCCTGTCCCCGCTCCGGGCCTCGCGTCCGGGCGCGTCCCCCCGTTCCTCCGCCGAACATCGAGCTGAAAAGGTCGCCCAGCCCGCCGATGCCGACGTCGCCAAGATCCTCGAACCGGAACGTCTGACCGCCCGCACCCCCTGCCCCGCCGAACGGCGATCCCGGCTGGGGTCCGCCGCGACGAGGTCCGGAGCCGCCGCCAAAGCCGCCGAATGCGCCCAATTGGCGCATTTGGTCGTATTGCTTCCGCTTCTCCGGGTCGCCCAGGACCTGATAGGCCTCCGAGATTTCCTTGAAGCGCTCGGCGGCCTTCGAATCGTTGGGGTTCTTATCGGGGTGATGCTTCGCCGCGAGCTTGCGATATTGCTTCTTGAGTTCTTCCTGCGTCGCGGACGCGGGCATGCCGAGGACAGCGTAGTAGTCCTTCGTCTGAGCCATATCGATCAGTACGCGGTCAGCCGTTCCACTGCTTCACGACAACTCGTGCTGGACGTACGAGCTGCCCGCCGAACAAGTACCCGACCTGGAACACTCGCGCGACGACATGGTCGTCCTCGGGCGAGAGCGCGGGTTCGGTGGCCACAGCTTCGTGCAGTGTCGGATCGAACGTCTGGTTGACCGGATCGATGATCTCGAGTCCGGCCGCAGACAGTGTCTTGAGAAACTTCTTCTCGACCATATCGACGCCTTGCACGATCGTCGTCGCGTCCACAGTCGAAGGGTCGACGTGGGCAAATCGCGCCAGGTCGTCGAGCGGATCGACCAGTTGCTTCACGAGCTCCGCCTGCGCGCGCGTGGTGAGCTCAGCCCGTTCGCGAGCCGTGCGCTTCCGATAGTTGTCGTACTCGGCGGCCAGCCTCAGGTACTTGTCTTCTTGATCGGAGAGTCGGCGCTCGAGGTCGGCGAACGGCGCGGGGTCTTCGATGACGGAGCTCTCGTCAACCGCGTCTTCGCTCTCGAAGTCGTCGGCGCTACTTTCGGCGCCGCGCGCGAAGGCGTCCTCGGACTGGGGGACGCCGTCTGGGGTCGAAGGGTCGAATTCGCTCTTGTCGCGATGCTTCTTCATTTCTCGTTCAAACGTGCGGGAAAGTGCTCCCGTCCGACCGCTCTCGAAGCGCGGACGACCGAAGCCCAATGAATGTTCGCTGTGTCGCGTTCGGGGTGCAACGGCCGTGCCCTATTCGGCTGCCGTAAAGGCATATCGGGCTTGAGGAAACATGCTCAGCGCGCGAGCGCGTGGTTGGTGTAGCGAGGGTCGTCGGTCACCTCGCGTTCGATCGCGCGACGAAGCCACTCCGGCGGAACGATCACGTCCGCGACGTTCTCGAGCTCGACCTCGGCGAGCCACAAACCTTCACGGTCGAGAAATTCGTCAATCTCCCAGGTGACTGCTCCCTCGGCGATCAGATAACGGCGCTTGCGAACCCGACAGCCACGAGTCAATGGCCATACGGTCGTGAAAAAGAGCTCGCTCGTTTCCTCTTCGATCTCGGATCGCTCGATGCCCGCGCCCGCCTTGATCGTGCGATAGTACCGGACCCCGTCGGCACCGCGAGAGCGCCGCACACGCTCGTTGATGCGCTCGCCCGGAAGGTACCCTTGGTCAATCTCTAACGATGGAGCATCGCGGACTCGCTCCGGTGGCTCACGGAGCAAATACTTCCGTTCGATCTCGCGATTGGAGTTGTTCGCCATCACGCATTGTACGCAGGGTGCTAGGCAGACTCAACCGCCGTTAGGCGAATGAACAAACACCGGGCATCACGCTTGCCACGACAAACGGCGCAATGCCCACGCGCGAAGTTCAAGCATCGTACGTGCTCCGCCCCGAATCGCTCGACGCACTGCGCATCCGTTTCGATGAACTCGAACGGACGGCTGGCGCACATGCTCTGGCCGTCGCCGTCTACGACACGGAGACGCACGCCAGCTATCGACGCCACGCCGAGCGCTGGTTCCACGCCGCGAGTACCATCAAGGTCGCGATCCTGCTGGGCGTGTACGCCGCCATTCACCGAGGCTGGCTCTTGCCGCACTCCCGGCTGCATGTCCGCAATCGATTCTCGAGCGCCTCCGATGGACAGCTGTTTCACGTGAACGCCGAACGCGACGCGAACTCCGAGGTGCAAGCATCGATCGGTAAGATGATGCGAATTTCAGATCTCGCATTGCACATGATCGCGACGAGCAGCAACCTGGCCACGAATCTGCTGCTCGACCTCGTCGGGCTCGAGACGATCCAACGCGCGCTCGACGAGCTGGGCATCGATGGAATCGACATTCGGCGCGGCGTAGAGGACGACCGGGCGTTCGAGCTCGGGATCAACAATCGCGTGACGGCCGACGGTCTGGTACAATTGCTTCGCATCGTCGCGGAGGGGCGCGCCTTTTCCCCCGAGCTCTCGGGCGAGATGCTCGACATCCTGCACGCGCAAGAATTCCGAAATGGAATTCCGGCCCGTCTCCCCAGTGACGTGCGCGTGGCGCACAAAACCGGAGAGATCTCGACGATCGCGCACGACGCGGGCGTGGTCTATCCGCCGGGGCGCAAGCCATACGTCGTCGCAATCCTCACGGAATGGGGTCCCCAAGCAACGGGCCGCTCGGCGACGATTGCTGAGGTCTCGCACGCGGTGTACGACGTGCTCGCCGGCGTCGAGGAGCCGCGCGATGGGTGAGTCATATCGCTTTCCGCTGCCGATCGTCGACGGATTGCGACTCGACAAGTCGTTGCGCGACGCGTTGCTTCCCGACCGCCACATTCACGACGATCGCGGGGCGATG
>DASYSU010000463.1:0-3685 GCA_036002925.1 Gemmatimonadaceae bacterium | reverse complement strand
CGTCCGTCATCGGCGACTCGGCGGCTTGCGAGACATGATCGGCCGAGGGTCTAACCAGGTCGATCTCTTTCGAAATGATGAGCATTTTTTTCCTCCCGCTAACAGTATCGGGCGAAGGGGCGGATTCTTGAGCGGAGCGTCGCTGATGCACGTTGCGATTCGGATCGGCGGTTTGCTGGTACTTCGGTTCAGAACGACGCGTTACTGGCGTTATTCTGGCAACTAGCTGATTCGGATAATAGGACGATATTTGGCTGCTGGCTTGGCGACATCGTCGGTTTGTTTAGTCGCGATGGCGATGCATTTTGCGGGTCGGCTGAAATCTTCGGGTCGCTCGCAGCTCGGCAATAGTTGCCGCTGAGGCGGCCACGCGTCCTTCCCGAGTAGCGCTTCCCTCCCCAGAAACGCCTTCGCCCGAATTGGCCAAAACCATTCTATGGCAACGATTCTCTGTCTCGACGACGAGCCAGCGATCGGACTGATCCTCCAAGACACGCTCGAGCGAGCCGGGCATACGACGGTGCCGGCTCACAACGTTCCACTCGCGCTGCAAGCGCTGAAGAATGGAACGGTCGATCTGATCATCTCCGACTATCGCATGCCCGGTCTCACCGGGCTCGAGTTCCTCGCGCTGCTTCGGCAAGAGGGCTACGAGACGCCGCTGATCATGCTGACCGGGTATGGCAGCATCGAACACGCGGTCTCGGCCATCAAAGCCGGCGCCATCGACTACATCACGAAGCCCGTTCGCCCGGAGCAGCTCGAGCTCGCGGTGAATCAGGCGCTCGAAGTCGTGCGCCTGCGACGTGAGAACGAGCGGCTTCGCGAGGAAGTGAGCAAATTCCGCAACGAGCGCCAGATCATCGGCGACAGCGCGTCAATCCGACGCGTCCTGCAGACGATCGCGACAGCCGCCCCAACGCGTGCGACGGTGCTGCTCGAAGGCGAATCGGGCACGGGCAAGGAGCTCTTCGCCCGTTCGATCCATCTTCAGAGCGACCGGCGCGACGGTCCGTTCATTCAGCTGAACTGTGCAGCGTTGCCTGAAGGCCTGGTCGAGAGTGCGTTGTTCGGACACGAGAAAGGCGCGTTCACCGGCGCCATCAAGCGCGTCGAAGGCGCCTTCGAGCGGGCCAACGGCGGCACGCTGCTGCTCGATGAAATCTCCGAGATGCGGCTCGACCTGCAGGCGAAGCTTCTGCGGGTTCTTCAGGAGCAGGAGTTCGAGCGCGTCGGCGGCTCGAGCGCGATCAAGGTCGATGTACGCATCGTGGCGACGACGAATCGCGACCTCGCGTCATTTGCAGCGGCGGGAAACTTTCGGCAGGACCTCTTCTATAGATTGAGCGTCATCCCCGTTCGGCTACCGCCCCTCCGAGAGCGGAAGGAGGACATCCCGTTACTCGCCCTTCGCTTCGCGACACAGTACGCGCAGGAGATCGGAAAGGAAATCTCGGGAATCTCGCCACAAGCGCTCGAGTTGTTGCACGGATATCATTGGCCAGGTAATGTCCGCGAGTTGCAACATGCGGTGGAGCGAGCGGTAATTCTCACCGGCGAGTCGCTGCTGCCACTGCATGCGTTCGACGCCCAACGTTTTGGGCTGAGTGGGGCGCGGAGTGGTCCGACGCCGGTGCGTATCACAGGAGATTTCTTCGGAACCAATGGCGACGGCATCGCTGTCGCGCCGCCGATTCCCGAAGACGCGGTGGTGCTGACGTCGCTCAACGTCGATGAAGCCGAGGTCAAGCTGATTGCGCGTGCGCTGGTGACGTCGGGCGGGAATCGAACGCGCGCGGCCGACCTCTTGGGCATGAGCGTGCGCACGTTGCGAAACAAACTGAATGGCTCGAAGGTCGGAGTCGACGGGGGATGAAGCAATGATGATTCGGGCGCGAACCGTAGCGACAATCATTGGCGGGGTGTGGGCACTCGGGTGCCGCACCCCGTCATCTATTGGCACACCCGAACCCGCTGGAGGCGACGGCGCTTCCATGTCGTGGCCGGCGCCCTCCCCCGGCAAGACGTTCACGCTGCTGCCGACGCCGAAAACCGTCGCGATCGGTTGGTACGACGCCGCCGGGGAGCCGGTGCTCCACGTCGGGAGCGGCGACGAATTGATCGTGCGCGCACTGTCGACGTGCAGTCCCGCGTCTCTCGTGCGTGCGGGCCTCGACACCGCTCGCGTCGAGCAGCTCGCCAATGACATCTACGCCGCGCGCTCGAAGATGAAGACGGGACCGGGTGGACACATCCTCACCGGCCCGATCTACGTCGAAGGCGCGGACTCCGGCGACGTCCTTGAGGTTCGCTTCAAGTCGATCAAGCCGGCAATCAACTACGCGTGCAATTCGTTCGGACCGCGAAGCGGGTTTCTGCGCGAGGATTTCCCCAACACGTCGCGTTCGAAGATCATCGAGCTCGATACGGTGCGCATGCTCGGGCATTTCTCGAGCGGGATCACGATTCCGCTTCACCCGTTCTTCGGCAGTGTCGGCGTCGCGCCGCCGGCAGCGATGGGACGCGTCAACAGCGCACCGCCGGGAATTCACGCCGGGAATCTCGACAACAAGGAATTGGTCGCCGGGGCAACGCTCTACATCCCGATCTGGACCAAGGGCGCGTTGCTCGAGATCGGCGACGGCCACGCGGGCCAGGGCAACGGCGAAGTCGACATCACGGCCATGGAAACGTCGCTGGTCGGTCATCTACAGCTCGTGGTGCGCAAAGACATGCACCTCGCCTGGCCGCGCGCCGAAACCCGCACGCACTACATCGCAATGGGAATCGACACGTCACTCACGCAGGCAACGAAGATCGCGGTGCGGCAGGCGATCGAACTTCTCGTTCAAGTAAAAGGCATGTCGCGCGAAGACGCATATCAGCTCGTCAGCGTCGCGGGCGACGTCGACATCACGGAGCTGGTCGACGGCACCGTCGGAGTTCACGTGATGATTCCAAAGGCGATCTTCCTCGGCGCGCGCTAGCTGGATCATCCATCGGGTGAATCCTCTGTCGAGCATAACAGCAAGCCGCGGGTTCCGCGGCCGAGCACCAGGACCATCGCTCGGCCGCTTCGCTCGACGGAGCTGCATCGGTTAGGTGCTGCGGACACGCTACGCCGCTTGCCCCGGTCGCTGCTCGCTGTACCGCGGACGGATGCCGGCAATCGCGGCCCGGTCACCATACCGTCGTCGTGCGATCCGCGCGTCGAGACTCCACGGTCCGGCGCCGGCGAAGATGAGATACAAAAAGAGAAAACAATAAAGAACTGCCGGGACGCCGCCGTTCACCGTCGGGAAGAACGACTTCGGAAACTGCACTTGGAAATAGGCGACTGCCATCTCGCCGGCGAGAATGAACGCGACGGGCCGAGTGAACAAGCCGAGGACGATGGCCAGTCCACCGATCGTCTCGATGACACCGGCAGCGCCCATCTCGGAGAGCAGGCGTACCGGAAACCCGGGCATCGGGGCTGGCGGGAAGTTGAACAATTTCATCGTGCCGGCCGAAATGAACATCAGCCCGGCAATGATTCGAAAAATGCTCAGCATTCGGCCGGTCCACGGCGAGCGCGACGTTTCGAAAATCGACATATGCGCCTCCTAGCTTCACGTCAGACTCGGCCGAGGTAGCGAGGATGGTGCCGTCGGATCGCCTTATGCCCGACAGATCAACTGTTGTT
>DASYSU010000462.1:0-5222 GCA_036002925.1 Gemmatimonadaceae bacterium | reverse complement strand
GACAGCTGGATCGCTTGCACGACGCCGCCGAGGTCGCCGCGCATGAGCGCGACGTCCGCCGCTTCGACGGCGACGTCGGTTCCCGTCGCAACCGCGAAGCCGAGGTCACTCCGTGCGATGGCAGCTCCGTCATTGATGCCGTCGCCGACCATAGCCACGACTCGTCCTTCGTTCTGCAGCCGGGCCACTTCGCTGACCTTCGCCTCGGGCAACATCCCGGCGATGACCCGATCCACGCCAGCCTCGCGCGCCACCGCACCGGCGGTGCGTTGGTTGTCGCCCGTGAGCATCACGACCTCGAGACCCATGGCGTGTAGTCGAGCGATTGCGGCGCGCGACGTCGGCTTGATCGGGTCGGCAACCGCGACGAGTCCGGCCAAACGATCATCGACCGCGACGTACATGATCGTCTTTCCCTCGGCCGACAATCGTTCCGCGGCGGAAGAGAGCGATGAAACGCTCACGGCGGCATCAGCCATCAATGCCTGGTTGCCGACGGCCACTTTCCGCCCAGCGACGACGCCGGTCGCTCCCCGGCCCGTCATCGATTGAAAGCTCGCCGGAGGTGTGAGCACCACGCCGCTATCTCGCGCGTAGCGCACGACGGCATCGGCCAGCGGATGCTCACTGGATCGCTCGAGCGATGCCACAAGCGATATCATCTCATCTCGTGACAACGAGAGCTCGGCCGCTTGGATCACGTCCGTAACCATCGGCTTTCCCTCGGTTACGGTCCCGGTCTTGTCCAGCACGACCGTTGTCAGATCGCCCGCTCGCTGAAGGGCCGCGCCGCCCTTGATGAGAATTCCTAGCTCGGCGCCCTTCCCACTCGAAACCATCACGGCCGTCGGCACTGCGAGTCCCATCGCGCACGGACACGCGATGATCAACACCGAGACTGCCGCGGAGAACGCGCGAACGACTGCGGCGCCGGCAACGGTGCCGCCCGCGTGCAGCGCGACGAACCAGACAACGAACGTTGTAACGGCGATCGAGATGACAACCGGCACGAAGATGGCACTCACGCGATCGGCCAGCTTCTGAATGGGAGCGCGCGACCCCTGAGCGTCGCGCATGAGCTTCACGATCTGCGCGAGCACGCTATCGGCGCCGAGTGTGGTTGCCCGATAGCGAAATGCACCGGTTCCATTGATCGTGGCCCCGATCACCCGTTTGCCGACGTCTTTCTCCACCGGCATTGACTCGCCGGTCAGCATCGATTCGTCAACGGCGCTATGCCCCGACATGACCTCGCCGTCGACGGGAACACGCTCGCCGGGCCGAACGACCACGACGTCACCCCGTCGGACCTGGTCGATCGGAACGTCCACCTCACTCTCATCCCGAACGACCCGCGCCGTTTTGGGCTGCAATCGAGCCAACACTCGAAGGGCGGTCGCCGTTTGGCGTTTCGCGCGCGCCTCGAAGGCATTGCCCGTGAGAATGAGCGCGATGATGATCACGACCGCCTCGTAGTACACGTCGGGCTCGACGCCATGCGAGGTGAAGAATCCCGGCGCCATGGTCGCGATCGAAGAGTAGATGAACGCCGCGCCCGTGCCGACGGCAATGAGCGTATTCATATCCGCCGCATGGTGCCGGAATGACGCCCAAGCGCGGGTGTAGAAGTGGCGCCCGGCCCACGCCATGGTGCCGAGCGTAAGCGCAAGGAGGCTATAGGAGAGGACAGTCGTCGGAATGGCGTAGAGCCAAGGCAACGCCCCTCGCAACATCGGAGTCAGCGACGTCATGACCCATCGCATGAATGGGTCGGCGACGACGCCGTGCGCTTGGTGTGACGCCGCGGCCATCAGCGGCATCGACGCAACCATCGCGATCACACCGATGACGCCGCTCGTGATCGCCTTGGTTTTGAGCTCCCGAAACTCGTCCAGTTGGGCACGGTCACGCGCCTCCTGCTCCTCGAAGGCGCTGCGATCCGCCACGGGAACGTCCGCGCCGTAGCCGGTGGCGCGAATCCTCTCGACGAGCGTCTCCGGCGTCGTCGCCGACGGATCGAATGAGACCGTCGCGTTGCCCATCATCAAGTTCACCGACGCGTCGACGACGCCCGGCGTCTTGCTGAGTGTTCGTTGAACCCGCGCCTCGCACGCCGCGCACGTCATTCCAGTCACCGGGATGACAATCTTGTCGGCGCCGACGGGAGCGTCTGGCGTCTGCGTGGTCATTGGGCCACCAACCGGCCGTGCAGCATGCTCATGCCGCACGTGAACTCGTACGTTCCGGGATTGGCCGGAGTCAGCTCGATGACCGTTCGCTCATTCGCGGGGAGGAATCGACGGATGTTGAAATCCGGAAAGACGATCTCTTCCGAGCAGCCGGAGGTTTCTTGTCGATCGAACACCAACCGCACGGGCCGCCCGGCTTGCACACGAATCGTCGCGGGATCGTAGCCGCCACGGACGACGACAGTGACTTCCTGGCGGCCGGTCGCGCCACTGGTTGCCGTGGCCGCGCCGCGGTCGGCGAAAAAGAAATACCAGTTGACCCAGAGCACCGCCGCGAATCCGGCCGCGATGACGAGCCAATCGCTGACACTGATGAGGTGCATGACACGCTCCGCACGATCCTCCCGGATATACCCTCCGGGGGTACCTGTGAAACGTATATACTCCCTCCCCCTATTGCAACCGCGGGCCCAACCCCGGCTGACGCAACCTACCCCGCGACGCTCATGCAGCTGTTCCAGGTCGTCGGGATTCACGACGCCACAATCGACGGGCCGAGACGCCGTGATGCGTCGCTCCCTCTAAGACACACGACGTAGTCGGTACCCTGACCGATCTTCTGACGACAAGATGAGCGCGTGAGTCGCCCACTCGAGATCTTCGGGTCGCGCTTCAGGAACGTCGACGGCATCCTCGAGCGCTTCGAGCCATTCAGACAGCGACGTCGTTCCGACATCCTGCGTCGATTCGCCCAGGCGCCGAAAGCGGACGCCGCAACCAGCGTCCCATGCCCTCGCCGCGATGTCCACCGCGATACGATACACCTTCGGCCCTGCCGCCGCGTCGTAGATGACGACGACACGTTTCCGGGAACCCGTCATTGCGCGCATAAGCGATTTCTCCAAGCGTGTGTCTGATTTGCGTCCTCCTATACGTCGAACGGAGAAACGCAAAATCGACATCGGAGAAATGGCCGGCTCGGCTTACTGGCCCTAACGGGGAGGCCCGAACAAGCGTCTCAGTCACCCGATGAGTCAGCCGATTTCACTGCCCCGCTCCGCGAGCAGGTCCCTCAGAACTGAGCGGTGGCAACGCGTCTCATTCTCGCAGTAGCAGCCGATCGAGAAGTTGGTCTGGTGCGACATGGCCGCGAGCAAATCGAGGAGTCTCGCCGCCTCCGGCTTCTTCATCTCCGCTCGGTACTTGCGCTCGAAGGTCTGCCACGACTTCTCATCGCTGGACCGGAGCGCAAACGTGACCAACTCCTGGCTCGGCGCCAGATCGGGCAACCACACATCGTAGAAGTCACGCGCGGCGAATTCGCTTTTCGGCACGCCCCGGGGTGGTCGGCGAACCGTTCCAAGCCGCAGCCCTTCGTTCGGTTTCCTCGGAGATCCCAGCCTCAGCACGGTAATGGACACGCGTGAATCCTCCTCAGGGCAATCGCCCGGCGGCGCGTCGAGCCTCGTACGCTTTGAGATGCGTGTACGCAAGCGACAGGATCGTATCATCGAGGCCGTGGGCTCGTGCTTGCTCGAGCATCCAGCCGACAATGTGATCGCTCTCCACTGGGAGACCCAACTCCAAATCATGCAACATCGAAGCGGTGCGCTTGCTTGTAGGGTCGGTGAGCGCCCGACGTCCGAATTCCATCGATGCGGTGCGCGGCGGATGGCCGTTCCGAGCTGCAACCTCGAAGTTGACGGCTAACGCGCGCTCGATCGCCGCTCGGCCGCCGGGCGCGGCGACGATCTCACCAAGGTTCGCTCGGAACAGACAATTGACCGACGCCATCACCGACAGCATCGCGATCTTCTCCCACATCGTCTGCAGGATGTCCTCCGAAAGCTCCCAGTCGATTGTCGTCTTGGCAAACGAGTTCGCCAACATCTGCGCGCGCGGCGACTTCGACCGATCGCGCTCGCCGAACGAGATCCGCTGCAAGGGATCGGCGTGACGAATCACGCCATCCTTCTCCAGGGTGACGCTGATGGTGGCGGCGCCGCCCATCACGCGCTCGGCGCCAAAGCGCTCGTCGAGACGCGCCAGATGCGCCATGCCGTTCAGCATCGGCACGACGGCGCAGTGCCCGTCCATCGCGGGTGCGATCGCGTCGAGCGCCGAATCGAGATCGTAGGCCTTGCACGTGAACAGCACGACGTCGTAACCGGGTCGGAGCTCCGACGCGAGCACGCTCGTCACAGGCAGCGTGAGATCGCCGACTGGACTCTGGATTCGCAGGCCGTCACGCACTAATTGTTCGCGCCGCTTTGGTCGAACGAGGAACGTGACGTCCGCGCCCGCCTGGGCGAGTCGGCCACCGAAGTAGCCGCCAATCGCTCCGGCTCCGAGCACGAGCATTTTCATATCAGCAACCCATGTGGATGTTCAGCCTCTCTAGTCGGAGATCGATCGTTGGGCACGCTGTGGGTATGGGGAGAAACGCCGTAGCTAGTATCATAGCCTGCCATGTTCTCGGCGTCGCTAGCTTCTTTCATCATGTCGCAAAGCTACGTTACCGATCACGCATTGGCATCGCGGCTCGAACGCGCCGAGGGGCGAGCGAACGTCGCGTCGGTCGAAGCACGGGCTGCGACCGATCCGCGCGTCGGCGCGACGTGGATCGAAGTCGACGGAACGTTGGCAATGTTCGACGGACCTGGATCGCCGATCACTCAAACGTTCGGTCTCGGGATGTCGGCTGCGCCGACATCCGAAGCCCTCGACGCAATCGAAGCGTTCTTCTCGTCGCGCGGCGCGGACACGATGCACGAGACGTGTCCGCTCGGAGATCCGACGCTGCTGCGACTCCTGCCTGAGCGCGGCTACCGCCCGATCGAGCAATCGACCGTGTTGTATCAGCCACTGAACTCCACGACGCAGTCCGAACTGGACGACGATGCTCGGCGCCGCGTCCGTGTCACGCGCGAAGATGAAGCGCTCCTCTGGGCGACCATCGGGTCGCGCGGGTGGGGCAGCACACCCGAGCTTGCGCAGTTCGTGCTCGACTTTGGCCGCATCTATGCGACGGCC
>DASYSU010000461.1:0-11744 GCA_036002925.1 Gemmatimonadaceae bacterium | reverse complement strand
GGCGGGCGTCGAGGCGGCCGGTCTCCTTGTGCGTCAATGCCGCCGCCTTCTTGATCCAGACCTGCGCCACCACAAACGCGTCGAGCGGACGCATCCCACTGATCGGAAAGTTTTGCTTCGCTCGCAACGTTTGTACGCCATACAGCGCGTCGGCCGGGACATCGAGCGGGCCGAGCGGATCCTTCTCACGTCGAGTCTGTGTCATGATCTAGTGTGAATGAGTTCCGTAATCCGAGATTCGCAACCGCGCGGTCGATCAGGTTCGAGTGTCCAACGTTCTCGCCGCCATCACCAAAGTGATCGCCGCCGCGAGCATCGCGACGCCCAGCCACGCGATGCTTACGCCGTGCAGGCGACCGAACAGCACCCGCCGCGCGTCGTCGATGGGCAAGCTCTCGACCGGCCCTGCAATCTCCGCGCGGAGACTCGCGATTCGCGGACTCACGATGAATTGCGCAATGGCGCACGCGATCGCGATCAATGCGCCGAGCATCTCTCGGCCACGCCAGCTCCAGGCGCCGCGCGAAGCGACCTCGATCACGGCGACAAGCACGCCGACGACGATGCCGGAATAAAAGACGCCGGGCAAAATGCGCCCCACCACTTCCCCAGCGAGCGTCCGCGTCGGTAGCGCGGCGAACAACGCGGGCGCGACCGCGACGCTGAAGAATGCCGCCGCGCCAAGCCAAAAGGCCAACACCACAACTTCGATCAGCGAGGGACTGATCCTAGGCGGCACGTCGTCTACCGTTTCGTGACGCGAGGCGTCCTAGCAATCGTGCTCAGGAACGGATTCGTCAATCGCTCGTGGCCGACGGTGACGGCCGGGCCGTGACCCGGATGCACGATCGTCGCGTCGTCGAGCTCGCAGATGCGCATGAGAGACGTCTCCATCCGGTGCCGATCCGACAACGGGAGATCCGTTCGTCCGATCGAGCCGGCGAACAACAGATCCCCACCGAACACCATATCATCGTGCTTGAACACGACGTGACCGGGAGAATGTCCTGGCGTATGCAGAACATTGAAGCGAAGCGATCCTACGCTCAGGACATCGCCATCGGCCAGCTCGACGTCGGGATTCTCCGGCTGCTCGAACGGAAGTCCATACATCGCCGCCTGGCTTGTTGCACGCTCGTACAGCGGGAGATCGTCCGGATGCAGGTGGACCGGCACGGTCCACTCGCGGCGCACCGCGGCCACCGCGCCGATGTGATCCAGGTGTGCGTGTGTCAACCAAATTGCTTCGAGCTCCGCACCTGAGTCACGGACCATTGAAACGATCTCGTCAGGTTCGGCGCCCGGATCGATCAATACCGCGCGGTTCGTCGTCTCGTCGACGACGAGATAGGCGTTCTCCTGAAAGGGTCCCACCGTGCGCTCAACCCATTTCATATTGCGTAGCCGCCTGAGCCGACGATTACCTCATTGGGATCGCCGTCGGCTAGCGCCTTGAGGTACTTCTCGGCGGCGATCGCGGCTGTCGTCGCGTCGCCCACCGCGGTAGTCACCTGCCGTGTGAGCTGCGACCTCAAGTCGCCCGCGGCAAACAAGCCGCGAATACTCGTTTCCATGTTGAAGTCGGTAATCAGATACCCCATGTCGTCGTGTTTGACATGTCCGTCGATGATGCCGGTGTTGGGACGGAACCCGACGAAAACGAAGAGGCCGGTGGCCGCCAATTCTCTGACGGCATCCGTGTTCACGTCGCGAAGCTTGAGCGCGCTCACGAGCCCTTGCTCGTCGCCCATGACTTCCTCGACCGTCGTGTTCCAGATGACCTCGATCTTCGGATTCTCGAACAGTCGCTTCTGGAGAATCTTCGACGCGCGCAGCTCGTCGCGACGGTGAATGAGATACACCTTCTCGGCGTATCGCGTGAGGAAATCGGCTTCCTCCGTCGCCGCATCACCGCCCCCGACGACGGCGATGACCTGCCGACGGAAGAACGCGCCGTCGCAGATGGCGCAATACGACACGCCCTTCCCAGCGTACTCGATCTCCCCTGGGATGCCGAGCTTGACTGGAGTGCCGCCGGCGGTGAGGATCACGACGGGCGACAGATACACATCGCCTGATTCGGTGCGTGTCACGAACATTCCGTCGTCGCGTTTGTGCACGTTCTCGACGACGACGCCATTCTTGAACTCGGCACCGAACTTCGCCGCATGGTCGGCGAATTTGACAGCGAGATCGCGTCCGAGGATGTGCTCGAAGCCGGGGTAGTCTTCGATAATCTCGGTGTTGAGCAATTCCCCGCCCGGCTCGATACGCTCGAGCACTACCGCCTTGAGCATAGCTCGGCCGGCGTACATTCCCGCGCACATCCCGGCCGGCCCAGCCCCGATGATCACGACGTCGTAATTCAGCGTTGTTCCCACGTCCGTTCCTCTTGTCCGGCGGGCAGCCAGCACCCGTCGCAATTCGATGTTGATCTAAATCTAGCCGACATGGGAATTGCTCTGGCTGGTCGCGCGGACCGATTAAGCGGGTCAATGGCGCGCATGACGCCCGCCGTCGACAATGATTGTCTCGCCCGTCAGGTAGTCGGAATCGAGAATGAACAGGACGGTCGCCGTCACGTCGGCAGGCGACCCGTTGCGCTCGAGCGGCGTCGTTTGCCGCAGATGCTCGGCGCTTCCGGGATCCCAGTTGTCGGGAAGCAACACCGTGCCCGGTGCGATTCCGGCGACACGCACCTCGGGGGCGAGCACGCGTGACAATGCGCGCGTCATGTAGACCACGCCGGCCTTGGAGATTCCATGTGGCAGGTAGGCCGGCCAGGTCTCGAATGCCGCGAGGTCGGCAATGTTCACGATGACTCCGCGCGAGGCGCGGAGATGCGGCGCCGCCGCCTGGGCCAAGAAGAACGGAGCTCGATGGTTGAGCGCCATGATCTCGTCCCATTGTTCGGGTGTGATCTCGCCGAACGGGGTCCGCACCATGACCGCCGCCGAGTTGACCAGAACGTCGAGCGCCCCGAGCTCGGACACAACGGAACGGACGAGTGCCGCCGGCGCATCGCCTTGCGTGAGATCGCCGGCGAGCACGTAACCGTCGCCGCCCGCTGCTTTGATCTCGCGGAGCGTCTCCTCAGCGCCGGCCGACGCCGCGTTGTAGTGCACGGCGACGCGCATCCCGCGACCGCCAAGCGCGACGGCGATCGCCCGGCCAACGCGATGCCCTGCTCCGGTGACTAGTGCGGCGCGTCCACGGAGATCCATGCGTGTCCCTCCGTCTGAGGTGCTATGCGGCGCGGACGCGAATGCGGCTGTCCTGGCGTCCGAGCCATTCGGCCGGCACGCGCATCATGCCGAGCGTGCGCGGACCATCCGCCGACCCGTGCCAGTCCGACCCGCCGCTCGGTACCAATGAGAAATGCTCAACCAGCGCCGCGAGACGCGCTGTGTCTTCGGCGGAATGGCTAGGATGTCGAACCTCGATGCCGTCCATGCCTTGCTCGACGAAGGCGGCGATTCGTTCCTTCGTTCCCGAATGCGAGGGATGCGCGAGCACGGCCAAGCCGCCGGCGCGATGAATCAACGACGTCGCCTCGGCGACGACGAGCCGCTCCTTGGTGACGTACGCCGGACGTCCGTTCCCGAGATAGCGATCGAATGCGTCGCGAAAATCCACAGCCCATCCTTCCGCGATCATCGCCCTCGCTACGTGCGGGCGACCGATCGCGCCGCCGGCCGCCTGCTCGAGCACCGAAGCGAATTCGATCCGCACGCCCAGCTCATTCAATCGGAGCACCATCCGCTCGGCGCGGGTGCGTCGCATCTCGCGAAGCGCAACCAATTTGGCTTCGAGCTCACGCGTGTCGGACAAATGCAGTCCGAGAATATGAGTTTCTACATCGCCTTCGACGGCGCTGAGCTCGACGCCGGGCACGACCCGTACTCCGAGCTCCTCAGCCATCGCGGTTGCCTCCGTGATGCCGGCAACGGTGTCATGATCCGTGATCGCAATGGCGGCGAGGCCGATGCGTTTGGCCTCGCGGACGACATCCGCCGGAGCACGCGACCCGTCGGATGCGGTCGAGTGCGCGTGGAGGTCGACGAACGCGCCGGCGTTGTCGCCGCTTGGACTTGATCCGGTCACGCCGAGTAGTCGACTTCGGGCGACGTGTCGCTCGGCTGTGAGGTATTGAGGAGGCGGACGAGGTCGGCGTCGCTCAACTCGACGAGCGATTGTTCGCGCGACCGCGCACCGATCGGCGAATAGCGCGTCACGCGTGCTTCGCGGTGCGGGCCAGTCCCGCTCACGAAAATGAGGCCGAACTCGTCTCGATCGTACTGCGTGACCCGTCCGGAAGGAAACACCAGCCAGGTCTTGCCGTTGGCGGTGATAGTGCGGGAAGGCATCTATTTCAGCTCCACTTCCATGTATACGCGATTCGGATCGAGCACCATCTCCGGTGCGCCGGCATGCGCGCGCGCCAGCGTGTTCGCGTCCGGTGCTTCAAAGAACTCTAAGAACGCCCCCGGCAGGCCAGCCTCCTCGAACGCCCAGTAGCGGCACTTCGCCTTTTCATAATACGCTTGCTTTTGGCGCAGCTTCTCGTGAAACCGCTCTCGTTCCGGCGGCGTCACGAGCGTTCGCTGGATGGTGAGCGCTCGTCCCATCGGCTAGAGCACGGCCTCCGGGAACGTCTCCAGCTGCTTCTTGATGAAGCCCATGAACTTGTCGGCATCCGCGCCATCGACGATGCGATGGTCGAACGAGAGCGACAAGTAGGCGCATGTGCGGATCGCGATCTGATCGTCGCCGTCCGGTCCGGTCAACACCTTGGGCCGCTTCTCGATCGCGCCGATGCAGAGAATCGCCACCTGGGGCTGATTGATGATCGGCGTTCCAATGAGCGAGCCGAAGACTCCAGGGTTAGTGATCGTGAACGTTCCGTCTTGCACCTCGCGCGGATCGAGGCGCTTGGCGCGTGCTCGGTTCGCGAGGTCGTTGAGTGCGCGCGTGAGACCGGTGAGCGACAGGTTGTCGGCGCCTTTGATGACCGGAACGATCAGTCCCCAGTCGAGCGCCACGGCGATTCCAAGATTGATCTGCTTGCGATAGATGATTTCGTTGCCGCGCACCGACGCATTGAGCACGGGGTGCGCTTTCAGTCCGTCGGTGACCGCCTTCAAGATGAATGGCAGGTAGGTCAATTTCTCGCCGGTCGCCTTTTCGAATTCAGCGCGACGCTGCGCGCGGATGCGCGCGATACGCGTGAAGTCGACCTCGAAGAATGAGCTCACATGCGCCGACGTATGCCGCGATACGACCATGTGTTCGGCAATCAGCTGTCGCATCTTCGACATCGGCTCGACGACGTCGCCCGGCCATGGTTCCGGCAATGGTCCCGCGTGGATTGGCGCGCCGACCGCAGGTCGGCCGGGCGGCGTCTTCGCGCCCGACTCGAGGAATTGCACGAGATCGCGTTTGGTCACGCGGCCGGCGATCCCACTGCCGTGCAGGGCGCTCAGCTCGACACCATGTTCGGCCGCCATGCGGCGGACGAGGGGCGAGGACTTCGTACGAAGGCGTTCCTCGAACGAGTTGTCACCGTTCGTGTGCGTGGGACTGGTTGGGGTGGCGACGGATTGGTTGGAGGTGGGGGCGGGGGCGGGGGTAGATTCCTTGCGGGGGGGGGCCCCCGCTCCGGCAGCAACACTTGCCGCCGCGGCCGGAGCCGGCGACGGAGTACTCGCGGTCGGCGCTGTCGCTCCAACCGAAGCATTCACATCCGTCTCCAATCGGGCCACGACCGTTTGGATCGCGACGGTCTGCCCCTCTGTCACAAGAATCTCGGCAAGCACACCTGTCGACGGCGCGGGGATTTCCGCATCGACCTTGTCCGTCGAGATCTCGAACATCGGCTCGTCGCGCTTCACTTGGTCGCCGACCTTCTTCAACCATTTCGACAGCGTCCCTTCAGCGATCGACTCGCCCATCTGGGGCATTACGACGTCTACGCGTGCCACCGCATCACCCTCGTTCCGAGTTTTGCGCGCGCTTGCGCGCACGTCGAAGCAACGAAATCGTCAGCGTCGGAAGAATGATCGCGCCGGCGATCAGCCCGAACACCGCGTATGTCAACCAATTGCACGGCGCCCCCGTTTCCGCTTCCGACGGGCACCGCATCGCAACGCCAACGATCTTGGCGATCAGGACGGCGATCATACCCCCGCCGGCCGAGCCCGCGATCACCGAAAAGCACCCGACTCCAAGATAGTGCGGACGTGCGTCTTGCGGTGCCCCCTCTGTGTCGGCCACCTCAGTACGCGGCCAGCGTCCGAGCCGCCCGTACGATGTCGGCCGTTTGAGGCAACACGTAGTCCTCGAGCGACGGCGCGTACGGTAACGGAACGTCGTGCGCCGTCACGCGAAGCACAGGCGCGTCGAGCCAGGCGAATGAGCTTTCGTTGATCCGCGCCGTGATCTCACCGGCGAGTCCGCCGGTCCGCGTGTCCTCGTGGACGATCAGCACACGGTTCGTCTTGCGGACCGTAGCCTGAATCGCATCGTCGTCGAGCGGAGCAAGCGAGCGCAGGTCGATGATTTCAACCGAGAGACCATCGTCCTTCTCGAGTTGCTCCGCGGCCTCGAGCGCCTTCCACACGGTCGCGGCGTACGTGATGATCGACAGGTCGCGGCCCTCGCGCGCGATGCGTGCCTTGCCGATCGGCACGACGTGGTCGCCGCCCGGCATCTCGGCCTTGATGCGACGATAGAGGTATTTGTGCTCGAAGAACAACACGCAATCGTCATCACGAATGGCCGCCTTCATCAGTCCCTTCGCATCGTCCGCCGTCGACGGATAGACGACTTTGAGACCGGGCGTATGGACGAATCCTGCTTCGGGGTTCTGCGAGTGGAACGGACCGCCGCGAACGTACCCGCCACTCGGACCTCGCACGACCATCGGACACGGCAAGAAGGCGCGATAGCGCGCGGTCGCCACGTAGTTCGTGAGCATGTCGTACGCATTCGCGACGAAGTCGATGAACTGCATCTCAACGACCGGACGCATCCCCATGTGCGCCGCGCCGGCCGCCGCACCCACGAGCGCGATCTCCGAGATCGGCGAATCGATGACGCGTGACTCGCCGAACTTGTCGAGCAGTCCATCGGTGACCTTGAACGCGCCGCCATATGCGCCGATGTCTTCGCCCAGGCACATGACGTTACCGTCGCGTTCCATCTCCTCGAACAGCGCTTCTCGAATTGCCTCGAGATACGTGACGTCCGCCATCAGCGAATCTCGCCCGAAGAATTGAACGTGCCCCAACCTTCCGGTCGCTCGTGCACGTCGACGGCGCTCGCTGATCCTTCGCGGAACCAGAGTGGCTCGGCGGCCGGCGGATTCGCGTAGACCCCGACGAGTGCATCGAGCGCTTGCGGCGTTCCGGATCGCTCGGCGACGTCAGTCGCGTCGTCGACCTCGCGGCGCACTCGCTCGTCGACGGCTTCGATGTCCGCCGACGTAAGGCCAAGCTCCTCGGTCAATCGCGCGATGTATCTCGTGATCGGATCGTTCTCACGCTCCCATCGATCGATCTCCCCCGGCGGCACATACGACTGGTTGTCGTGCTCGGCGTGTCCCTTTCGGCGGTACGTCATCAGTTCGATGAGCGACACGCCCTCGCCGCGTCGCGCACGATCGACCGCGCGCTTCGTCACGTCGTAGACGGCCAGAACGTCGTTCCCATCCGCTTGCTCGCCCGGAATCCCGTAGCCGATCGCCTTGTCGACGAACTGTTTCGCGGCGGTCTGCTTGGAGACGGGGGTCGAGTACGCATAGCCGTTGTTCTCGACGACCACCACGAGGGGGCACCGTTGAACCGCGGCGAAGTTGATTCCTTCGTGAAACGCTCCCGTCGATGTCGCGCCGTCGCCGACGTACACGAGACCGACCCGATCTTCATTCCGGAGCTTGAACGTCAGCGTGACGCCGGCCATGACGCAAACCATGTCGCCAAGAGGCGAGATCTGTCCGATGAAACCGCGTTCCGTGTCGCCGAAATGAATATTGAGCTCGCGGCCGCGCGTCGGTGAATCGCCTTTGGCCATGTACTGCTTGAGAATCTCCACCGGCGTCGCACCCTTCACGAGCATTGCGCCGAGATTGCGAATCAGGGGCGAAAGGATGTCGCGGCGCTCGAGCGCATATGCCGAACCGACTGCGTCCGCCTCTTGGCCGAGCGAACGAAACAGGCCGCCGACGACCTTTGTCTGCCGATACAACGCGACGAGACGCTCCTCGAGCGTTCGCGTCAGGCGCATCCATTTGTAGAGGTCGAGCAGCCGGTCGCGGGACAGCAGGACGGAGGGTTGAGGATGGGGGGTGGAAGGTCGGTGTGGCGGCTTCGCCGCCTTGGTTGAATTACGCGCCATACAACAAAACTAAGCGGCCGAAGGCCGCGCACCTTCCCTCAACCCTTTGCCCTCAACCCTCCACCTTCGCCGCATTAATAGTTCGCCGTGAGCTCGTGGCTCGGTTCGTCCTTGCGATGCAGCTGGACGAAGAACCGCTTCACGTTGCGGTCCATCCGGCTCTCCCCCATCTGATCGGTTTCCGCTTGGACGAACGTGTAGTGGCCACCCTCCGCTTTCACGGAAAGCTTGAGCGCGCCGAGGGGACCTAGGTAGGTCCTCGTCTTCGGCGCGGTCGTCTGTTGCCCGAGGCCGATGCTCGGAAAGAATTCGTCGGCGGCCGCGAGCACGTCGGCCAAGGGCAAGTGGCTCCGATAGAAATGTCGCATTTAAGGAATCGCGGAAGGTCGTTCGTTGATGACGTCCTGCATCCAATCAATACGCTCGAGCGGAAGGGTCGAATCGCGATGGAAGCGAATCGCCACCGCCCATGTTCCGGGAATGACAAAGTTCAATTTCGCGTGATACGTGCCGATCTCCGGTCCGTACACCATTCCGTCCCACGTCTTGGCGCCCTGCCCGTTGCTGGCGAAGAGTTGTCCTTCTCCGTTCTCGATCGGCTGTCGCGTCTTGCGATCGAAGACTTGGACGGAGTAATGAATATCGTCGCGAGCGTGTGGCGGGGCGGAATCGGGCTTGACGGTGAACGAGTACGTTTTGGAAATCTGGCGCAGCGGAGGCGGTGAGTTCGAACCGTCTCCGCATGCCGCGATCACCGTGAGCGTCGCGGCGGGAATAACCCTGGCCCAGCGATGCATGGTCGCCTCCCTGTTAGGACTGGTAATACTCCAGTCCGAGGTGCGTGATCTGTTCCTCACCCATCAGATGCCGAAGCGTGTTCTTTAGCTTGGTCTGTTGGATGAAAAGATCATGCTCCGGCTGTAATCCGGGAGCGGCCATTGGTGATTTGTAATAGAAGCTTAACCATTCCTGAATGCCCTTCATTCCGGCGCGATGGGCGAAGTCCGAGAAGAGCGCAAGGTCGAGCACAATCGGCGCCGCCAGGATCGAATCTCGGCAGAGGAAGTTCACCTTGATCTGCATCGGATAGCCCATCCATCCGACGATGTCGATGTTGTCCCAGCCTTCCTTGTTGTCGCCGCGCGGCGGGTAGTAGTTGATGCGAACGACGTGCGCGAAATCCTTGTAGAGGTCGGGATAACTCTCGGGCTGCAGAATCGTGTGCAGCACGCTCAGCTTCGACTCCTCCTTCGTCTTGAACGACGCCGGATCGTCGAGCACTTCACCATCGCGGTTGCCGAGGATGTTCGTCGAATACCAGCCCGCCAGACCGAGCATGCGCGCCTTGAGTCCAGGGGCTATGACGGTCTTCATCCACGTCTGACCCGTCTTAAAATCCTTCCCGGAGATCGGGACGCCCCGATCGTTGGCAAGCTGCTGCAGCGCGAGCGTGTCCACCGCGAGGTTCGGCGCGCCGTTGCAGTACGGCACGCCTTCCATGATCGCCGCCCAGGCGTAGAGCATCGCCGGCGAGATGGCCTCGTCATTTCGCTCCATCGCCTTCTCGAACTGCTCGATCGTCGCGTGTTGCGGGCCCGGCTTGATGAAGATTTCTGTCGATGCGCACCACACGATCGCTAGTCGATCGCATTTGTTCTTCGCCTTGAAATCGCGCATGTCCTGACGAAGTTGCTCGGCGAGATCGCGCTTGGTCTTTCCTTTCTTGATGTTCTCGCCGTGGATGCGCGTCACGTAGTGGTTGTCAAACACCGCGGGCATCGGCTTGATCGCGCGGAGGAATTCGGCGACTGGCTCAAGATCACGCTCCTCGAGGACGCCGGCCTTCTTTGCCGCGGTGTACGCATCGTCGGGAATCGGATCCCAGGCACCGAACACAAGCTCGTCGAGCGACGCGAGCGGAACGAATTCCTTGATCAACGGTGATCGATTCTCGGTTCGTTTGCCGAGTCGAATCGTCGCCATTTGGGTGAGCGATCCAATCGGTTTCGAATGTCCGCGACGGATGCTCTCGACGCCGGCCATGAAGGTCGTCGCGACGGCGCCAAGTCCGGGCGTGAGAATGCCAAGCCTGCCGCTGGCGGGGCGAATCGTCGGCGAAGCCACGAATTGTATCTCCTTTCGACACTATGGGCGCGTGCCAGTCCGACGACGGCGACGCAGCCAAAAAGTCTTTTCGGTGGTGAGCGGAATGGGCGCAGCCCCGCCGCGTGAGGAGGTCTGCCGATACACGAAGTGCATGCGCTGCACGACGGTGATCCAGGCAGTGACCGTGAGGAACACGATGATCAGGCCGAGGATGATGCCGTTGAGCGCCAGTCCAAAAAAGGCCTGCGGCGCCGACAGCAACACGATACGCTCGGGACGTTGCAGCATCCCGACCTTCGCGTCGAGGCCGAGCGCCTCGGCACGCGCTCGGATGTACGACGTCAAGTACGCGCCGATCAATCCAAGCAAGCACACCGACATCATCGGGACGTTGTGGTGGACCGGATTGAGCGCATAGAACACGGCAAGTCCGCCGAGCAACGCGCCGTCGGCGACGCGATCGAGCGTCGAGTCGAGGAACGCGCCAAACGTCGAGCTCTTATTCGACCGACGCGCGACGGTCCCGTCGAGCACGTCGAACAGCGCTGTCATGCCGAGGAACCAACCGCCTGTCTTGATGTGCCCCGTCGCATAGATGATTCCGCCGGCGACGGTGCACAACGTCCCAATGACAGTGATGGTATTGGGGTGGACTCCACGCCGGACCAGCCAATTCGCGACCGGATCGATGACCTTCAGGTACCCGTTTTTGAGCCAGTCGGGAAGAAGCTTCATGCGGCTCCGATTGGGCGCAGGGGGCGCGATGCAGCGCCGAGGTGCCGACGCGGCTGGACGGACGGAGCAAAACCGCCAAACAACCGGAGCCCTGCTCCGGTCGTAAAAGTATCGGCTCCACGAAGTTGTAGCAACCGGCGAGCTCGCTAGCGCTCCCCTACGGCAGCGGGAACACGAAGGTCCCGTTGAGGGTCACGTTGTCTCTCGAATATGTGTGAACGCCGTCGATCGTCACCGCTTTCAACGTCACCGTGGTGCCTGACGCGAATCCCTGCACCGGAATGGTCGCCGATGAGTTCGCGCCGACTTGCTTGAGAAAGGTGTCCGTGCCGCCGGTGCGCACGTACACATTCACGGCTTGCGAGAGTGTGTTGTTCACTTGCACCGAGACTTGTGCTTGTGTCACTGGTGCGGTGCGGACGTCGACCTGGCGCGGCCCACACGCTGTGACGAGTGCGAGCGGCAGCGCGACGGCAAGCATGCGTGCGTTCATTCCGAGACCCTCTGGA
>DASYSU010000460.1:0-17586 GCA_036002925.1 Gemmatimonadaceae bacterium | reverse complement strand
GGGCCGGCTCGATCGCGATGATTCTGGCGATCGCGTCGCTTGGGGCAGCGCCTCTGCGGAGCATCATGCGTGATCGCGCGAGCAACAGCCTCGAGGCGGCGACGCGATCCGCTCGCGATTCATACAGGCTTGGAAAGGCGGCATTCGACAAATGGGATTTGCCGACAGCCGAACGCGAGCTCGCGCGCGCGACGAGCGCGGACCCGCGGATGGTCTCGGCGCAATTGCTGTTGGCCCAAACAATGGAGCTCGAGCGACATCTTGATACGGAACAGTTTCGGATCATCACGGCGCGGATCGCTGCGGAACGAGCCGGACTACGCGGGCGTGATTCCGCATACGCCGAGGGACTGATTGCGCTGGGCCAGGGCGCCTATCCTCGCGCATGTGAGTCATTCGACCGATTGCGGACCGCGGATTCACTCGACGCCCTGGCCTGGTACGGCCTTGGCGATTGTTTAGCACTCGATTCGGCGATCGTTCAGGACGGGAACGATCCGTCGGCGTTCAAGTTCCGGACGACTTGGCCCGCGGCCGCGCACGCCTATATGCGCGCCGCGACCGTCGATCCCGGCGCGCACCGCGCGCTGTCGTACGCCATGATCGCCAATCTGCTGCCAACCACGCCGCTGCAGATTCGATCCGGCCGCACGATCGAAACTCCGACGAGAATGTTTGCCGCGCATCCGTCACTCATCGACGACACGATCGGCTACGTACCGGTTCCGCTGTCGGATCTCGCCGCCGCGAAACCCAACTCGCTTCCGCCGACGCTTCCCGATGCATTGCGACGCAACCGCGACATTTTGCTCAGCTTTGCGCGCCAATGGGTTGCCGCCAGTGCGGAGAATCCCGAGGCGCTCGAGGCCCTCGCGGCTGCACGCGAGGTTCGCGGCGAGCTTGCCACAGATTCCGACGGCGCCGGCGGTCCGCTGCAACGCGCGCGCGCGCTCAGCACTGCGACGGACCAACAACTCAAGCTCGCGACCGTCGACGTCCGTCTCCGCCTCAAACGAGGTGAGTTCGAATCAGCGCGCGCGCTGTCCGATTCGCTACTGTCGGCCTGGGCCAACAAGACGCCGTCGCCCATTGACGCGGGTCGCTTGTCAGGCATCGCGGCGCTGACGGGAAGACTGGACCGAAGCGGACAACTCCGCGCGATCGCGCGCTCGGAGTACAACGCGGGACTGGGCATCGCTCCTCCGCTGACGAGCGCGGCGAGCCGTCTGTTCGTCCGCGCCGCTGCCGGCTTGTGCGATGATTCGTTGCTCGCGCTGCGCCATGAAATCGATCGCTTGCTGGAGAGCTACAGCCAACCTGCGCGAATCGACGCCATGCGTCGCGAGTTGCTCGTGCGGCCGATGAGCTTCGCGTTCCCGTGCATTGGGCCGCCCGCCCTCGAGGGTTTGCCGGCCATTACGCCGCTCGACGTTGCTCAACACGCGGTCGCCGCCAAGGACACACGCCGCGCGCGCGCCGTCCTCGATTCTCTCGACGACATTCGACGAGTGGTCTTGCCGGGCGAGGTATCGTTGGACTTCACGGTACAGGAGGCGTGGCTGCGCACATCGATTGGTGATACGGCGATCGCGATTCGCCAACTCGATCGCGTCCTCAACGCGCTCCCGACGTTGGGACAATGGTCGACTCGTGAAGATGCCCAGGCAGCCGCCGTCGGCCGCGCGCTCGTGCTTCGCGCCGAGTTAGCGGCGAGCATGGGCGAGGTGGCGATTCGGCAGCGACGGGCCCGTGAAGCGCTGGTGCTGTGGCAGCACGCAGATCCCTCATTCGGACCGACATTGGACCGGCTACGCGCGCTCGCGACGCCGACGCGTTAGATACCCGCATTCACCGTTCGGCAACTTCCTTCAGACCGACAACGACCAGGAGTCGAGGTGACGAAGCCTTTGACGATACGTTCGACGTGTGCGCTGGCGATCGCATTCGGCGCCATCAGTGCGAATGGGTGCGAGCGAGCGAAATCAAACCGCCCAGACACAGGCGCCGGCGCGACCGCACAGGCCGCCCCCGTCACCGTCGCGGCTCCGCAGCCGGGCGCCCTTGCGAAACCAGTGGATCAGTTGACGGGCGATGAGCTCTATGCATTCACGCACGGCCTGACATTCACCGGCGGCCAGGAGCGGCAGCGACGTTGTCGTGGGCAGGCGGCGTGTCGTGGTCCAAACCCGGGCCAATCGACTCGCCTTCGCATCGATGCAGTGCGCGACGAGGATTCACTGACGACGGGCGCCGGATTGCCGGCCAACGGTGCGATCGCGGCGCGTGGGCTCAATCGTGGCCAGCTGGCCGACAGCATGTATGGAATGCGACCCGGCGCGACCTATGAGTATTATCTCATCGTGCTTCCGGGCGCTCAGGGCGGCACGGCCACGTGGCGACTCGAGGAGCTCACGACCACGCCTGGCTCGCGATCGCATCGATCGGTGATGACGGGAGCGTTCAAGGGTTGCAATCACCCGTTCGTGCGCGGAGCACGCGCCGACTTCAAGACGTGCGCGCAGGCGGCGCCGGTTCGCCAAGCATCGATGGGCAGATTGCTACAAACCGAGATCGAGCCGCCGATCTGGATCGCGTGCGCGGTGGGATGCTGCACGTCCGATCCGCCGGACGGCCACACGTGAGCTTGGCGTGGACGTCGAGCTAACATCGCCACTCTGCGTCGTCCGCAGTTATCGCGTGGGTGACGCAGCGAGTCTCGCCAAGCACGGCAACAATCGTCACATCTGGGAAAATCTCCGTGATCGGTTTCCACATCCGTTCACGGAGGCGCACGGTACGGCGTACATCACGAGCGTGCTGGCGCAGCCGGATGCGACGAGCTTTGCGATCGACGTCGGCGGCGAGGCGGTCGGTGGCATCAGTTTGCATGTCGGAACCGACATCGAGCGCATCGGCGCGGAAATGGGATACTGGCTGGGACAGGAGTTCTGGGGACGCGGGATCGCGACGTCGGCAATCAGGCTCCTAACGGACTACGCTTTGACCGAGCTTGGTCTCGTGCGCATCTTCGCCGTGCCGTTCGTGACGAACGTCGGATCAACCCGCGCGCTCGAGAAGGCGGGATACGAGCGCGAGGCGATCATGCGACGTAGCGCGATCAAGGACGGAACGGTCCGCGATCAGTTTCTGTATGCGATCGTGCGGGATTGATCGAGTCAATCGCGGCACCCAGCCCAATCGCGCTCCGTAGACGTGGGGTCGGCAACGCATCGCGTCGTCGGTCGTCTGATTAGTCCATTCGACCACCAAGGAACGATGCACAGCATGAGAGATGCGAGATTGTGGCTTGCGGCGTTGCTGGCCGCGCTGACTGCCTGCTCGCGCGAATCCTCGAGGGGTGAGCACGCAACCGACAGCGCGGCTTCGTCGGGGCGCGCAACCAGCGCAGCCAACAAACGGTCTGGTACCGGGGATTCGGGCCTGCGCGGTGAGTCGCTTCCGCCCGGTGTGAAGCTCGAGGCCGGCGCGACGATCCCGAACACCGATTACGTATTCCGCCGTGTGGCCACTTCGCGCGGCGACGCGATCTGGCTGGACAGTATGGGCCGCGACCGCACACGAACCCGCCGCGCCGAGCTCGCGCTTCCGCCGCTTGCCGCCGACGAGCGCGTGATGCTCGCGTCGTGCGACGTGAACGGCCGGCTCGACCCGTTCGTCATCGCTGTCGTCGTCAATGAAACAAACGTCAGCCGTTTTACGAAGATTCGTCAGGCATGGCGCGCGAACTCGGCCGAACGGAAGTTCGACATGGTCCCGGTCGCCGGGATTGTATGCGAGGATCCAGGTTCCTGAGTCTTCGTTGCGGCATTGTGTCGCGCCGCACTTGACAACTCTCTCATTTCTCCTTAAACTCGGCGCCCTGGGAGTCGCGTCCCGATGTGTGATCGTCGTTTTTCCATGCTACCGCGTGGCAAACGACTACCTCGATGGCCAAATGCATCGAGTCGACCATCGGCGGCGCGATTTTTCATTTCCAGACGCCTTTTCACGAGGTTTTACTCGCTCATCATGATGTCACTCTCGCTTCCGCAACTCGACCGCACGCGACAGCCGGGCTTCGCCCGCGTTGGCGCGAGCTGGTACGCGCCTGTGGGCGGCGCGGGTCGAGCCGGCGTGATCGACATCACGTTCAGCGAAATCAAGACGGTCGGTAATCCAGATTCGCAGTCGCCAAAAATCATCGGTGCAGGGACCGGACTGGAAGCATTCGCGCCCTAGCGCGAATCTCCGTTCAGTCGAGGGAGCGTACCAACGCCCCACCTGCGCTCGGCGCAGGTGGGGCGTTTTCCATTTTGATCACGAGGTGAGCAATCAGACAAATTCGGCCGGCCAGGTATGACGCTCGGGTAGTTGGAACGCGACTCCCCTACTCGGTACGCGTCCTCTGCCTGCGCCGCGCCGTTCTACCGCTTCACAAAACTTTCGGCACGTATGGGCAATGGCCGCGTGCCGCCGGGAACCGTAGCTCAAACGCACGAGAGCAACGTCGCCGCACGATCATCCCATGGGCCGAAAGCCGGGACCGTGAGGGCACACGACGTCGGGATGCGAGAACGTCCGCCGACCCGGTCTCACTTAGCAACGCACGAGACAGCATGAGGATCTTTTTATGTCCGCGATCACTGTGAAGAACCGTCAGGAGGTCCGGCACCGCACGCATCGGCGTACGGCGGAAGGCCTGATCACCAGCTACACGCATCACAATGGAAAACTCGGCGTCCTCGTCGAGGTGAACTGCGAAACCGACTTCGTCGCGCGCACCGACGAATTTCGGACCCTCGCGCGATACCTCGCCGAGCACATCGCGGCGACGGCGCCGCTTGCGGTGGATCGCGAGCAGATGCCGGCCGACGTCGTCGAACGCAAGCGACAGTCGTTCGAGGAGCAGGTCCGCGCGCTCGGCAAGCCCGAACCGCTCGCGGCGAAGATCGTCGACGGAAAGATGGAAGCCTATTTCCGCACCGTCGTCTTGATGGATCAGGAGTGGGTTCGCGAGCCGAAAATCAGCATCGCCAACCTGGTCGCCGAGGTTTCGGTGAAAACCGGTGAGGCAATTCGTGTTCGCAGGTTTGCCCGGTTCCATATGGGAATCGCGTAATAGTTGTTGAGCGGGGCGCCGTCGCGCCTCGCTCCGCAACCAACGCGGCCAACTCTCCGTATACTTTCTTTGGGGAGCTGGCGCGCGTCTTTTCCGAGTCCGATGGGGGGCCTATGGTGAACGACCAAGACCTGATCAATCTCCTGCTGGTCGTGTCGGGAACGTTGTCTGTCACGACGCTCATTTTCGGAGCGCTCTGGTTACGGGCGCGCGAGCGAGCGCTCCGTGTAATGCTGACCTCGAAGTCGGTCCACGAAGCGCCAGCTGGCGAGATCACGCACCTCGTTCATGCCGTCGACGCGATCGCCGTCGAGGTGGAGCGCATCTCCGAGGCGCAGAGGTTCACCGCGCAGGTCCTGGCCGAGAAGATCGAACCGGAGCCGCCGCTCGTGAAACGGTCGCCTGGGCGGGTCATCACGCCCCACTAATCCGCGAACGAGAACCGCATCTGTCGCCGGGAACCCGGGCGTTTCATATTCTGCCGCTCGACGAGATCCATTTCCCCCTCCGACAGATCCGAATGAACAGCTCTCTCAATCGCATCATCCTGGCCGTTTCGGCGGTGGTCATCAGTGCCGCGTGCCACAAGGCGCCCTCCACCGCGGCGTCTCCGTCCATGGGCGGCGCGGCGGCGCGCGCGTCGAACGGTTTACCGGCCGGCGTGACCGCGAGGACCGTCGCGCTCGGTGATTCGCTGTTCCACGCGCGGTCGTGCGCCCGCTGTCACGGCGCTGACGCGAAGGGCGCGCAAAATGGCCCGAATCTCACCACCGCGACACACCTGCACGTCAACGGCACCTACGACGACTTCGTTCGACTGATCACGAGCGGTGTGCCGCTGGATTCGATCCAAGACAAATCACATCGATTGGCCATGCAGCCGCGCGGCGGCAATCAGAATCCCCTCACCGACGAGCAGATTCGCGCCGTCGCGGCGTACGTCTATTCGCTCAGCCACAAAGTAGGCGGGTGATTTGGCAGCGCGCGCGATGGTATTGCTTGCTGCGACCGCGGTCTCGGTGAACGCGCAGGTGTCGACCAAGTGGCCGCAACATTCGATGGATCGACCGCAGCCACCGGTCGTGACGCCCGGTCCGTTCGTGTCGGTGGCGCCTCCGTCAGACGCCATCGTGTTGTTCGACGGACGGTCGCTCGCCAACTGGAGCTCGACCCAGCGACCCGGTGAGGCGGCGAAGTGGAAGGTCGCCGACGGGTATATGGAAGTGGTCGCGAACACCGGCGCCATCCAGACGAAGCAAGCTTTCGGCGACGTCCAACTGCACATCGAATGGCGCGCGCCGACGCCGCCCAAGGGTGAGAGTCAGGAGCGCGGCAACAGCGGCGTGTTTCTGATGGGTCGATACGAAGTGCAGGTGCTCGACTCGTATCACAACGTCACGTATCCCGATGGGCAAGCGGGCGCGGTCTACGGACAATTTCCGCCGCTCGTGAACGCAAGCCGCCCGCCCGGCGAATGGCAGACGTACGACATCGTGTTTCATCGGCCGCGCTTCGACGCCGAGGGGAAGGTCACTCGTCCCGCGCGCATGACTGTGGTCCACAACGGCGTGCTCGTACAGGACAACGTCGAGCTGAGCGGTCCGACCGCGCATCAGGAACGGCCGCCGTACTCCCAACACCCGGACGCGCTTCCCCTCATGCTGCAGGATCACGGGAACCCGGTACGCTTTCGGAATATCTGGGTGCGAAAGCTGGAGTAAGGTTGGGCGGCGTGTGCAAGTCGCCGGCGCTGAGGCGTCTCCTGTTGAAGAGCCCTGGAGGACGCGATGCTCAAGCTTGCCGCAGCGATGATCGGGTTGATTACCCTGACAGCCGCACCGACGCCGCGGTCGCGCGCCGCCTTCACGACGTTAAAGGTAGAATCGATGGCGGCGCGTCCGGTCACCTTCACCGTCTGGATGGGAGCGCCGCGCCGCGGTGAGCGGTTAGACGGCGACTCCGTGACCCAGATGACTCCGGCGTCGATTCCCATAGACTCCGCCACCCGGGAAATCCGAATCCTCACGCGTGCGAACGCGCCCGTTCGCGTGCGCGTCCTCGCGGATTCGATCGAGCTCGAGCGACCCGCGAACGCGTGGGGCCGCGATGTTCGTTTGCGTCGCGTCGACGACCACTTCGAGGTCGTGTCGGATATGAGACTGATCCAGCCGCGATGAACGCGCGCGCCCGGGTAAAGCCGATTTACGCCGCGCTGGCTGCTGGGCCGCAGTAGCGATTGAACGCGTTGACGAGATCGTGCGCGATCTCGTCGGCCGGACGTCCCTCGATCTGCCAGCGCTCGAGCATGAACACGAGTTGGCCGTCCTTGAACAACGCGATCTGTGGCGACGACGGCGGATACCCTGTGAAGTAGCTGCGCGCCCGCTCGGTCGCCTCGGCGTCCTGGCCGGCGAAGACAGTCGTGAGGTGTTCAGGCTTGATCGGATTCTGCAACGCGATCGCGACTGCGGGTCGCGCCATGCGCGCCGAACAGCCGCATACGGAATTGACGACGACCAGAGCCGTGCCCTTTGCGTCCTTGAGCTCAGCATCGACCTCGTCGGCCGTCCTGAGCTCTTTGATTCCCAGACGCGTCAGGTCCTGTCGCATTGGGGTGACGAGTCGTTCGTCGTACATCTGCTGTGGAAGACGCATTTGCTGGTACTGGTTACTGGTTACTGGTTACTGGTGCTGGTTATTGATTGCCGGAGGCTGATGCTGGATTGACGCAGTTGCTGGCAACTAGCAACTGGCAGCCAGCAACCAACCTCACTCGTCTCTGACCAACGCAAGAATTGCCGCCTGCGGCACGACGAGATACCGCTCACCCTCGAAGGTGATTTCCACCGCGGCCTTGCGGAAAAACAAGGCGTAGTCGCCAGTTCGTGCTTGCATAGGAAGGAAACGCGTCTCGCGCGAGGGGATGCGCCACGGTTCCTCCGACGAATAGGAATCCGGACTCGGCATTGGCAGCCCGGGGCCGGTCGCCATGATCTTACCGCCCTGCACCGCTTGGTTGTCGACAGCGGTCGGCGGAAGGTAGAGCCCGACATTCGTGCGCTCTTCGCCCTCTTCGACCCGAACGAGGACCCGGTCGCCGACGACGATGAGCTCTTTGTCACGCTTGATCATCGGATCTCCCAATGGGGAGGAGGAGAAGGTGCTGACGATACTCGTACGTCAACGTCAACCTAAAGATACGGGCCGTCAGAAGGGGCCGGCACCGGCCGCGGACGTGTCAAACGGAAAACGGGATAGCTGATCACCACAATGCCGAGCGCGTAGAGACTGTTGCGCTGGTCCCCGACGATGGCGCTCGCCAGAAAGGCCAGCGAGCCGAGGAGGACAAATCCAGTCGTCCACGGATGTCCGATCGCGCGATATGGTCGCGAGGCATCGGGCTCGCGGCGGCGCAGCACGAACACAGCGACGAACGAGAGCGCGTAATCTGCGACGAAGAAAAACGCGGCAATCGCGATGATGGTCTGGAACGTCCCGGTCGCAAGAAATGCGATCGCCACTAACGCGCTCGAGACGAGCGCGACGGTCGGTGTTCCGCCCGTGTTCACGCGCGTCGCCATTGGAATGCCAAGCCCGTCACGGCTCACCGAATACAACACGCGCGACGACATCAGCAAATTCGCATTGACGGCACTCGGCAGCGAGATGATCACCACGAGACGAACGAGCAGCTCACCGCGGCCGCCGAAGAGGGCCTGCGCCACGGTGCCGGCGGCAAGCTGCGATCCGGCGAGCGCGCTCGTCGGCACTGCGGTCAGGAACGCGATGTTCGTCAGCAGATAGATCGCCGCGACAGTCAGCAATCCGTAAAACATCGAGCGCGGAATCTGACGCGATGGATCGTCGAGCTCCTCTGAGAAATAGATTGGTCCGTCCCATCCGTCGTACGTATAGATCACCGCCTGCGCGGCAAGCATGAACGCCACGAACATTGACGTCGTCGCCGCGGCGGATGCAGCCGGTGCGGGAGCAACCTGCGCTCGTCCGGCAAACACGAAGCACGCCGCGATCAACGCGAGTAGCGCCAGCGCTTTTGCCAAGCTCGTGATCTGTTGCGCGATGCTGCCTGATCTGGCGCCGCGAAGCAGGAGTATGGTGAAGATGACGACGACCGACATCGCGATCGGCGCCGCGGCGCCGGCCGAGAGCGGCATCACATGCACCGCGGATTCGCCAATGACCAAGGAGATTGCCGCGACCGATGCGCACGTCGAGATCCAGTCGTTCCAGCCGACGAAGAAGCCGGCATAATCGCCGAACGCCCGACGCGCGAAGATGAACTGGCCGCCGCTGCGCGGAAGCATGGTTCCGAGCTCGGACAGCGCGTTCGCACCGAGCAAGGCGTAGAGACCGCCGACGACCCAAATCCCAACGAACAGCAACGGACTTGGAAGCAGCGCGGCAATGTCGCCTGGCGTACGCAAGATGCCGGCACCGATCGTATTTCCGACGGTGACGGCAAGGCCAAACGAAAGCCCGAGGATTTTTAGGAGCGACTGTGGGCGACTCACCGCGAAAGGATGGCGCCGCATAGGTGAGTTCGCCAGAGACGGATTACGACGGGATGGATATCGCTCTCGTTCAACCGACACCATCCCGCCGAAACCCCGCTTCCATGAGATGCGTCCTGCCCCCACCCGAGCCGGCGCTGCATTCACGAAAGCACTGTCCTGCAACTCGGAGACACGCGGCGCGCGGAATACCCCTACGCGTCAACCACCGATCGTCAACGTTCCGCTCGTTGCGTCATAGCCGACCGGGTACGACACGAGGTTCGATGTTCGCTGACCGCCGATCCACTGGCCGGACAGATTGAACGTCGCACCATGCCTCGGACACTGAAAACCGTTGCTTTGTACATCGATCGTGGTGCCCTGATGCGGACAAATGCGCGAGAATGCCGAGAAGCTCGACGAACTCGTGCGGACGATGGCGAGTGGAATCCCACTCACGCTCGTCGTCGCGACGCCGCCAACATTCGCTAGCGCAGGGAAGTCGGATACCTTGATGCTGGTCGAAGCAACTGTGCCCGGCGACGTCAGAAAATCTCCGCTCGAGCCGCAGGCCGCGAGTGCCAATGCAGCCAACGCCGCCGCGGCGCTCGCCACGAACTCTCTGCGCGCGATCCCCGCCGGTGCTGCGTCGATCGCGACGCACGGGCACCCGGTCCCGCATGTCGCGTCGACGGTCAGCTCTTCTTTCCTTCGCATTTCACCCTCTGTGACGGGTCCAGAATTCCGCGGCCGATCATTGGCAAGTCAAACGCCCATGCGGCAACGGCAGCGTGCAGTTTTGCGTCGTACCGTCGTGCGTGATGACGACCTTAGCCGTCGCCGATCCGTCGTACGTGATGACTTCACGGCGTGATGACGACGTGGGTGATTGTCCGGAGATCGTGACTGTCGCGCTCATGGCACGAATGATCGTGCCGGCCGTCGGATAGGTCTTCGTGGTTGTGCTCGTCGGCGCGGGAATGACCACGCCTGTGATCGTATCACCTGTGACGCGCGTTGCTGTGAATGCGCCTTGCGAGGACGTGCCGGTCGTGTTCTCGGTGCCGGCGGACTTGCCGTTCACGGTGCGCTGCGTGCTTCCCTTCGCGAGTCCGGTGACAGTCTGCGTGCTCGACTCGTTCACCACACTCTTGCTGCTGTCACGTCGCGTCGCGGTTCCGCTCACGGTGACCGTCGATACGACGGTGTTCGTGGTGCTGTCAGGCTTCTCTTGCGCTTGTCCCGCCGCAGTCGTGTACTTCGAGACGCGAGTGACGGTCAATCCGTCGCGCGTCGTCGTCGTACATGTCACTTGGCCGGTGCTGCTCGAGAAGCTGCACGAGCTGTCGTCGGAGTGGAACGGGCCGAGGCCGTCACCAAGGAACGGTCCGCCGAGGCCTCCGCCCATGAAGCCGAGTCCGAATCCGGGACCGCCGCCAAGCGGACCGAATCCGCCATGGCCGCGACCTCCGCGATCGAATTCGGGTTCGAACGCGCCAGGCGAACTGGTCGCATTGAAGCTGGTGCTGAGTTGATCGAAGCCCGCTGGCGCCGCCGAATACGCCGAGGCCATCGTGATGGCGAGCTGACTCGATGGCGCGTTCGCATCGCTACACGCGGTAACAAGGATTGCGACGGCGCAACTTGCTGTGATGACGAACTGTTTCATCGTAAGCGTCCTGTTTTCTGGGTTCAGAGACAGGACACGTGATGATGACAGGACCCTCACGCTAGAGCGTTCCTCCCTCCGGCAACCATCCCGCAAGCCGCATTCGCAAATGCCTGAGCGCCTTTCCCATTTGCGACTCGACCGTCTTGACCGAAATCCCGAGTGTGCTCGCGATCTCGGAGTAGCGAAGACCTTGGCTGCGACTGAGCTCGAATACTTCGCGGCACGCCGGAGGAAGCTCCGCGACCGCGGCAACGATCGCCGTTCGCAACTCACCGGCGACAACCTGAGACGCGCCTGTTGCCGCAACCGAGTCCTCTCCCATCAGCTCCGGCTCGGCGCGGCGGCGCACGTTGGCATGACGTAATTGGTTCAGCGCCCGGTTACGCGTCGCGCGAAGCAAGTACGCGCGGAGCGATTCGTGAATCGCCAACTCGGCGCGGCGTCGCCAGAGCTCGAGCATCACTTCTTGTGCGGCATCCTCGGCCGCGGCGCGATCGCGCAGCACGCCTTGCGCGAACGTCACCAATTGCGCGTAGTGCACACGGAATATGGAATCGAACGCGTCTTGATCGCCGGTCTTGAGCCGGTTCAATAGATCGCGATCGTCCATGTCATCGTTGGGCGTGAATGCTCGGCCGGAAACGACGCTGTTCGCAGTCGTGGCGTTCCCGTATACTCCAGACGGCGGTTCATGATCCGCATAAGGGTATGCATTCCGAAGCGTGTCGATAGGGTATGACGAGCGACGCCTCTCCCCCGAACCAGAGTACGTCGGCGAACGTTCCCGATTGGGATGCGATCGCTCGCTTCCTCGCGGGAGAGAGCTCCGCCGAGGAGGCAACGAGCGTGCAACGTTGGCTCGAGGCGAACCCGGTGGAGAAGGATCTCGTCGCGCGGCTCGAAGCTGCAATCAAGTCCGACGCGCCGGCGGACGTCGACGTCGAAGCGGCGCTGGCTCGAGTTCATGCACGCATGGCGCACACGGAACAACGGCCGCGCCTTACGTTGGAGCGCGGTCCAGCGCCGGCCCGGTGGCGCACATGGACGGTCGGCGCGCTTCTCACCGCGGCGGCCGTCGTCGGTATCATGGTCACGTTGCGGTCGGCGCATGTCGCGTCGACGCCAATCGCATTGGCCGCTCGCACATATACCACCAAGGTGGGCCAGCGAGACTCGGTCCAATTGGCCGACGGTTCGCGCGTGCTGCTCGGGCCCGACAGCCGCTTGACCGTTCCCGCCGATTACGGGACAACGTCTCGCGCCGTCGACCTCCGTGGCGATGGGTATTTCGACGTGCGGCACGACGCGGCCAAACCGTTCGCCGTCCGCGTCGGCAGTGCACTCGTCGAGGACATCGGCACGACGTTCACGGTAGAAAGTGATGCCGGCGATTCGACCAGCGTGGCCGTCGTCGCAGGCAGCGTCCGCCTTCGGAGTGGCAACTCATTGCCCAATGCCGGTGTAGTACTTGCCGCCGGCGATCGCGGGTCGATCGATGCCGCCGGCAACGCGGTCGCCGAGCGACGGTCGGTACGCGACGACGATGTCGCGTGGACGAAGGGACGGTTGGTCTTCCGCGATGCGTCGCTCGCGCGCGTCGCGGGAGAGATTCATCGGTGGTACGGTGTGACGCTGCACATCGCCGATTCAACGTTGCTCAATCGCACCGTCACGACCGAGTTCTCCGGCGAGTCGGTCGGCGAGGTGCTGAAAATTCTTGGACTTACGTTGGGCGCGCGTGTCGACCGTCAAGGAGACAGCGCGATCGTCAGGACAACACACGGATCAAACTCTCCGCGGTGAGCAGACTTCGATTGCGCAGGCGCTACGGATTTTGGAGCGTCGTTCTGGTGCTGAGCATCGCTCGCTTGGCGCCAGCGCAATCGCGTGCGTGCGTCGGCCTCCAACTCGACACGACACAAGGATCCGTGCGGTGGGCTCCGCCGCTCGACCGGGCGGTCACGCTCCACTCGACCGAGCTCGCATTGCGCGACGCGCTCGACCGCGTGACCGCGCAGGCGAAACTACGCCTATCGTATAGCGCCGAGCTGCTTCCGCTCGACCACATCGTCTGCGTCGCGGCCAACGCCACGCCGGTCGGGAAGGTGCTCTCTGATCTGCTACGCGCAACGAATCTCGCGGTGGTGAGCGTCAGTGGAGACCAAGTCGTTCTCACGCCCCGACCAAACGCGACGTCGCGCGAAGTCGCGCCGGACATGTCTCGCACTGTCGGTGTGCTCGATCGTGTCGTGGTGACGGGAAGCGCGGCCGGCGCGTCGCAACGCGAGTTATCCGTCGGGATCGATGTACTCGACGGACGGCAACTGTCGCGCGACAACACGAATACACTGTCCGGCGCGCTCGACGCGTACGTCCCCGGCGTGTGGAGTTGGACGCAGTCGCCGGCAAGCATGCTCAGCTCCTATGCAAGCATCCGCGGCGCGAGCTCGTTCGGGTTGAGCTACCCGAAGATCTACATCGACGGAGTCGAGGTCGCGAATCCGCTACTCGTCACCCGATTCAATCCCGGCGCGATCGATCGTATCGAAGTCATTCGCGGACCACAGGGCTCCGCGCTCTACGGCACCGATGCGATCAGCGGCGTCGTCAACATCCTGACGCGGCACGAGGGCACGAACGGCGACGGACCGCGCACGTCCATACGCACGACGGCCGGGCTGTCGCAGAGCGCGTTCACCCACAGCGTACTCGCCCAAGACCACGCGCTGTCGATCGTCAGCGGAACGAGCACGCGCTCGGCCGACTTGCACATTTCCGGTGGAAGCATCGGCGCATTCATTCCCGACGGTTATAGTCGCGACGTCATGGCGAGCGGCAGCGCGCGCGTCGTCGGCAGCAACAGCACACTCGCGGCGACGGCGCGGTTTTTCATGGAGCAAGCCGGCACGCCGAATAGTCCGCTGCTTTCCACGCTGCCTCGGCCAACCGGGCCTGATTCGATTAATCTCGAACGTTCGACTCAACCAACCGACACGCCACAATCCGTCCGGCAGTACACGCTCGGCACCACGGGGACGTTCACGCCTGACCAGCGTTGGACGCATTCGTTCGTGGCCGGAGTGGACGGCTATCGGCTCAAGAACGCCGAAACCAATTTCACGCCGTTCCCGAGTTTGGCCGACTCCGCGCTGCGCGCGGCCGAAGGCGGCGCCGACCGTGCAACGTTGCGCGCGAGCAGCGTGCTGCGTTTGGCTTCGACGGAATCGTCGCGCGCGACGCTCACATTCTCGGCCGAACACGCGGCACTGCGTGAGACCTCGATCAGGAAAAGCGTCTTCTCCGGTGAGCCGGAACGGATTGCTTCGATGCCGCCGCGGACGGAGTCGAGCAACATCGTTACGTGGCAGAACAGCTCCGGCTTGACCGCGCAAGCCAACGCGGCGTACAACACTGCATTGTTCGCAACCGCCGGTGTGCGCGTCGAGCACGACAGCCGGCTCGCGCCGTCGCAGGATCTCGTCACGCTTCCGATGTTCGGCGGCGCGGCCGCGCGCGATTATGGTCCGTTCACATTCAAGTTGCGTGCGGCGTACGGCAAAGGCATTCGTCCTCCGGCGACGCTGGCGCATTCGTCGTTCTGGCAGACGCTGAGCACTGCGGCAACGCAAGCAACACTCGGCCCGGAAGTTCAGTCGGGAACAGAAGCCGGTTTCGACATGCTCTTTCGGCATTCGTTCTCGCTGCAGGTCACGCGCTTCGATCAGCGAGCGTCGGGTTTGGTCCAACAAGTCGCGCTGTACGCCGACTCCGGCTATCAGTCGCGGAAAGTGACCTACAAACTCGAGGACGTCGGCGAAATCTCCAACCGCGGTTGGGAGATCGCCGCGGCCGAGAGTGTTTCACGGTTGTCCGTCACGGGCGCGCTTTCGTTCGTCGGGAGTCGCGTAACGAAGTTGGCGAGCGACTACACCGGCGACCTGAGGACCGGTGATCGCATGTTGCAGGTGCCCGCGAGCACCGCGAGCCTGACGGCGTCATGGACCGGCAATCGCTGGTTCGTATCGATCGGTGGTGCGCGCGCGATGGATTGGATCAACTACGACGAGCTTGCGATGACGCAGCAGTTCACGAGCGGAAGTCATCCAGCGCACGAGCTGCTCGGTTCACAGCTGCGACAGTATTGGCGGCGCTACAACGGCGGGTTGCGTCTGCGGGCGACGGCGTCGCGCGACATCAAGGACATGTTCTCGATCGAACTCTCAGCCGACAACCTGCTGAACTACCAGCGCGGAGAGCCGGACAACATCACCGTTGTCCCCGGTCGAACGATTCTGTCGGGCGTCCGGGTCAAGTTTTAGGCAATCGCCTCACGACGCTACGACGTCGTGGCTTCAGTTGGCTCTTCGTCTTCATGGACGAGCGTCCGCCGTACCAACTGAACGACGCCGGCGAGAATCAGCCCCCAGAGGACGATCGCGAGCCCGCGATAAAGCAGCGCGTTGAGTCCCATTCCGACCCAATCGTCCCAATGTGCGCGCACCGTCCCGTTCGCTTCGCGGCCGACGGTGAGTAGCAGCGCGCTCGTCGCCATCTCCGCCGCCACTTCGATGGCCGCGAATAATGGTGCGCGCCACAGATACTGCTGAAGTGGATAGTTGGCGAGGTGCGCGGTGAGCATCCCGAGGAGAAAGACCAAACCAAGGGCGAACGTGCTGGCCAGGTAGAACCAGTTGTTCGATCCATGTGTCAGCGCCACCAGCCGAATGAGCCGAACGAGCACGCCGGTAACGATGGCCATCTCGACCAGCGAGAACGAGAAGCGCCGAAATGCCTGCGGCTCCTCGATCTTGAGCTCGATTGTGTGGTGCGGAAAGAAACTCGGCATGGCCTACCCCTTTAGACAAACGAACCGATGAAAGGGTAGCAACGTGCCCGGCTTTTCGCTCGCTAGAACGGCCAGGGCCCCTCTCCGCGAGCGCGAACCCGCGTCGACTCGCGACCTCGGCACACACCGGCGTTGTGGCGGCCTATTTCGCTAGAAAATCGCAGCATCAAGGCGCCAGTATCGAGGAACTGATGCGGCTGTAGCGTTCGCCATTAGCTTTTACGGGGAACCAAGTGGGCTCCGTATTCAGTTTTCAGTTCTGAGTTATGAGCCTTCCAACTCAGTGGTCAGTTAGAGTTGTGAGTGGTCAGTTAGGAGTCATCAGCGAACTGAAGACTGCAACTGAACACTGAACACTCTAACTGAACACTGGGATTGAAGGCTCACGACTGAGAACTGAGGACTGAAGACTGTGCCGCGCTAGCGCGACGCCGCAAACGCCACCAGCTTCGCGCCCGTGGCGGCCCCGGTCGCGATCACGACGAATTGCTTTCCCGCCTTGGTCCGGTACGTCATCGGCACCGAGTACGCGTTTTGTCCGAGGTCCGCGGACCAGAGCGTCGCGCCAGTCTGAGAGTCGATCGCATAGAGCGCGCTGCCGCCGCCGCTGACGAAGATCAGACCGCCCGCCGTCACGATCGGCCCCGGCGCGCCGGCCACACCGACCGCCGGCAAATCCAAGTTCTTTAATAACGGATGATTGCGAATGCCCGGCGTGTCGCCCAGGGTGACGCTCCACTTCGTGGCGCCGGTGTTCAGATCGATCGCGACAAGCGTTCCGTAGGGCGGCTTGATGATCGGGAGTGGCGGCACACGTTGCGACGTGTCGCTCGACGGGATCACCACGCGAAGCCCCTGCGCCGAGAGATCGGCGGTGTAGTCGGCGTTGAGGGAATCGCTCCGTACCGGTTGGATGATCTTGTAGAGCGCCGGCTGATTGGTTGCCTTGATGAAGATCGTTCCCGACAATGGATCGAACGCGCCGCCGCCCCATCCCGCGCCACCGATCGCGCCCGGCATCACGATCGTCCCACCAACCGACGGCGGGGTGAACAGCGGACCGGCGCGGTAGTCCTTGATCGTCTCGAGCGCGCGGGCTTTGATCTCCGGCGTGAACTCGATCAGATCGTTGAAGCTGAATCCTTGTCTGGCGAAGGGCGCCGGAAGCGAGGGAAACGGCTGCGATTGCGCCGCGGCTTCGCCCGGCACGTCGCTCGCCGGAACGGACCGCTCTTGGATTGGCCAAATCGGTTTCCCGTTCGTGCGATCGAAGACGAACAGAAAACCGGTCTTCGCCGGGACGGCGACGATGTCGCGCCGACCGCCGTCGACGTTGACCGTACCAAGCACCGGCGCCGCGGGGAGATCGTAGTCCCACAAGCCGTGATGCACGGTTTGGAAATACCACACGCGGTGCCCATTGCGCGCGTCGAGA
>DASYSU010000459.1:0-2679 GCA_036002925.1 Gemmatimonadaceae bacterium | reverse complement strand
TCAGCGGAACGCGTTTGGCGACGCCGGCACGACCATCCTGGTCGAGGAGTTCATGGAGGGAGAAGAGCTTTCCGTCTTCGTGCTCACTGACGGCGAGCGCGTCGTCACACTTCCCGCCGCGCAAGATCATAAGCGTTTGCTCGAGGGCGATCGCGGACCGAACACGGGCGGCATGGGCGCCTACTGCCCGGTCTCGATCGCTGAGAGCTCGACAGGTCTGATCGACACGGTAGTCGATCGCGTGATCCGTCCGACGCTCGGCGCGATGCGGGCGCGAGGAACGCCATTCACCGGTTTGTTGTATGCTGGGTTGATGTTGACCGAGCAGGGTCCCAAGGTCGTCGAGTTCAATTGTCGATTTGGCGATCCGGAAACGCAGGCGGTGCTGCCCGTCTTGTCGCCCAACGAATCGATTGGTGAGACGATGTTCACGATCGCGCGCGGGGAGACGATTCGAGAGAACGCTGGATTCCGCGCGGGGCGATCCGCGGTGACGACGGTTCTCGCCGCCGGCGGTTATCCGGAGCGGCCGCGCACTGGTGACGTGATCGAGATCCCACCTGCGCCTTCGAACGTGCTGGTGTTTCACGCCGGGACGCGTCGTCTTCCGAGCGGGCAACTCGCGACGGCCGGCGGTCGAGTGCTCGCGATCACGGGGCTTGCGAGGTCTCTCGACGACGCGCAGCGCCACAGCCGCGAGTTCGCACGGTCAGTCACGTTCAACAACAAACAGTTTCGCGCCGACATCGGCTGGCGCGAAGTCGCTCGACGTGCCGGAGCTACCGGAGACTGAGACGATCGCTCGCGACCTCGATCGCGAGCTGGCGGGAGTGAGAATCGTCGGCGTGCGTGTGACTCGTCCCGATGTGCTGCGCGACGTGCGACCCGCGGAGCTTGCGCGCCGGCTCACGGGTGCGGCAATCGAACGGAGCTGGCGTCGAGCGAAACTCGTCGTGATAGATGTGTCCACGGGCGATCATGTGCTCGTTCAACCGCGGTTCACCGGCGCCCTGCTGATCGATGGCGGAGCGTTGGCCGAGCGCGAGCGTCGCTACTCGACCGTTGCACTCGAGTTGAACGACGGTCGTTCGCTTCACTATCGAGACATTCGGCGCCTCGGGACCGTTTCGCTCGTGACGTCGGAACGCTTCGCTCTCATAGACGCGGCTCTCGGCGTCGAGCCACTTGACCCGGCGTTTACTGGAGAGCATCTATCGGTACTTCTTCGGGGCCGTCGTCAGGCGATCAAAAAGGTGTTGATGGATCAGCACATCGTGGCCGGGATCGGCAACATTTACGCGAACGAGGCGCTCTGGCGCGCGGACATCGATCCGTCGCGCGAAGCCGGGCGTGTCGACCCGCAGGAGGCATCAGCGCTTCGCGACGCGATCGTCGACGTGCTCACGGAATCCATTGCGCATCGTGGGACAAGCTTCCGCGACTATCGCGACGCCAGCGGCACGCGCGGCGGCTTTGCGGAGCGTCTCGCCGTCTACGGACGCGCGGGAGAAGCCTGCCCACGTTGCGGCCGACGGTTGATCGGTACGCACGCCATCGATGGACGGATGACCGTTCTGTGCGCGCGATGTCAAAAGTAGCTCTCATTCGTCCGCCGACCAGCGACGAGCAAATCGACGCGATGCGGGCACACGTGCGCGAGCACGCCGCCGACAAGCCGGGCGTCTACCGAATGATCGCGAGCGACGGCGAGGTGGTGTACGTCGGGAAATCGAAGCGCGTGCGGACGCGGTTGCTCAGCTACTTTCGGTGTTCCTTTCCCGAAGACAAAGGGGCGCGTATCGTTCGCGACGCCGAGCGCATCGAGTGGGACTATGTGCCGAGCGAGTTCGCGGCTCTGCTCGAGGAGCTTCGGCTGATCAAGCGCTTCAGGCCGCGGTTCAACGTCGCCATGAAGCGCGACGGGCGGAACTACTGCTTCATCAAGATCACCAAGAGGCCGGCACCCAAGCTCGTCGTCGTGCGCGGTCCCGGTCAGGACGACTCGTCGATCTATTACGGCCCGTTCATGGGCGCCATGGGTGTGAGTGAGGCCGTTCGCGAGCTGAACGACGTGCTTGGCCTGCGCGATTGCTCGGCCGATCAGCGGATGAACTTCGCGGATCAGCCGGAGCTGTTCGAATTCTTTCCTCGCACACCGGGCTGCATCCGGTTCGAGGTCAAGAAATGCTTGGGGCCGTGCGTGGGTGGATGCACCGTGCAACAGTACGACGAACGCCTCGCGCTCGCGCGCGCGTTCCTCGATGGCGTCGATGACGGGCCGATCAAGCATCTGCGGCGCGAGATGGAAGCGGCCAGCGAACGCCTCGAGTACGAGCGGGCCGCGACGCTCAGAGACAAATTCAAGCGACTCGAAGCGTTGCGTGGCCAATTCGCGCGGCTGCGCTTCGCCGTCGAGACACTGTCATTCGTCTACACCGTTCCGGGCGACGAGGGAGCCGATCGCGTCTACCTCATTCGACGAGGCCGCGTACGAGGCGAGCTCCCGGTTCCGAAGACGCCGAGCGACGCGGTGGAGCTCTTTCACCTGATCGAAGACGTGTTCACGCCGTCGGAACCGCTCAGCGGGCAGATCCCGACGCACGAGATCGACGAATTGTTGCTCTTATCCTCTTGGTTTCGTCGTTTTCCATCGGAACTCGAGCGAACGAGCGCGGCCGG
>DASYSU010000458.1:0-47137 GCA_036002925.1 Gemmatimonadaceae bacterium | reverse complement strand
GTTTCGTCGTTCGTGCGCCTCGAGTTGGGGATCGGCCCAGTATGCCGAGAGCATCGGGTCGAGGGAGAAGGAGACGAATAGTGAAACGAGCACTGCGGCGGCAATCGTCAGCGCGAATGGCTTGAACCACTGGCCGGCGATACCGGGCATGAATCCGACAGGGACGAACACGGCCACGATCGAGAACGTCGTTGCCGCGACGGCAAGCCCGATTTCGTCGGTTCCCTCATGCGCGGCGTGCATGTGATCCGAGCCCATCTCGACGTGTCGTACGATGTTCTCGCGTACGACGATCGCGTCGTCAATCAGGATGCCGATCGCGAGCGAGAGCCCGAGCAGTGACATCGTGTTCAGCGTGAAGCCAAACATGAGCAGCGGTACGAACGACGCGAGGACCGAGACGGGCAGGGCAAGTCCCGTGATCACGGTCGAGCGCCAGGAGTTCAAGAACAAAAACACCACCAGCACGGTGAGGATCGCACCCTCGACGAGCGCCTCCTCTACATTGCGCACCGAGTTACGCACGCGCGTTCCGGCGTCGCGCACGACTTCGATTCGAGTTCCCGGTGGAAGCGTCTTCTGAAGTTCGTTGACGCGTTTGCGTACTCCGTCTGCGACGGCTGTCGTGCTGTATTCGCGCGACTTGACGATGTCCAAACCAATCGCCTGCTTCCCGTTGAACAGCGCCGACGACTTTGGCTCCGCAGCGCCGGCCTCGACGTCGGCAACCTGGCCGAGCGTTATGAGCTGACCGTTTCGCTGCGCGACGACTAGGCTGGCGAAATCTTCGGGGCGCTCGAAGCGTCCCTCGAGACGAATCGAGCGTTGCTCGAGTGGGCTGTTCACGTTTCCCACGGGTGCGGCAAGATTCTGCGAGCGAAGCGCGTTTACGACTTGGTCGATGCCCGCTCCGACCGCCGCGAGATCATTCGGCCGCACGTTGACGTTGAGCTGCGCGCTGTCGCCGCCGACGACGTTCACTTGCGCGACGCCGCCGATGGCGCGCAGCTCGCCGGCGATTCGCTGATCGGCCAATTGCGTCAGTTGAGGCGGCGTGAGCACTGTCGACGTGATCGCCAGCGAGACGATCGGCAACTGGTTGGGATCGAAGCGCTGGATGATCGGCTCGAGAATCTCTGCCGGAAGCTGGGAACGAACGCCCGAGATCGCGTCGCGGATGTCTTGCGTCGCTTGATCGACCGGTTTCGAGAAAACGAACTGCACAATGATCTGTGCGAAGCCGTCGGTCGATGTGGAGTTGATCTTATCGACGCCGCTGATCCCCGAGATCTTGTCCTCGAGACGGGTCACGACCTCGCGCTCGACGACGTCGGGAGCCGCGCCGGGGTACGCGACGGCGACGAAGACGATTGGCGCGTCAATGTCGGGGAACTCGTCGGTATCGAGGCGCGCGAGCGCCGCGAGCCCAAACACGACGAGCGCGATCATCGTGACGACGGTGACGATCGGCCGGCGAATCGCGAAATCAGAGATGAACATGCGCTGCCTCGAGTCGCAACATATCTGCCGTGACTATGCCAGATCACGCCGTCGGACAAATCTACGTCAACGGCGCCGATCAGCTTGGCGTGCCTGAGGCGTCGCCGACACTTTCCACGGCCGGAGGCTCGGCCAATAGGAACTCGAGCTCTCGCGCCGCGGCCGTCGTGACTCGGCCGCGCAGCTTGATCTGCGCCAGGGTTCGGCGGATCGTGAGCCCGTTGACCGAGATGACGGCGATTCTCCCAAGCGCCAATTGGTCGTCGGCGGCCGCCCTCGACACGATGGCCAAGCCCAATCCTGCGGCGACCGCCTGCTTGATCGCCTCCGTTCCACCAACCCGGATCGTGTTCGTGAGTCGCGCGCCATGCAACGCGAGGGCGCGAGCGCTGACGTCTCGGGTTCCTGAGCCAGGCTCGCGGACAATGAACTGTTCTTGCACCAGCATCTCGACATCAACGTCACTGCGAGACCGCAGTGCATGCTCCGGATGGGAGATCACCACGAGTTCGTCCTCGCGCCATGGACTGACCTCGACCCTTGGGTGAGAGACGGGCCCTTCAACAAGCGCGATGTCGACGCGGGACTCGAGCAGCATGCGCAGAACGGTTCGCGTGTTGGCGCTCGACGCGCGAATCCGGATCCGCGGGTGCCGCAAATGGAAGCGGCCCAGGAATGGAGGCAACATATAGGTAGCGATCGTCGTGCTCGCTCCGATCCGCAGGATACCGCGCTTGAGCCCGCGAATCTCACGCAGCTCTTGTTCGGCGATCCATTCGACGCCGAAAAGCTCCCTGGCCCGTGCGTACAGCGTCTTGCCGGCATCCGTGAGGCGAATGGATCGCCCGCTGCGGTCGATCAGCGCGAGGTTGAGCTGCCGCTCTAATTCATTCAACGACTTAGAGATCGCTGGTTGGCTCAGTCGCAGTGATTCGGCAGCCTTGGTAAAGCCGCCGTGGTTCACGACGGCGGCAAAGAGCCGGAGGTGGTGGAGATTCATCGCCTATAACCAATTCTTATCGATATATGAAAATAATGTACTGGCTTCATAATACTCGCACCATCTAGGATGCGTGATGGCCAGTGTCGTCGCTCCCATGGCAAGAACCGCTGTCGGCGGACGCGGGCCAGGTGCTCTTCTTCCCGGTTTGCTCGCGTCGCTCGTGGTGTCGGCGATCGCCATCGTCGGAGGTACCATCGAAGAGCGCGCATTCGGGCGGGCGATCATCGAGCCACTCGTGCTCGCGATCCTCGTCGGGATGGCGGTGCGCACGATTCGCGGCGAAACTGCGAGAGAGGAAGCCGGCGTTCGGTTTGTCGCCAAGGACCTGCTCGAGCTCGCGGTTTGTTTGCTTGGGGCGACGATGGACGTGCCGCGACTTTTTGCGTCCGGACCAGCGCTTGCGCTCGGGATCGTGACGATCGTTTGCGTGGCGCTCGGCATTGGCTACGCGATCGGCCGAGCCGCGGGTCTGCCGTCGAGACTCGCGATCCTCGTCGCGTGTGGCAACGCGATCTGCGGCAACTCGGCGATCGCCGCCGTTGCGCCGGTCATCGGCGCCGACCGCGAGGACGTCGCTGCATCGATCGCGCTGACCGCCGTGCTCGGAGTGATCGTCGTCGTTGGACTGCCACTCCTCATCGGACCGCTTGGTCTATCGCACTACCAGTATGGCGTGCTCGCGGGGTTGACGGTGTACGCCGTTCCGCAGGTGCTGGCGGCCGCGTTCGCGGTCAGCGCGCTCAGTGGACAGGTCGCCACGGTGGTCAAACTGGCGCGGGTCCTGATGCTCGGTCCCGTCGTTGTGTTCTTTTCGCTCCGACGTCGCAACCGTCACGCCGGCGTGCGAGGCGCTCCGCGCGCTGCTCTCGTGCCGTGGTTCGTAATCGGATTCGTGTTGCTCGCGACGCTGCGATCACTCGGCGCCATTCCGATGCCGAGTGCGGCGGTCGCGAAGGTCGTCGCCGGTTGGCTGACGATCGGCGCGATGGCGGCGCTTGGGCTATCGGTCGACGTTCACGCGGTGCGACGCGTAGGTGCGCGCGTCGTCATCGCCGTCGGCGGATCGCTCGTCGCGCTGATGTTGCTCGCGGTCGGGCTGATCCGCCTGTTGGCGATTCGTTGAATCAGCCGAGATGAATGACCGCGGCGGTCCACTGCGGACCGTCGGTGTCTTCTTGATAGAGCTTGTCCAGATCGACGGTGACGCCGCTGGCGTCGCGTTGAATCGCGAATCGATCCATGTTGCGCGTTGCTCGGCCGCTTCCCGCCACGTACGAACCGTCGGGCGTGAAGCGCGAGTGGTGCTTCGAGCACTGGAAACCATGATCGCGATCGTCCCACTTGAGCGCCGTGTTCTGGTGCGGGCACGATAGGTTGAACGCGTAAATCGCGTTCTGCCAACGGACGAGGATCACGTCGTTGTCTTTGTCGATTTGCGCGCCGTCGCCGCCCGGAACCGCATAACTGCGCGTGCTACCCTTGGCGCGGCTCGCTTCGGTGAACTCGAGTGGCATGGCGAACGCCGCGGTCTTGGTCATCCCGACGGCAACCAGCGCGCCCGCGACACTGAGAAAACTGTCGCGGAGAAATCGGCGCCGGCTCGTCGGGAGAAAGCAGTCTTGCTGCTCGCAATCGTCGTGGATCTTCGATTCTATGGATTCGTCGGACATATCAGACATAGCAGTAGCCTTCATCGCCTTTGACACTCGACCGAGGTCGAGACCCTCATTGTTTGGATCACTGCGCTGAACCCGGAGGAGCGGTTCACGCATTCGCCCTGAAGACGCACGGGGCGTGGGGCGCCGGGAATGCTCTACACTTCTAATGCGCGACTTGTGCCGAGCGTCGACAAATCGTCAAGCCGTTCTGTTCATATGAGTTACGTGTCGGGCGAAAAAGACGTTGAGCCACCGTTGTCTCCGGCACGAGACGACACCGTCCGCCTCAACAGACGGGGTCGCCCGCCAAAACCGGACATAGAAGGCGCACGAGGAAATCAGCCGTCGTGTCCGTGGTCGCCGCCGTGATCGTCTCTGCCGTCGTGATCTTCGTCCTCGAATGCGCGGAATGATGCGGTGATACGACTCTTGAGCGTGGTCAGCAGCGACTGAGATCCCAGAATCGCGTTCGGATCGATGAGTGAGCCGTCCGGATTCACGAGCCACGTGTTCACGGGGACATTCACCGTGATCGACGTCGGTGTTCCGTCGGTCACGACGAGCGGGGTGGCGAACTGGATTTCGCCGCGCGCGTTGACGAGAATCGTGACGTCGAATGCCTTCGCGTCGAACGTGCCCTTGAGGCGGACACTGGAGACGCGCAGCTCGAGCTCGCGGAAGGTTCCCGCAGGAATTGCGTTCGATGGCACGGTCACCATACCACCCGCAAGCGGAAGATCGACCGAGGTCGGTCCGACTTTCACTTCGGCACAGTCTTCCATAGTCGTCGCCGCGCCGCCGTGGTCGTCGTCGCCCTCATCCTCCTGACAGCCGTTGCTTGTGACGCGTTTGAGCTCGGCGCGATCAATCGTCAGCGTGACTTGCGTGAGATCGAGGGTGTGTCCGCCACTCGTGATCGGCACCTGCGCCGCCGAAATGTTGTTCGACGCAACCGATGACGTGGTGAAGGAAAGCTGTGTCGGCGCATTGCCACCGATGTCGGTCGAGCTGGAACAGGCGGTGATCAGACCGCCCACGGCCGCGGCCGTCATCGCGCCACGAGTCGAGAAAATCAGTCGCGTTAGCGTTCTCGAATGGCCTTGCATGTCCGGTTGCCTCCAGTCGGAGTCGTCGCCGCTCGCGGGCACTATCGACTCGGTGCTGCAGTGGACGCGAATGGGAGCAGTTGCGCGTCGCGGGACACTGCACGAGCTTCATGCTCAAAACTCGTGCGGCACGGATCAAGTTCCCGGAAATTTTTGCTGCTCGCGCCGGTGTTGTGTCGTGCGTCACACTCCGGCTGTCTGCGGTCGTCGACACTCGTGAGCTCGCGCAGAGGAAAGTCGTCGGCGATTGCCTGACACAAGGCGGAGCGCGGCGCGAGAGTCAGCCGGCGATGCGAACCTTATTAGTTCGCGTCGATTTGGTCGAAGCGAATGAGCCGAGCGCGGTCCTCGTCCCAGAGCGCGAGGCGCAACGCCGTCATGCCCGATCGGAGCGTCACGACGGGCGCCATGTGCATGAGAGGATTCTCATCGTGACAGCGCTGCAACCGGTAGTTCGGAATGCGCGGTGCCAAGTGATGAACGTGGTGCAGTCCGATGTGACCTGTGAACCATCGCAGCGGCACCGAGAGCTCGAGGTGAGAGCTGCCCCGCAACGCGGCGGTCGCGTAATCCCAGTCACCGTGTGAGGTCCAGTACGCATCCTCGAACTGGTGTTGGACGTAGAACAGCCACACACCGGCCATCGCCGCCAGGTAATACGGAAGTCCGTACGCGACGAGCACGGTTTTCCAGCCGAGCATCCAGAACGCGACACTCAATACCGCGACGATGCCGGCATTGGTCGCCCAAACGCTATTGATCTGACGAGTGCCCGTGGCGGTGCTGCGCGCGCGAAAACGTTGGCCGAGCATCAGGTGAAAGGGCCCGCCCAGCAGCAGTAGCGCTGGATGACGAATGACGCGATACAAGAATCGTTGTCGACGTGTCTTCGCGCGATACTCACGCACGGTGAGCGTAGGAACGTCGCCGTGACCGCGTCGCTCGAGGTCACCCGACGATGCGTGGTGCAGCGCGTGATCACGCCGCCATTGACCGAACGGAGTGAGCGTGAGCACGCCGGTGATGTATCCGACCGCATCATTCAATCGCCGCGAGGAGAAAAACGATCCGTGCGCGCAGTCATGCATCAGGATGAACGTGCGGACGAGAAGTCCCGCCGTCAGCAGGACGAGAGGGACGACAGCGGCGATCAGCGAAGCGTCGAACGCCATCGACGTTGCCGATGACGACAGTGCAAGGAGGCCGAGCGTGGAGATGAGTTGAAACGACGCCCGACGTGTGTCCGGACCGACGTATGGTTCGACGACGCGTCGCCAGTCCGTATTTACCGCGGCTGACCCATCCGTCACTCGACCGCCGTCAGGGTCGCGTTGTCGATTCCGGCGAGGGCCGCGCTGCTGAAGTACTGACCGGCGAGATCGCGCGACGAATAAGCGGTGCCGGGCATTCCTTCGGCACGCCAACACCAATCGTCCGGTCCTTTGGCTTCGGGGCGAAAGAGCTGTTCGCGAGTCGGCGATGCCGTCTTCAGACCGCCCATACCGCGGCCGTGCGTGATCGCGCCTTCCCACTCGATGACGAGAAGTCGACCATCGGCGAGATTGCCACTTCGTGCCGCAACCCACGACAGACTCAAGCCAACCGATCCAAGCTGCACGACGAGTCGTTGCGGCGAGCAATGCAGTTCAACGTGGCCGTCAGTCCGTTCACCGCCGACCGACTTCACGCGGCTCGCGAGCTCCGTGGTGAGGGTGTCGAGCTCGCGGCGCAGTGCGGTTTGCGCGCGTGGTTGTGCCATGTATGGCTGCGCCTCGTTCCACGCGGGTCCCGTCTTCGTGGGTTCCGGTGTCGAGCTCGCAGGCGCGGCCGCGACTTTCGCGCCCGACGCGGAAACGGCATCGGCGATTTCTGCGACGACGCCAGCGACGCCGAGCTCACTCATGACGAAGCGCGGCGCGCCGGCCAACCACGCCGGAACCGGCTCACGATCGAGCGTGACGACGCAGATCGACCGCTGTTGCTTGGCGCGCACTCGTTCGCGCAGCGCCTCGACGTCCGCCGCGGTGCCACCCTCACGACCCCACAGTCGCTGATGGAGAACGACGACGACTCGCGCCGATCGCTCGAACACCGTGGTCGTCATGGAATCCATTTGCGGCGCGGTGCTGGCGTCGGCCAACTCCGTTTGCCAAAACACCGGCGCGGAGAGTCTGACCCCAAGTCGCCGGAAGAGGTCTCCGACGAGCAGAGAATCGAACGAAACCGCGGAGATCGCCACATCGTGCGTGAACTTCGTCATCATTCCCTCGAGACCAAGGATGCGAGTGTGCCGCGGCGCGAATGGCGCGGTCGTCCGAAGACGGCGTCCTCGGTGGGAACGAGAAAGCTGGATCGGGTCGCTCTCGGGAGTCGAGGCGCCATGAGCGCCATCGGACTCCAAAAAGGAGCAGTTCGAAACGGCTCACCAGCAACTGTAATCTAACTCCGGTACGGCCACGCCGCTGGTGCGCCTCCAGCAGTACCTTGTTCGTGTAGCAGCGGCGGGGATGGGAACGTATAATACGCCCTTCCTATTGAGCCTTCGCAAAACAGACTCCGCCACAGACCTCACCAAGTCCAACCAGTCGAATCTCGCTTCGCGCCTTTCGCGTACGGTAGGGCGCGCGGGATAACCGCACAGCGGCGAGGAGCACGTTGATTTCCCAGCTCGACTCGAAGCAACGTCACGATCGTCGTTCGCGCTGGACGCAGATCGCCACCGCGGCGTTGCTTGGCGTTGCCGTTGCGTGTGCATCGCAAACCGACGACCGCGACGACGCGCCGACGCGCGATACGAGCACCAGTCAGAAATACGTCGCGTCGGGCGATGAAGGGTTGGGCGCGTCGATCGCGATTCTCGTTGACAACTCCGGATCGATGGCCAGGGCCGCCCGCGGCGATGAACGACCGAAATTCGAGGTGGCGCGTCAGGCACTGGAGGACATGATCGCGTCGACGGATTCGTTCGTCGCCAAGCAGCCGGATTTTCCGATCAAGGTCGGACTCTATCAATTCTCGAGCGACGTCGAGACCTTGGTTCCAGTGCAGGCGTATAACCGGCCAGCGTTACGACGCGCGCTCGAATCAATGCCCGCGCCGAAAGGCGGCACGGCGATTGGCCGAGCAATGGACGTCGCGCGCGCGGACCTCTACCGCGCCGGAACCATTCGGAAGTACATCCTTGTGGTGACCGACGGCGAGAACACCGACGGACCGTCGCCCCGCAAGGTCGCACGGGAGATATTCCGTCGCAGCGAGGGCGCGGTCCGAATGTATTTCGTGGCATTCGACGTCGATGCCCGGACATTCGACTTCCTGCCCGACGTGCACGGTGAGGTCCTCGGCGCGAGCAACGGCGTTGCGTTGCGAGCGAGTCTCGATACGATCTACCGCGGGAAGATCCTCGCCGAAGCAACCGACGCGGGCGAGACGCTTCCCGGCGCAGCCGCCGATTCGGCTGCGGTGCATGATTCCGTCCGCTCGAAGAATCCAACGGCTCCCAGGAGCAAGAAACCATGATCTTCGGAAAATTCTTCAGCGCGTTCCGCGCTCAGCTTAACAAGATTGCCAACATTTTCTTCGAGGCCGATCCAATCGCGGTCATGCAGCTCGAGGTCGATTCGGCGACCGAGCGGTTGAAGGAGGGGCGAAAGGGACTCGAGACGTACCGCGGTCTCGTCGAGACGGTGGCGCGCCAAGTCGCGCTCGGAAAGTCGAACGCGTCGCAACTCGAGGCGCAGATCAAAGCGCACCTCAAAGCCGGCAACCGCGACGTCGCCGGACAGCTTGCCGTGCAACTCCAGAAGACGCAGAACGAGCTCGACGCCAATCAAAAGCAGCTCGAAATGCACGAGACGGCGTATCAGAACAATCTGTTGAAGATTCAGAAGGCGAACAAAGACATTCTCAAGGTTCGCGACAAGATTCGGCAGTATGACGCGGACTTGAAGATGAGCGCCGCCGAAGCGGAGATCTCGAAGATCTCCGAATCGTTCGACCTGAACGTCACGACCGATTTCGGGCAGATCGAGTCGGTGATTCAGCGACAGATCGACACCAATCGCGGCAAGGCGCGCGTCGCGGCCGACATGTCGTCGAAGGGGATCGAGGCGATCAAGGCCGATGAGGCAGCCGATCGGGCGATGGCCGAGGATCTTCTCACGAAATACGAGGTGCAGCTCGGTCTCAAGTCGCCCGAAACCACGCCGGTCGCCGAGACGACGAAGAAGCTCGGTCCGGTGGCCGACCAGACGACGTAAGCCGGACCTTCCGCTCGCCGACGCCGGCGACGCGCCCATCTCATCATCGAGGAACGCGCATCAATGAACGGCAAGCCGAAACCAGCATTTTTCGCGGTGATGTTCATCATCGTCGCCGCGTTGATCTACGTCGGCGTCACGCGCTTCACGGGCAAAGGCATTCGCCTCGGCGGCGGCAACGACAGCTCACGCGTCTCGCAGGACGAGCTCGCGAAGATGAAAGGCGGACCCGAGGCGCCCGACGCCGGCAGCGTGACGACGGTCAAGGAGTACAACTACGTCCCCGGTGCGAAGCTACCTGAGGTCAAAGGGACGTCGGCGTATGCGCCGCTCGTCGACAACACGGTGCGCATGGCGCTCAATGTGTGGGCGGGCTGGGCGCCGGTGATCGTCGCCAACAACGGTTTCAAGCCAGGCAAAGTGTGGAAAGCGCCGGGCGGCAAGACCTTCAAGTTGGAGCTCGTCCTCATCGACGATCCGATCGCGATGCGCGACGCGTACGCGTCGGGCAAGATCCACGTCGGTTGGGCGACGCTCGATATGATCCCGCTGTTCGTCGAGCAATTGCGGAAAGATTCGCGGACGATGCCGCGGGTCTATCAGCAGATCGATTGGTCGAACGGCGGCGACGGCATCGTTTGCCGCTCGGCCATCAAGTCGGTGGCAGACATGCGCGGCAAGACGGTCGTGCTCGCGCAGAACTCGCCGTCGCATTTCTTCCTTTTGAATACGCTCATCGCCGGCGGCGTGCAGCCCTCGGAGGTCGAATACAAGTTCACGCAGGATGCTTTCCAGGCGGCCGCCGCATTCAACGCCGACAAGAGGTTGTCGTGCGCGGTCAGCTGGTCGCCCGACATCTACAACCTCGCGAACGCCAAAGGCAATCGGATGCTGGTGAATACACAGACGGCGAACAAGCTCATCGCCGACGTGTGGTTCACACGCGCCGATTTCGCGAAAGACAATCCGCAGGTTGTCGAAGGGTTGGCGCGCGGAATCTTCGACGCGATGGAGTCGCTCAAGACGCAGGAGACCAAAGCGCAGGCCGCGAAGCTGATGGCGGCGGGCTACTCGATTCCCGAGAAGGACGCGCTCTCGATGCTCGGCGACGCGCACTCGACCAACTACGCCGAGAATCGCGAGTTCTTCCTCAACCAGAACAACCCGACGAACTTCGAGCGAACCTGGAACACCGCGTACTTCCTCTACAAGCGAATCGGCAGCGTCAGCGGAACTCCGGTGTCGTTCGACCAGGTGATGGATTTCTCTGTCATCAAGGCTCTTGGGAACGAGCCGCTGTACGCGAACCAGAAGAACGAATATCAAGTGCAGTTCGTGCCGACCTCGGCGACGGCCGTGCAGGCCGAGAGCAACGAGATCCTCACCAAGACGATCGTCATCCAGTTTTATCCGAACTCCGACGACCTGGCGAAGAAGATCGAGAAGACGGTCGACGGGAAAACGATCGAGGAGCTGTACGATCCGAACGCGCCGGTCGTGGTCGAAGAGGCGGGGAAGCTCTCGGGACAATTCGGCGCGGCGCGCATCGTGATCGAGGGACACACCGATGCGTCGATGAAGAATTCGGGAACGGTGACGGCGGCCGACGTTCAGGAGCTTTCGCTCCGTCGTGCCAACGCGGTGAAGCAGGCGCTGCTCCGCAAATTCCCGTCGCTACAACCGAACCAGTTCACGACCGCGGGCCGTGGGTGGGACAAGCCGGCCGACCCGAACGACCCGAACAACAACGCGAAGAATCGGCGAGTCGAGATCAAGGTCTATCCGCTGGAGGCGAAGTAGGACCGATTGTGGCGACATCGTCGATAGGCCGGCTCTTTCAGCTGCGCGCCGACCCACCGCCGATGGTTCGGCGCGGACTCGGCGTAGTCGGCGTTGGTCTCGTGCTGCTCGTCTGGTGGGCGCTCACGCTCGGCTCGACGCCCGAATCGCGCATCATCTCTCCGGTGCTCATCCCGAGTCCGCTCGAAGTGCTCAAGAGTATTCCGTCGTTGTTCACGGAGCGCGCGTTGTTGGAGAGTACGGCGGCGACGCTCAAGCGCGTGCTGAGCGGCTTCGGGCTCGCGATCATGGTCGGCGTACCGCTTGGGATTCTCGCCGGATCGTACCGCATGTTCGACGCTCTCACTGGACCATTGTCGTTGTTTGCGCGGAACATTCCCGTCGCGGTGTTGATCCCGCTGACGATTTTATGGTTTGGCATCGACGAGTCACAGAAGACGATGTTCATCTTCATCGCGACGGCGCCGTTCGTGTTTTTCGATGCGGCCCGCGCCGTGATCGGCGTTCACGACCGATACGTCGAGACCGCGCAGACGCTTGGGGCGTCGCCGCGGCAAGTGGTGAGCAAGGTGCTCATCGCGCTCGCGCTGCCGGATATCTTCTCGAGCTTGCGCAGCCTGTTCGGCTTGGCGTTTGGTTACATCATGCTGGCCGAGTTGGTCAACGCGAAGTACGGTCTCGGGTATCTGTTGATGACGAGCCAACGGCGTGGCCTCACCGAGCACATCTTCGCGATTCTGATTCTGATCGGGTTGTTGGCGTATGGCATCGATCGCGTTCTCTTCTGGTTCGAGCGCGGTCTGTTCCCGTACCGCGAGACCGCGGAGTGACGACGCACAAGGCAGCTCAGGCGGCCGAATCGACGCCGACACACACGGCTACAGCGACCGCGCCGCCTCCGGTGGTCGCCTTCGACAAAGTGACCAAGACCTACGACGACGGCTTCACCGCGATCAAGAACGTGACGTTCACGGTCGAGGATGAGCCGAGCAAGATGGAATTCGTCACGATCCTCGGCCCATCCGGATGCGGCAAGTCGACGATTCTGCGTCTCATCGCCGGTCTCTCGCCGCAGCATCCGGCCTCGTCTGGGACGGTCCTCGTGTCGGGGCGACCGGTCGACGGCCCAGGCGCCGATCGCGGAATGGTCTTTCAAGATTACACATCGTTCGATAATCGGACGGTCGTCGACAACATCGCCTTCGGGCTCGAGTGTCGCGGAGTGCCGGCGAAGGAGCGGCGCGAGCAGGCACGCGAATGGATCGGCAAGGTGGGGCTGAGCACGGATCGCGACGCGAACAAATATCCGCATCAGCTCTCCGGCGGAATGCGTCAGCGTGTCGCGATCGCGCGCTCGCTCATCCTGCAGCCGCGGATCGTGCTGATGGATGAGCCGTTCGGCGCGCTCGATCCGCGGACGCGTCTCAATATGCAGGACCTTCTCGTCGGGCTGACGCGGGAGGCGCAGGCGACGGTCTTCTTCGTCACGCATTCGATCGAGGAAGCCGTGTACCTGGGCGACCGGACCTTCATTATCTCATCGGCGCCGGGAACCATCATCAAGCAGATGAAAGTTCCTCCGCCGGATTTCCCAGCACGCGAGATGCAGCGCAGCCCGGAGTTCATGGACATCGTATTCGGCATTCGCGACATCATGGAAAAGCTCGAGAGCTCGACACGCGCGGGCGACGAGTAGGTCGCGGACTCATACGATGCCGAGCGCTCCTTCTCCACTTTCGTCGCGCGGGACCGGCGTGCTGACTTACGTCAAGCACGCATTCCTCTATAACTGGAACTTGCTCTTATTCTTGGGCAGCGCGGGACTCGGTGCACTGTCGCCGTGGCCCGATGCGGTACTGCCGATCGTCGGCGGGTTGGAGTTGGCCTATCTCACATCGTTGATCGCGATGCCGAGATTCCGCACGGCGATCGACGCCAAGCTCGCCAGCGAGGCGCGCGAGCGACCGAGCGATCGCGCACTGGACGCGTCGTCGCAACAATCGCTGCAGCGAATGCTCGAGAGCCTGCCGCAGGCATCGCTCGCGCGCTTCATTCGCTTGCGTCAGCGGTGTTTCGACATGCGCGACATCGCGTCGGGCGTGCGCGGCCAGACAGCCGGTACGTCCGACTCCGCGGACTCCGTGCGGACGCCGGCGCTCGACCGCTTGCTGTTTCTGTTTCTCAAGCTGCTCATGTCGCAGAACGGGCTCGATCGTTTTCTTCGCAGCACGAGTGAACAGGAGCTGAAGGCTCGACTCGACGACGTGCAGACCCGCCTCAAGGCCGCGCAAGCCGTCGACGCCGCGCAGCAGGACGAACGAATGATCCGTTCGCTGCAGGACAGCGTCGCCGACGCCGAGCTCCGGCTCGACAACTATAAGAAAAGCATGAAGGACTCGGACTTCGTCATCGTCGAGCTCAATCGCATCGAGACGAAGATCCAGGCGCTGACCGAGATGGGCGTGAGCCGGCAGGATCCGGACGCGCTCAGCCATCAGGTGACCGCCGCCGCCGAGAGCATGCAGCAAACCGAGGATGCCGTGAATCAACTCCAACATCTCACCGGGCTCGCCGATCAACTCGCCGAGCCGCCGGCCATTCTCGAGGCGAACATCGGTCGCGAGGTGATTCGTGGTCGCTGAGACTGGTGTTGGCGCGGTGAAGACAGCCGGCGCCAACTTGTCACCAACCACGAAGCGCCCCCGACGCAGCGACCTACCTGCCTGGTATCCCGAGTGGGCGCTCTCGCTCGCCGACTTGTATTTCTCGGGCACGACGTCGGTGTTCACGCTCTCCGGCAACACGTACGATCTCGTTCCGCTGAGCGACGTCGACGCCGCCGACCATGCCGCGTTTGGGGGCGTCGCGGACTTTCTCGCCGAGCAGATGTTCGGTCGATGGGATTTGGTGCTCCACTATGACTTAGGCCGTGGCCTGAGGGTGTTCGCCGGCAGGAGCGAGAAGCGGCTCAAGGACATGGTGGCGCTCGCGACGAAACGGATCGGCGATTTGTCGACCGTGAAGAACGACCCGACGCTCGTGTTCAACCTCCTGGATCTGTTCGTGCGCGACAACATCATGGCGCCGCCCGAGAAGCAGTTGAGTGCCGCGATTCTCATCAGTCAGGCGTCATATCTTTTCCCCGCGGGCGAGCCGGGTCGGCTCAGCTTCCAAGCGTCGGGCATGGCAGTCACGCTGTTGAACTGGGCGACGAGCCGCCATGTGAAGAGTCTCGACATGGCTGTCGTGCTGATCGACGACCGGCGCAGCGAAGTGAGCGAGCGCATCACGGCCAACCCGTACATTGCCGCGATCGAAGTTCCGCTGCCAAGCGAGCATGAACGACTGGCGTACGTGCGCGACGTCGCCGCTGGTGACGGATGGAGCTCGATCTCGGACTACCAGCCGGAGCAGCTCGCGGCGCTGAGCGCCGGAATGTCGCTGAACGATCTGTCAGTGATGATCAGCTCGGCGATGGAGGGCGGGCAGCGTCTCGACGCACCGCTGTTCAGCGCGACCAAGAAGCGATTGATCGAGCGTCAATGCCAAGGGTTGCTCGAGTTCATCGAACCACGGTGGAAACTCGACACGGTGATCGGACACGAGGTCGCCAAGCAACGACTTCGCGACGACGCGGCGCTGCTCGCGCGCGGCGCGTTCGACTCGGTGCCGATGGGATATTTGCTCTGCGGACCGGTCGGCACAGGCAAATCGTTTCTGGCGATGTGCGCGGCGGGCGAGATCGGAATTCCGTGTGTGATTCTCAAGAACTTCCGGTCGAAGTACGTCGGCGAGACCGAAGGGAATCTCGAGCGCGTGCTCGCCGTGCTCCGTGCGATGGGACCGGTGATGGTCGTCATCGACGAGGCCGATGCCGCGTTGGGCGATCGTGACACCGAGGGCGATTCCGGCACGTCGAGTCGCGTGTTTGGCATGATCGCGACGCAAATGGGTGACACGCGTTATCGAGGACGCATCGTGTGGATGCTACTCACCGCGCGGCCCGATCTGCTCCCGATCGACATCAAGCGGCAGGGTCGCGCCGAGGTACACATCCCGTTGTTCTATCCCGGCGACGACGACGAGCTGCGCCGCATGTGCGTGATGCTCGCAAAGAAGCTCGGGACGACGCTGCGCATTGAGGACGTACCGCCGATTCCGCAAAAGGGCATGCTGTCGGGCGCCGACATCGAAGGAATCATCGGCCGTGCGTGGCGAAAATCGTTGTTGGCAGGCGAGAAGTCGATCACTCGCGCCGCGCTGGCGGACGTGATCTCGAGATTCCTGCCGTCGACGCAAGGCCTAGAGAAAGAACTGCAGGAGACGGCGGCGATCATCGAATGCACGGATAGCGAGTTTCTTCCGCCGGCGATCTTGGCTCAAATGGAAAAGGCCGGCGGCCGTGGTGCACTTCAGGAACGACTCACCGCGCTCAAACAGCTCGTCGCGTCGAGTTGATTGTCGGCCGCGGAATACGCTGAATCAACGGACGACCGCGGAGTGAACCCTTTTTTTGACTTCTGCAGGACAACTCAATGCACGCCGCCCATCAAGCCGCGCACTGGCTTGATCATCAAGAACGCCACGGCGGACGCACCCAGGCACACCGCGGCCACAACACCGAACAATTGCGGCAGCGGCGCCGAGGAGATGAAGCCGGCGGCGAAACCGGCGACCTTGTTGCCCACCGAGTCGGCCAAGAACCAGACGCCGAGCATCATGCCGACGATCTTCACCGGCGCGAGCTTCGTGAAGACCGAGAGCCCCACCGGCGAGAGACTCAGCTCGCCGAGCTCCTGGATGAAATAGCAGCCGATGAGCCAAAACGGGCTCACGCGCACCGCGGGACTATCCTGGATTTCGTTCGCCGGCAAGAGGAGGAACAGAAAGGACACACCGATCATCAACAGCGCGATCGCAAACTTTGCCGGCGTCGATGGCTCGCGCTTGCCAAGCCGCACCCACAGCCAGGCAAAGGCCGGCGCCAACACGATCACGAAGATCGCTTGAACCGTCAGGAACCAGCTCGACGGAAAGCTGACGCCGAGAATAGAAGTGCGCGTGTAGCGATCGCCGAACAAGTTGAGCGTCGATCCGGCTTGTTCGTACGCGCCCCAGAAGATCGCCGCGAAGATGAAGAACACCGCCATCGCGGCGAGGCGCTTCCATTCGACTTTCGTGAATCCGCCAAACGTGCGCTCTGTCGAGACCGTGGAAACCGACGACGCGACTACCGTCGCGCGCGCGGACTTGCGTTGCTCAGCGAGCCGATCGATCGCCGGCTGAAGGTGTCGGCGGCCCATGACATACTGAATCAACCCGAGCGTCATTCCCACGCCGGCGCAGGCAAAGCCCAAATGCCAATCGACGCGCTGCGCCAGATATCCGGCGATGAATGGACCGAGCGCGGCGCCGAGGTTGATTCCCATGTAGAAGATCGAGAACCCGGCGTCGCGTCTGGAGTCTTGCGCGTCGTACAATGATCCGACGATGCCGCTGACATTCGGCTTGAGCAGGCCTGTGCCGACCACGATACAGGCGAGTCCCGTATAGAAGAACGGCAACGCGTGAAAGGCCAGCGTGAAATGGCCGATGGCGATGATAATGCCGCCGATGAGGACACTCTTATACTGACCAAGCCAGCGGTCGGCGATGATGCCGCCGAAAATCGCGGCTGCCCATGCGCTCGCAGTGTAGGTGCCGTAGACGGAGCCGGCCCGTTTGTCGTCGAAGCCCAATGCGTGGACCATATACAGAATGAGAAACGCTCGCATTCCGTAGTAGCTGAAGCGCTCCCACATCTCGGTGAAGAAGAGCGTCGATAGGCCGCGCGGATGACCGAAGAAGCTCGCGTCCAGCGTCGCGGGGCGGGGGCGATCGCCGATCGGATCAGCCAAAGGACCGTCGATTGTTGCACTCATTCGCTATCTCGGGTTCGTGGAATTCAAGAATGCGGCGATGCACCGGTCGCGCGCGACGTAGTCGGAACCGGCGCGCCCAGGGGAGACACGACAGATTGTCTCCGCCATACGGCGACGCAAGTCGGGCGAGACAGACTCGCCGCTCTTTTGGATGTCGTTCGCGACGACTGTCAACGCCGCATTAGCGGTCGAATCGCGCACGCCGGTCAGCGCCGAGATCTGCAACCCGCGAACGAGCTGGCGGTGGCTCCCCGACCGAATTGCCGTGGCGAAGTGCAATTGAGCCTCGTCGATCGAGCCGTGCTGCCACAGGATCCAGTGCCCCCACATCGCGTGCGCGTACGCGTTCGTCGAGTCGAGCGCGATTGCGCGACGATACTGATCGTCGGGACGAAGATCGACGCGTCCGTCGCGCCAGAGGAGAAAGTCCGCCCAACCCAAGTGAGCGGTCAAATCAGCGCGTCGTGTTGCGGTGGACGATAACGTGCCGCGCACGAGCACCGGGCTCACCTTCCGCACGACGTCGGTGAACGTGCCTTCGCTTGGCGTGACGCGAATGTTGTCGAGCCATTCCATCGCGACGTCTTCCTGCGCGGAATGAACGTCGGTCGACGTCGAGTTCACCGTCTCGGCTTGTTGTAGTGTGGCCCATGCTTCGTCATACCGTCGATCCGCCAGCTGGAGCTTTGCGGTGCGCAGCAGCTCGTTCGTTCGATTCCGCTTGACGCGGGCGTCGGAGACGGACGTGACGACGCGTTGCAGCCCGAAGACCAGCGTCAGGATCGCCGTCGTGCCGCCGACCCATTTCATGACGGTAGATGATTGCATGGCTCGCGCTTATATCGCCCGCTCGAGGGCTAGAGTCAACCGTGCGAGGTAGACCCCTCTTCCGCGACGGATTCCTGGAACGCATCCTCAGAGATGAGCGACTCCCATTTGGCCCGGTCCGCGAATGATGACGAGATGTACCGGAACGCCTATGAGGAGCTCAAGCGCATAGCAAGCCATCACCTGCGCGCGATGAGCGAGGGCGCGACGCTGTCGACCACCGAGTTGGTGCACGAGGCATATCTCAAGCTGCGGGGCAGCTCAAACACGGAGTGGGAGGGACGCGCGCACTTCTTCGGTGCCGCGTCCCGCGCGATGCGGCAAGTGCTGGTCGATTTTGCGCGCCGCAATCGCGCCGCCAAGCGCGGCGGTGATGCGACACGCGTTTCGTTGAGCGACGGAGAGATCGCGTTACAGATCGAGTTGCACGAGATTCTGGCGCTCGACGAAGCACTTGACCGGTTGGGCGCCGTCGACGAACGTCTGCGGGAAATCGTCGAGCTACGGTTCTTTGGTGGTTTTTCCGAACAGGAAGTCGCCGAACTACTCGGCGTCACTCCGCGGACGATCGAGAGAAACTGGATCAAGGCGCGTCTGTTCCTACTGCGCGAGTTGGAGCCGAAGACGACGGAACCGCGCGTGGGGGACGAGTCGGACGGGGTGAAGTAGCATCGCCGATGGCAGGATGGAGGGGCGAGCGATGGAAGCAGATTATTGGCATCGCGTGGAACGAGTGCTCGATCTCGCGCTCGAGAGCGATCCGTCGGATTGGTCGAACCTGCTGGCCGGCGCCTGCGATAACGATCAGGCGCTGCGCGATGAGGTTGAGGATTTGCTCAGCCGGCTCGCGACCGCGCGGTCGTTTCTCGAGACGCCGCCCGCGGCAACCGCCGCGGCGTTGATTTCAGAGGCTCGTCGATTGGACGGCGCCGCATCCCACGAGGGCCGCCGCATTGGGGCGTATCGAATCGTGCGCCAGATCGGACGTGGCGGGATGTCGCGTGTGTTCCTCGCCGAGCGTGCCGACGGCGAGTTCACGCAGCAGGTCGCACTCAAGTTGCTGCGACCCGGTCTCGACTCGGCGCTCGACCGGCATCGCTTTCGCGCCGAGCGTCAAATTCTCGCGTCGTTGAATCATCCGAACATTGCTCGGCTCCTTGACGGCGGTGTCACGGACGAGGGACAACCATACCTGGTGTTGGAGCTCGTCGACGGCACGTCGATCGATAAATATTGCAACGAGCGCCGGCTTGGCCTGCGACCGCGACTGACTTTGTTCGTCGCGATCGCCGATGCCGTGCAGTCGGCGCATCGCAGCCTCATCGTGCATCGCGACTTGAAGCCGTCGAACATTCTCGTCACGAACGATGGGACGGTGAAGCTGCTCGACTTCGGTCTCGCGAAGCTGCTCGAGCCGAGTCACGGTCCCCAGGTTGCGCCACCGACCGCGACGGGTCATCGGTGGATGACGCCGGAATACGCCGCGCCGGAGCAAATTCGCGGCAGCGCGATCACCACGTTGACCGACGTCTATCAACTCGGCGCCGTGCTGTACGAGGTGCTCGCCGGCCGGCCGCCGTTTGGCACGCGCGATGGGAGCGTGCACGAACTGGAAACCGCGATACTCGAGCGCGATCCCGCGCCGCTGACGGGCGAACTGCGTGGCGATCTCGACGCGATCGCGCGAAAAGCGCTGTCGAAGGAACCCGAGGCCCGATATGCGTCGGCACAGGCGTTCGCCGACGACATTCGACGGCACCTCTCGGGTCAGCCGGTCATCGCGCGGCGTCAGACAATCGGCTATCGCGCACGGCGTCTGGTGCGTCGGCATCGCGCGGCATTCACCGCCGCGGCGGCAGCGAGCGTACTCCTGGCCGGATATGTGGGAACGGTGATCGTCGACCGCGGACGAATTCGGCGCGCGCTCACCGAGGCGCAGGCTGGCACACGCAAGGCCGAACAGGTGACAGACTTCATGCTCGGCCTGTTCCAAGCAGCCGAGGGTGGACAGTCGTTGCGCGACACGCTCACCGCCCACACGCTGCTCAGCCGCGGTCTCGAGCGAGCGCGGTCTCTCACGGGCCAGCCCGAGCTCAAGGCGCAAATGCTCGACGTGATCGGTCGCATCCACACGCAGCTCGGCGAATACGACCAGGCGAAGCCGTTGCTCGAGGATGCGCTGAGCATTCGGCGCTCCCTCTACGGAGACGTTCATCCGGATGTCGCGACGAGTCTCGAGGCGCTGGCTGACGTTAGCGCAAAAAAGCGAGACAACGCCGAGACCGTACGGCTCCGACGACAGATATTGGCTCTGCGCCGAGCGATTTCGTCTGACGACGATCCCAAAACGTTGAGCGCTTTGTTCGAGCTCGCGTTATCGCTGCACAGAGTCGGTGACGTGAAGGGCGCGGAGCCGGCGTTCGATGAATGGATGGCGGCGATTGCTCGACAGCCACGCGAATTGACCGAGAATCGCGCCCAGCAGTTGGGAGATGCGGCATCGGTCTACGACAGTCGCGGCCAGTTCGATCGCGCCGAATCGCTCTATCGCGAGGCGTTGGCGATTCGACGCGCGTTGTACGGAAATCAAACCTCACTCGTCGCCTCGAATCTCACCGACCTCGCGTTTCTCATCGCCAAGAAGCCTGGCGGAGACCGAGCCGCAGATTCGGTGTTCCGCGAGGTCGTGGACGTGCTTCGCGCCGCATACCCTGACGGTCACCCCAGTTTGGCCGGCGCGCTGCATTTGCATGGCCGCCACCTTCAGAACATGAATCGCTGGGCCGACGCCGAGGCTCCGATGCGCGAGGCACTCGAGATTCGCCGCCGGTTGTTGGGTCCGAACAGCATCGACGTCGCGAATTCCGACATCGACGTCGGATTCAACCTGGCCATGATGGGATCGTACCGGGAAGCGGAGACGTTCGATCGCGACGCGATCCGCATCTTTCGAGCAAACTTCGATGATCACAATGCGATGGTCGTCATGGCGCGCGATCATCTCGCCGAGGCCCTGCGCGGCCAAGGGCAGTTCGCTGAAGCTGAATCTCTCCTCCTGGCCGGCTACGAGCGCTTCAAAACCCCGAACTCGGTGACAAAGAACTGGCTGGGGCACGTGCTCCACGCGCTCGTCAGGCTGTACGACGCGGAGGGCCGCCCTGACGAGGCGGCGAAATATCGTGCGCTCCTTCAGCAGCCTCCGCCCACGGCCACGCCAGTCAAGCGCTAGAGCGACGGCAGCCGGCGTGTCGGAACTCGGCACAGCTTTTCGTATGTCATAAATAGACGGGGTCGGGCCATCGCAGGCCGGCCCATCCTGCAGATACGAGAAGCGGTTGGGGGTTTCGATGTTTCCGAGAATTTGGATTGTGCCCACCGCGATGGCCGCTCTGGTCATTGCGATCACTGGCTGTTCCGATCGGCCCACGGCACCGCGTGCGGCGACCGCAACCCGTGACGCCGACGTCGTACCGACCAGCATCGTCACGCCGGCGATCATCAGACAACTCGCTGCTGGTCGTGGCATTCTACCGCTTCCACCGCGACCGTATGTGCGCCCCGCGCTGTCCAAGCTCGGGCAGGCGCTCGCGTTCGACAAAATCCTCAGCGGCAATCGCGACATCGCGTGCACGACGTGTCACTTACCGGCGTTCGCCACCGGCGACGGAAAGAGCCTGTCGGTCGGTCAGGGTGGCATCAACCTCGGACCAACGCGATCGCACCCACAGGGTGTCTTCATCGCGCGCAACGCACCGCCGCTCTTCAACCTGAGCGCGATGAAGCACTTGTTCTGGGACGGGCGCGTCTCCGTCGACGCACAAGGCGGGTTCCACACGCCCGCCGGATCCCAAGTCACGCCGGCCATGACGCGCGCCTTCGAATTCGGCGCGGTGTCGGCATTAGCAATGTTCCCCGTGACCAACCGCGCGGAGATGCGCGGCGGAACGGGCAACGAGTTGGCCGCGGTTCCCGACGCCGATCTTCAAGGCATCTGGGCGGCGATCATGCGACGCCTCGGCGCGATTCCCGAGTATCGCGGGTTGTTCGAGGCAGCGTATCCCGGAACGCGGTTCGAGGACATGACGTTCGCTCACGCCTCGAACGCCATCGGCGGTTTCATCGTCGATCAGTTCTCGTTCGCCAACACGCCGTGGGACCGGTTCCTCGCCGGGAACGACGCGGCGCTCAGCGCACGACAGCTTCTGGGCGCGCAGACCTTCCTCACTCTGAAATGCTCGATTTGTCACAACGGTGCGACGTTCAGCGACGAACAGTTCCACAACGTAGCCCTGCCGCAGATTGGGCCGGGCGAGGGCAACGGCGCGACGCTTCTCGACGACTTTGGTCGCCTGAACGTGACTGGAAACACCGAGGATCAGTACCGCTTCCGCACGACGCCGCTGCGCAACGTCGAGCTCACCGGCCCGTATGGACACGACGGAGCGATCACGACACTTCGCGGCTTTGTCGAGCATTACAGCGAGTCCGACGTCAAGCTGGCCGCGTACGATCAGACGCAACTCGAGCCGGCGCTCCGCGGCACGCTGCTCCCGAATGCGGCAGCGATTCTCGCATCACGCGATACGCTCCTCAAGGGTGTCGTGCTCACATCCGATCTCGTCGATCAGCTCATGGACTACATGAACGCGCTGACCGACAACGCGGCGCGCAATCTCTCGCGCTCGATACCGGCACGGGTACCGAGCGGGCTGCGGGTCGATCATCCGTAATCGCGACGCGCGAGGCTCAGGGAACGGCGTGACCGGTCGACCGCACGAAATGAAACTCCGTTTGGCGCGCCAGCGCCCACCGAACGACACCGTCCGCCCCCACGACGGCGTCTTCTTCCTGGGCGGAACGAACCGGTTGGTTGTTCCACTCCGGCACGCGTGACGTCGCCTGGAGCTCGATCGAGAACCACATGTTCGGGATGACCTTCGCGTCGCCCCGCCCCGGCACGCCGTCTTGGTAATCCCACAAGCCGATCAACGGGCCGGCGCCGTGCCCGTGCAGTCCGATCGGGTGCGAGTAGATCGTTCCGTCGATGCCGGCCGCGGCCATCTTCGCCCGCGACGATTTGAGGATGTCGTTGCCGGTGCGGCCCGGTCTGATCTCGCCCACCACGATGTCCTGCAGCTTGTTAGAGTTCGCTAACGCCGATTTGAGTCCCGGCGGCGCATCCGTTTCCCCATCGAGCAGGACGTAGCCCATGTGCTGCGTGTCGGTGTTGAGCCGCATCGCGGTAATGCCGAAGTCGCAATGCAACACGTCACCCTTCTGGATGATCGGATTGTCGCCCGGGTCGGTGACGCCTTTGCGCTGCACTTCGACTGACGGATGAAACCAGGTGCCGAGGCCAAGATCATTCACCTTCTGACGCATCCACCACACCACGTCGTCGGTGTGTGTGACGCCTGGCGTGATCACGACGCTCGAAAACGCGGTGTCGATGATGCCCCAGACGACTTGCTGCATCTTCTTGTACGTGGCGGCCTCCTCTTGCGATCGCGTGGCGATGAGGTCGAGGGCCAGGTCGTCGGCGTGTTTGAAACGCGCGACCCACTTTGCGCCGAGTGCGGCCTTCATGCCTTCGAGCTCGCCGGCGGAGAGCCCGTCGTTAAACGCGAACACGCGTGACACGTCAATCGCGATCGCTTTCGGATTGCGCTTCTCGATTTCCGCCTTGAGCACTTGCCATTGTTCGTCGCCCCAAAGCTCCGCTTGGGCTTGAACCTGTCCACCGGCGGGACCCGCGGCGGCCTTGGTCGATCGAATCGCAGTGAAGACGCCGCCTTGCGACGTTCCGCCCATCGCGAGCCGTTCGAATGGCTTCGCGCAATCGGCGCGCACGAACGCACACGGATCGTAAAAGAGATAGATCGTTCGGCGGCGCGCGGCCATCGTCGTCGGCGAGACGATCGACGAGAACACGGGATCCTCGTTGTATTCGCGCATCGGCACGACCCACATGTCGACGCCATGCTTCTTCATCAGCGCGGGCAGGACAGTTTTCATGCGCTGATCGAGCCACCGTTGTTCGATGTCGGCCTGCTCTCGGAGCGTACCGAACGGGCGATAGGTTTGAATTTGCTGCGCCGCGAGCGGCGCGGCGGCGAGAGTGAGAGTGAGGGAGAGTGCTCTCATGCTGGCGTCCGGGTTGGAAGACCGGTGCTGGGTTCGTGCCGGCGCACGACCATGGTCACAATGAATGCTAGAGCCGCGGTCGTGACGCCAGCCAAGGTTGGATCGAGCCATGGAAGTCGCCCGGCAAGCGCGAACTTGACGACCAGGAGCGTGATCACGCCCGTCGCGATCGACGCGAGCGCCTCGACGGACCCGGCGCGGCGCGTGTAGAGCCCACCGACGATCGGCACGAACAGCGTCGCAATCAGGAGAGCGTAGAAGATGCGGAGCGCATCGATCACAGTCGGCAACCACAGAGCGAAGAGGACGGCCCCGAGGCCTCCGGCGACCGCCGCCAGTCGGGCGACACCAAGTAATTGTGCATCGCTCGCGGTTGGGCGGAGGAATCTCTTATAGAGATCTTGCGACAGCGACGTCGCCAGCATGAACAGCAGCGCGTCGCAGGTACTCACCTCGGCGGAAAACACCGCGGCGAGGGTGAGCGCACCAAGCGCGGTCGGTAATTGCTCGACGAGGATGGTTGGCAGCACGAGGTTCGGATCCGTAAGTCCAGGATGCGCAAGTCGCGCAGCCATTCCGAACAGTGGTGGAGCAAACGCGAACAGCGATAGCACTAACGCCTGCACGCTGATGCCTCGCGCGACGGCGCGGGCACTCGACGCCCCGTACGCTTTCTGCATCAATCCGGGCGAGATGACGAACGCGGGAGCCAACACCAGGAGCATCCAGCCCGAGCCCGGTCCGTTGGAGTGCAGAATGGTCCCGAATGTCGGCGGCGCATTCGCGTTGGCAAAGACAGCGGTCAACCCGCCGACATGACTGAGCAGCATCGGCAATGCAACCATGAAGCCGAGCAGCAGCACGATCAACTGGACGACGTTCGTCCACACGGTGCTGATCGCGCCACCAGACACGAACACGATCGTCACCACCGATGCGCTGATGATCGTCCCGACCCAGCGCGGCAGGTGGGCGACGACGCTCAGCACGGCGGCGCCGGCAATGAGCTGTCCGGCGAAGATCGACAGCGTGCCGACCCAGAGCAACGATGCGACGATCGCCCGCACCGACGGTCCGTACCGCAGTTCGAGGTAATCGCCGGTCGTGTAGAGATTGTGCTCCGACGCAATGCGCCAGATGCGCGGCCCGATGAACAACGCAAGAAAAACGGATCCGATCGCCGCCGACCCGTTCCACCACCACGCGCTGATCCCATCGCTGTAACCGAGCCCGGTCGCACCCACGGTTGCGCCCGCGCCGATGTTCGACGCCAAGACGGTCGCGAAGATCAGTGGCGCGCTGAGACGCCTTCCAGCGACGAAGAAGTCCGCGCTTCCATGAACCAATCGCGCAACGACCAAGCCGATGGCGATCAGCCCGATCGAGTAAACGAGGAGGAGCGCGAGGTGGATGTTCAGAGAGTTATTTGAAGCGCTGTGGGACGGTGTGCAGCTGCCGAGCCGACGGCAGACCGCCAAGGCTGTCCGCTTGCGTCGCCGCGCGCACGATCGCCTCGGCCACAAGATCGGCCGCGAGCGCGCCGATCGTCGTCAAATCGACGGCGCCGTTCCAAGAGCCGGTGGCGAGACCAAATACGGTGTCGCCGTCGCCCATGGTGTGCGACGGATTGATCGCACGCGCGAGCCCGTCGTCGGCCATGAGCGCGAGGCGGCCAGCTTGGACTTTCGTGAGCCTGGCGTTGGTGGCGACGACGGCGATCGTGGTGTTCTCGCCGGCGCGAGGTGCTGTGATCTTCGCGCCGTTGCGCAGCAGCTTGCGCGCATCGGCGAGCGTGCCATTCGCGTTGCGCGCACCCGCGACGACTTGGCCGGTGCTCGGGTCGATGACGTCGCCGACGGCGTTGACGACAACCATCGCTCCGACGACGAGACCATTGGGCAACGTGATCGACGTCGAGCCGACGCCTGATTTCATCGGCCGAATTCCGGGGTTTGCACTTTGCTCAAAGCCGCCGAGTTTTCCGACGGTAGCTCCGGCGCCAACGCCAATATTGCCTTCGCGAACCGGCCCGTTCGTCGCGGCCGTCGCCGCCTTGTATCCGCAGTCAGCGGTCGGACGGGTTTTTGGATCGGCGACGAATGGCAGATCGAAGATGACCGCGGCGGGAACGATCGGAACGACGCCGGCCGACGTCTTGAACCCGATGTTTTTTTCTTCGAGGTAGCGCATCACGCCTTGCGCCGCATCGAGGCCGAACGCGCTGCCGCCGGAGAGGACGATCGCGTTCACTTTCTCGACCATGTTAAGCGGGTCGAGCACGTCGGTCTCGCGCGTTCCCGGTGCGGCGCCGCGCTGCGAGACACCGGCCGCCGCGCCATCTCCATCGATGAGGACGACGGTGCAGCCTGTTGGCCGCCGCGACAGCGTGAAGTGGCCGACGCGAATGCCCGGTACGTCAGTGAGGCCTTTGCCGCGTTCGGCGTTTGGCGTTTGTGCGACGGATACGCCGAGTGGTAGCGTGCTCGCGACGATGAGCCATCCGACCAGCTCGCGTCGGACCGCACGCAGTGGACGACGCGATGGCGTCACACGCCGGCTAGGCCCGAACCAACTTCTTGAACGCCACCCGGTGAGGCTGATCCGCATCGGCGCCTTTCCGTTTATGCAGGTCCTCGACGTACGATTGGTAATTCCCTTCGTGCCACACGATTTCGCTGTTCCCCTCGAACGCGAGGATGTGCGTCGCAATGCGATCGAGGAACCACCGGTCGTGGGTGATGACCACCGCGCAGCCGGCGAAATCCACGAGCGCGTCCTCCAACGCGCGCAACGTATCGACGTCGAGATCGTTCGTCGGCTCGTCGAGCAGGAGAAGGTTTCCGCCCGACATGAGCGTTTTCGCAAGATGTAGACGATTGCGCTCGCCGCCGGACAGCAGGCCGACCTTCTTCTGCTGATCGGTGCCGCGGAAATTGAAGCTCGAGAGATACGCGCGGCTGTTGAGCTCCTTCTTGCCGACCATGATCATCTCTTGGCCGCCGGAAATCTCCTGCCACGCCGTTTTGCTGCCGTCGAGCGTGCGATTCTGATCGGTGTACGCGATCTGCACGGTCTCGCCGACCTTGAGTGTGCCGCCATCGGGCTCTTCCTGGTCGACGATCATCTTGAACAGCGTCGTCTTGCCGGCGCCGTTCGGTCCGATGATGCCGACGATGCCGCCGCGCGGAAGCGAGAACGTCAAGCCGTCGAACAGCAACTTGTCGCCGAATGCTTTCTTGAGATCGCGCGCATTGACAACTTCATTGCCGAGTCGCGGCGGCGGCGGGATCACGATCTCGTGCTGCAGAATCTTCTCGGCCGTCTCTTGTTCGACCAGCTCCTCGAACTTCTGCACGCGTGCCTTGCTTTTGGCTTGCCGCGCACGCGGAGCCAAGCGCACCCACTCGAGCTCACGCGCCAACGTGCGCTGACGCGCCGACTCCGTTTTCTCCTCGACCGCCAATCGCGTGCGCTTCTGCTCGAGCCACGACGAATAATTGCCCTCGTACGGAATCCCGTAGCCGCGATCGAGCTCGAGGATCCATCCTGCCACGTTGTCGAGGAAATACCGATCGTGCGTGACGGCGACGACGGTGCCGGTGAAGTCATGCAGGTAGCGCTCGAGCCAGGCCACACTTTCGGCGTCGAGATGGTTCGTCGGCTCGTCGAGTAGGAGCATATCGGGCTCCTCGAGCAAGACGCGACAGAGCGCGACACGTCGGCGCTCGCCGCCCGAGAGTTTACTCACGTCGGCATCGCCGGGTGGTAGCCGCAGCGCGTCCATCGCGATCTCGATCTTGTTGTCGAGATTCCACAAGTCGTGGGCGTCGATCTGCTCTTGCACACGCGCCTGACGCGCGAGGAGCTTCTCCATCGCGCTGTCGTTCATCGGCTCGGCGAACTGCATCGAGATCGTTTGGAATTCGTCGAGCAGATCGCGCTGCGTTTTCACCGCGAGCTCGACGTTGCCTCTGACGTCGAGCGTCGGGTCGAGCTCCGGTTCCTGCGACAAGTAGCCTACGCGGGTGCCCTCGGCCGCCCACGCTTCGCCCTGAAAATCGTGATCGACACCGGCCATGATTCGCAGCAGCGAGGATTTTCCCGCGCCGTTCGCGCCGAGCACGCCGATCTTCGCGCCGTGATAGAACGAGAGCCAAATCCCGCGCAAGATCTCCCGCGACGGCGGGACGACCTTGCGCAGGTCCTTCATGACATAAATGAATGACGGAGGAGCCATTACCAATCGTGTGGGTTGCGGTTTGTGAGGAATCTAACCGCGGGCTCGCCCCACGAATCAGTGGTCGGCAGCCGGAGTCGGCGCGAGGCGCATTTCCCAGGTCTCGGCGACGAGAGAATCACCGAAGAGGCGGTGTCCTTCTTCAGCCACAAGCTTGAAGCCGGCCGCCTTATAGATGTTTCGCGCCGCGGTGAGATCGCGTTGCGTCCACAAGGTGATCTTCTTGTACCCCACGTCGCGCGAGAAGCGGATCACTTCGTCCACGAGGCGGCGGCCGATTCCCAATCCGCGCGCCGACGGCTCGACGAGCAGAAGCCTGAGCTTGGCGACCGTCTTGCTCTTGGCCACGACGAAAACGGATCCCACAATTTCCCCGTCGCGCTCGGCGATCCAGCAGCGCTCGCGCGTCGGATCGAATTTGTCGACGAATTCCGCCACGACGTGCGCGACGAGGGCTTCGAACCGCTCGTCCCAACCGTACTCCTCGGAGTAGAGCACGCCGTGTCGGTGCACCACCCATCCCATGTCGCCTGGCCGGTGCGATCGAAGCGTGTATTGTGGCGATACCTGCGACGCATGTCTTGGCGCGAGCGAGTTACGAATCGCGCCCATGGCGCCGAGGATGCGTTGCTGTTCGCCCGCGGGCAGCGGCTCGAGCATTGCGACGATCTCTTCTCGAGCGCGGGCGTCGAGCGGCGAAAAGGCACGGCGGCCGGCCGGTGTGAGGCGCAACAGGGCGCGACGGCGGTCGCCGGATCCGGTTTTCGTGGTGACGAGTCCCCGCTTCTGGAAGGATCGAAGTGTTCGGCTCAGATAGCCGCGATCGAGCCCCAGCGTCTCTGCGATCTCGCTCGCCGTCGGGTGCTCGCGGTTCGCAAGCTCGAACAGGACCCGGACTTCAGTGAGCGAGAACTTGCTGTCGAGATGGCCTTCGCCGAGCGCGCCGATGCGGCGAGTGTAGAACCGATTGAATTCGCGCACGGCCTCGGCGCGTTGCTCGATCTGACGCATATGATCCCCTGAACGGATGCGGAGATCATAGTCGGCCAATTAGTTGACTTTGTCAACCATTGGAATAGCGATCGCGTCCGCTATCGTGTATGGTGCTCGTCGCTCCAGATCGACGCGAGGTCGTGGCCCTCGATCACATTCGCGTGCACCATCCAACCAAAGGTGTCCGGATGAAAATCGCCGTTGACCGCGTCGCACCCGGCCTTGGTGGCGATCGGGCTCTCGGGTCCGAACACCGGATGGCCGTCGCGTTGCTCCGTCCACCGCGCCTGGTCGCCCTTCTTGGGGACGCACCAGTTCACATGCTTGTGCCATTGCGCGATGCTCAATGGAACGCGTTCGTCGAGGCGATCGAGCTTCGCGTTCTTCGGCATCGTGTACATCGCGCCGATGAGATGCAGCGTGCCGTCGTCGCCGCGCTTGTAGAGGATCGAGGTCGGCTTCGAGGCGTCGAAGCGAAAGGCTGCGAGGAGTGCGCGGCGATAGTTCGTGAAGTGATAGACGCGCTGCTCCTTCACGTTCGGGAGAAACATCTTGTATCCGTCGGCGGTAGCGGCAGCGGTGTCCTGATACTTGGCGATGGCTTGCCGCAGCTCGGCGGACACTTTCATTGCGCGGGCCGTGTCGTCGTGCGTCGGCGCCCGGAGTGGCGTCAGCTGCATGTGCTTCATCATGTTCTCGCCCATTGGACCGCTCATGGCGTGGTCCGCCATACCCGCCATCTGGGCGCTATCATTCTCCGGACGGACGACCGGTCGCGGGTGCGGCTGACCCGTTTGCGCTACAATCGCCGCCGGGAACCGTGCCGCCACGGCGAGTATTGACATCGCCAAACCAATGAGTGTTCCGAATTTCGTTGTGTTCATAACTTTCTCTTGACGTTTGACGCTGCGACAGCGTGCTCGTTACTGGTCATTCCGTGGATCTCAATAGCTTTTTGCCTAGTCTCTCGGGGAATCCGCTCAAAGCGATTCCTTTCGTGTTTGCGGGGGGCGTCCTCACCAGCCTGACGCCCTGCATTTACCCGATGATCCCTATCACCGCGGCGATCGTCGGCGGCACATCGGTCGCCGACACAACCGTCGCGCGGCCCCCGCGCTGGCGTCCCCTCGTTCTAACACTCACCTACGTGTTGGGACTGGCGTTGGTTTACTCCGCGCTCGGGCTGTTTGCGGGTCTATCGGGAACGCTGTTCGGATCGGTGAGTACCAATCCGTGGCTCTACCTCGCCATGGCGAACTTGCTGCTGTTGGCGTCGCTGGCGATGCTCGACGTGCTCCCAGTCCGCGTGCCGGCGGCGATCATGCACCGTGCGAGCACTGCGGGAACAGCGGGACGCATGTCTGGTGCGTTCACCATGGGAGCGATGTCTGGGCTCGTAGCGGCACCCTGCTCGGCGCCGGTGATGGCGGCGGTGCTCACGTGGGTGTCTTCGACGAAAAGCGCGTGGCTTGGCTTCCTCTATTTGTTCGTCTTTTCGTTAGGGATGTGTACGCTGCTGGTCGTTGTCGGATTATCCTCGGGTGCGATCGCGCGATTGCCTCGCGCCGGAGTCTGGATGGTGTGGATCAAGCGGTTTTTTGCGTTGGTGATGATCGGGGTCGCGGAATACTATCTCGTCAAAATGGGTCAACTGATCATATGAGACGGTCGAACGGTAGAACGGTGGAACGGTGGAGCGCGCGAAGCTCGGTGATCGCTGCCGTGATGTTTGCCCTCATGAGCGCGCCCGCGAACCTATGGGCCCAGGATCTCGGGATCCAAGTCGGATCAACGGCGCCGTCGGCGAGAGTGCACACGCTCGACGGCAATGAGGCGGACCTGTCGCAGTACACCGGGAAGACGCCGGTGGTCATGGAGTTTTGGGCCACGTGGTGTCCCAACTGCGCAGAGCTCGAGCCGACGCTCCTCGACGCGGCAAAGAAATACGGCACGAAGGTCAAGTTCGTCGGCGTCGCTGTATCCGTGAACGAAACGCCCGAGCGCGTGAAAGCGTTCGTCGCCAAACACGGACTGCCCGGCGATCAGTACTTCGACACCAAGGGCAACGCGACCGGCGCGTACGATGTTCCGGCGACGTCGTACGTCGTCGTGATCAACAAGGCCGGCAAAGTGGTCTACACCGGGTTGGGCGGAAAACAGAATCTCGAAGCCGCGATCAAGAAAGCGCTATAGCGTTCTTCCGACGGCCGCGAGGCCGTCGAGGATGTCGCTGACGTCGCCGCTCGTGGTGCGCGGATTCATGATCGTAACGCGAAGCACGCGGCGGCCGTCGAGGTTCGTTCCGGTGATCCACCCCTCGCCCGACAAGTTGTAGCGTTCGCGGAGCTCTCGGTTCAGCGCGTCGAGCTCGTCGTCACTGCGCGTCCGATCGCCCACGTAGCGGAAGCACAGAATGTTGCATTCCGGTTCGTGCAGCGCTTCGAAGTCCGGCCGGTCGGTGATCGCTTCCCACATTTGACGCGTGAGCGCGCAGAAGTAGTCGTAGAGCTCACCCAACCCGTTCGTGCCGTACCGTTGCAACGCAACCCAGAGTTTGAAAACGTCGGCGCGTCGGGAGCAGATGAAGTTGCGCGTGCCTTGATCCCAAACACGCTCGCCTTCCGGCTGATTGAACAGATACGGTGCGCGCTGCGAAAAAGCAGAGTCGAGGTCGTGCTGGTCGCGCACGAGAATCATCCCGGCCTGCGTGGGCAACAGCATCATCTTGTGCGGATCCCATGCGACCGAGCGCGATCGCTCGATGCCGCGCAGGCGATGTCGGTGCGTCTCCGAGAGTAGCGCCGATCCTCCGTGCGCGGCGTCGACGTGGAGCCATACTCCATACTGGTCGCAGAGACCGGCGATCGCCTCGAGATCGTCGAACGAGCCCGTCGCCGTCGATCCGGCCGTCGCGACGACCGCCATCACTCGCCGACCGACCCGTCCGAGTTCGTTGAGCGCGTCGCGCAACGCGCTCGTGTCCATCCTGAAGTCACGCGAGCGAATCGCCAACACGTTGCGCATGCCGAGACCCAACTCCGCACCGGCGCGCGTGACGGCGTAGTGCGCGTGCTCACCACAGAGCAGAACCGGAGGATCGGAACCGACTCCGTTGGTCCAGGCATCGGGGAGCGACACTCCGCGCGCGGCAAGCAATGCGGTGAACGTCGCTTCGGTCCCGCCGCTCGTCAGCGTTCCACCGCCGCCCTCGGGCAGACCGGCGAGCTGGCACATCCACGCGATGACGCGATGCTCGAGGACGGTCGCGACGGGTGACATCTCGAACACAGCGACAGACTGGTTGAGCGCCGCGGTGATCGATTCCATCCACACGGCCGCTGGGAGCGGACCGGCGATTTGATGTCCGACGTATCGTGGATGATAGAGGCGATTGCAGTCCGGCAAGATATCGGACCGAACACGCGACACGATCGAGTCGATCGAATGCCCGTCGCGCGGCATGGGCTCATCGAAGCGGGCGGCGAGACCGGCCGGCGTGTGTTGCGTCGAGACGCGGCCGGCGCGACTTCGCGTTTGCACGAAATAATCGGCGGCGACCGCGGCGAAGACGCGGCCGATAACGACATCACAGTCGGCCTCGATCTTGGTGAGAACGTCGGGCGACGGCAGCGGTGCGACGACGTGGGCGAGATCAGTCATGAAGAGGAGTGCCGGTCAGCGGCAGCTCGAGCACTTTCTGCGTTCTGGTAAGGTCGATCGATCGGTAGGCTTGGATCGCGTCGACGCGGATGGGTTCATCGATCCGAACGCGCAGCAATTCGCGAAGCCGCTCGCGCGTCAGTTCGGGATAGAAGCTCAGGGTAACGTGCGGTGTGAAGGTGAACCTGGGTTGCTCGAACGATAGCCCGCTCGCCTTGATCAGCTCGTGCAACGCGCGAATCGGCCCATGTGGTTCGATAGGCATGACGACCACGGTGCTCTGCATGAAACGCATCGGCGGTTCGAGGCACACCGTGAACGGTGGCGTGGCCGCCGCGACCGGCTCGAGCAAATCACGGAGCTCCTCATCCGTGGTGTCGGGAGAGATCGGCCCCATCCCCGATGATCCGCTGATCGTAATGTGCGGCGGCAGCTCGGCGACCATGCGCGGATCGTACATCCGTTGGATCGCGAGCAGTCGTTCGGCGATGGCGCCGTGCAGCTCGGCCATCGTGATGATGCCGGGCTTCATAGGCGGTGGAACGGCTTCACCGTGGCAAGACGGCTCCGGGAAGCACCATCAGCGAAACGCGGGACGGATCGGAAGGCGACAACGACGCGCGCAACAGCCATCGATCGAGTTGGTTGGTGGGATGCGTACGATGATAGCGCACCACCTTCGTTCCCGCGAAGGTCCCGATTGCCGCACCCATGATCACGTCGCTCGCCCAGTGACGATTCTCGTACATTCGCGAGGCACCGACGGCGATCGCGCCGGCGTAAAGCGCCGGCCCGATACCGTAGTACGTCGCCTGCGGCCACCAGCGACTCGTCTCGGAACTCACCGCTGCCGCTGCGGCGAACGCCGCCACCGTGTGTCCTGATGGGAACGACCGGTATGGGTCGCCGCGATGGAGACCGCGAAGCAGTTGCCAATCGTCGGGGTTTGGACTCACCGTATCAACGAACGGACGCGCCCGACCGAAAGAGTATTTGAGCACGTTCGCGAATCCCTCGCCGACGAAGAGCGCTTCCGTACCTCGCAATCCGAGCTCCGCGAGGCGATCGCTGTGGCTGACACGACCAACGGCGTACATCGACGTGCCGATGATCACCGATCCCGGCTCGGCGATCGTGCGCACGATGGCCGATGTCGTGCGGAGCAGCTTCTGTTGTTGCGAATACGGGCGTTGCAACGAGACGGCGGCGCTTTTGTCGAGCGGTCGTATCGCCAGCGTCCCCATGGCGAAGCCGCCTGCGAGCACCGCGTCGCGCCAGGTGAATAGAGCGCGTTGATACGAGCCGTCGCCAACTTGAGCGGACGACCACCGCGCGAACAACGAAACGACGAGCAGGAGCCGAAGAGCGCGATCGACAGCGCGAGCTACATGCTGACGACGATGGCCGGGCTTACAAGACGACTTCACGCGAATTATCCAAATCCGCCAGGAACATCTGCTCGGCTTCCTCGCCGAGCACCGCGTCCTCGATCACCGCGTCGAGCTCATAGTTGATGGCCACGCCGAGCGGGTTGAAATCCGTGGACCCGACCCGCACCCATCGTCCGTCGATCACGCTTGTCTTGGCGTGCATCATTTCTCCCTGCCATTCCCAGATTCGAACCCCATTCGTCAGCAACCGGCGATAGAAGCGCCGCGCGACGAGCGATACCCACGGGTGGTCGTTTCGACTCGGCACCAGTAACCGCACGTCGACGCCGTCGCGCGCCGCCCCGTTGAGCGCTTCCACTTCGGAAGGTGAAGGCGTGAAGTATGCCGTCGCGATCCAAATCGATCGTCTTGCCGAGATGGCCTGGATTTGGAGGGCACGTGAAACGCGAAGCCGCAGCGGTTCCCCTTCGACGATGCCGACCAACGCCGGTTGGTCGGTCGCGGGGTCGAGGTGTGCGCCGCGCGCCGGTCGTCTGAGAAACCGATGCGATCCGCGCCGCTCGTGCCCTTTCGTCCGGCGCCACATGTGGTCGAACGCCTGAACCATGTCTTTCGCCGCCGGCCCGTCGATCCGAACGGAGGTGTCGCGCCACCGAGAGCGATGGAGCTTCTGGATTCCGGTTGTCCATTCGCGACCGACGCCGACACCGCCGGTGATGCCGACGGCGCTGTCAGCGACGAGCAGTTTTCGGTGATCGCGCGGCACCAGGCCGAACCAGGGTCGAAAGCCGGGCGGATTAAACACGGCCATCTCGACGCCGCCGCGTTCAATCTGTTTGAGAAATTTTCGCGACGTGCCGCGCGCTCCGATCCAATCGAGCAACAGCCGGACGTTGACGCCGCGCGCCGCGGCGGCGAGCAATGCGTCGCTCACCTGTTGCCCGACGTCGTCGGAGCGGAAGATGTAGCTCTCGAGGGCAACGCTCGTCGTGGCTCCTTCGATCAGCGCCAGCATGGCGGCGAATGTCGCCGGCCCGTCGCGAAGCAACGCGACGCGATTTCCACTCGATACGTCAGCGGCGGCGATGCGCCAAAGTCCGCGGGCAAACGATGGACCTGGGACGACCGGCAATTCGCCAGCGCCCCGGCCCAAAACGATCTCGCGGGCTGGGTTCGACACGGTCAACGGAGTCTACAGGATGTGTGCCGAGTCTAACCCGGCGACCAGCTGGCGACAATACGCTCCAGTTCGCCAAGCTCGAATGGCTTTGCCAGGACCGGTCGCTCGAGGGCGATGAGGGATTTCTCGACTTCGCCCTCGCGAATGATGTCGCCGGTGACGAAGACGACATGCTCCGCGACACGCGGCTTATGCATGTCGATCCACTCGAAGAGATCGAATCCGCTTTCGTCGCCGAGCCAGATGTCGATGAATGCGCCGTCGACTTCGTGCGAGGTCAGAATTTCACGAGCTTCGTCGCTGGTGGCGGCAGTGTACACGACGTGGCCGCGGCGTGTGAGCCAGGATTGCAGGGCGCGACGAATTGCTTCTTCATCATCCACATACAAAACAGCGGCCAAATTTCCTCCCAGTTAACAGCGTCGCTTACTGGCGAGATGAAAGCCCAACTCGGTGTGTCGCAACAGGCGAATAGTACCCGAAACAAAAATTAGTGATTTCTAATCTGCGTCACGGATATTGTGTGACATGATCGGCATTTCTCGCGCCGTGCCGACATCGTATCCAGTATGCCGCGATGGAAACACACGTCTTCGGACGTGCTGGCGCGACTTTGGGCACCGCTCATATTTCCTCGGATGCTCAACATCGATCTGACGGGACGACGGGCCCTCGTCGCCGGCGTGGCCGACGACGCCGGGTTCGGGTTCGCGATCGCCAAAGCGCTCGCCGAGGCCGGCGCGAGCGTCTGTGTCGGCACGTGGCCGCCGGCGCTCAACATCTTTTTGGCGCTCCTCGAGCGCGGGAAGCTGGACGAGTCGCGCCGTCTTTCCTCGGGTGAACTACTGACCTTCGAGAAGATCTACCCGCTCGACGCGGTCTATGACTCGTTCGAGGAGATGACCGATGAGGTGCGCTCGAGCAAGCGATACAAGGAGGTGGGGGATTGTTCGATCGGCGGACTCGCGCAACGTCTTACCGCTGATTTCGGCGACAAGCCGCTCGACATTGTCGTGCATTCGCTGGCCAACGGTCCGGAAGTCAAGAAGCCGTTGATCGAAACCAGTCGGCAAGGCTATCTCGCCGCGATCAGCGCGAGCGCGTATTCCCTGGTGTCGATGGTGCAACGACTCGGGCCGCTGATGCGCGAGCATGGGGCGTTCGTCTCGCTCACGTATCTGGCCAGCGAGCGAGTCATTCCCGGGTACGGCGGCGGGATGTCGTCAGCCAAGGCCGCCCTTGAAAGTGATACCCGCACGTTGGCGTTCGAGGCGGGCCGCAAATTCGGCTGTCGCGTGAATACCATTTCCGCCGGCCCGCTTGCGTCACGCGCCGCGAGCGCGATCGGGATCATCGAGCGAATGGTGGACTACGTCTCGGCGACCGCGCCATTACAGGAGAAACTCATGCCCGGCGAAGTCGGCGAGGTCGCGGCGTTCCTGTGCTCGCCGCTCGCCAGCGCCATCACGGGAAACACCGTCTACGTCGACAAAGGTTATCACGTGATGGGCATGGGGATACCGGACGGCGAGACTTACAAAGAGCGAAACTAACGCGGCGTCGCCATTCCGTTGGTTTCGCGCCTACATAATCGGCCCCTTCGTCTCGATCTCCTTGAGCCCAGCCGCGCGCAGAATCGCGTTGATCTTGGGCAGGTTCGTGCCCATCAAGCGATGCAGCTTGTCGAGGTTCTTGGTCAGCTCGGTCGAGACAACCTTGTAGACGTCGTACGACTGTTGCGTTGGGCGACCGTCGGAGCTTTGGACGACGCCGAGTAACGCGCCAATTCGATTGTTGAGGCGGATCGGATAGTTGAGCGGATCCTGCCCGCTGCGATTCTTCGTCTGGTAGAGCGAGTCCTCGACCTCGGAGAGCGCCCTGGTAAACGCCGCCGACAGCGCCGAGTATGCGTCCTGCTGCGCCGCCGGAATTTTGGTCTGGCGATCGGCGACTTCGGCTTTGACGCGCCGGATTTCCTTCACTCCTTCGTTCGCCTCGGAGAACCGATCCCTGATCTGAAGCGCGAGCCGCGATTGTTCCTGCCAGTCGGCCAACGTCACCTTGACGCGTGGGTCTGGCAGGACGCTGAAAGTCTCGGTGGCTACTGGTTTGCCCGCGATATTCATTCGCACCTTGTAGGTGCCGGGAGGTACGAGCGGACCGGTGACGTTCGCGGCCCAAAGAATCATTCCTGGAAAATTTGCGGCGTCAGGGTAGCGCATGTTCCAGACGAACGTGTTTACGCCGCGACGGTTCGCCACTCGAGGCGGCGGGGCGTTGCCGCGACCGCCGCCCTCGTCTGGCGCCGGCTGTGCAGCCGCGGCGGCGGCAGCCACCGAATCCTGTTTGCTGGTGTACGTTCGGATCGTTTTTCCGGCGGCGTCCAGGAAGTCGAGCGAAACCTCTTGGTTAGCGGACTTCAGCCAATACTGAACGACCACGCCGCTCGGCGGGTTCTGGCCCGTTGGATGAATCGGCGCGTTTTCCGGCGTGAGCGCCTGTGCGGGGCCGCCGCCACCGAAGCCACCGCGGCCGCCACCGTCGCTGGCGAGACGGTACTGATCGCGCGGCTTGAACAGGTGCGACTCGCTCGCGACCACCGCGTCGGACATCTGCTCGAGGGACGTGATGTCGTCCATGATATAGAAGCTTCGGCCGTGCGTCGCGAGAACGATGTCACCGTTCTTGAACACGAGATCGTGTATGGGAACGATCGGCAGGTTGAGACGAAGACTTTGCCAGTGCGCCCCGTCGTCGGGCGAATACCACACGCCGCGCTCCGTGCCGGCGACGAGCAGCCCGCGCTTGCCCGGATCTTCGCGCAGCACGCGCGCGAACTCGGTCGACGAAATGCCGGAGTCGATCCGCGACCAGTGCGCGCCGCAGTCAGTCGTTTTCCAGAGATACGGGCGGTTGTCGTCGAGCTGAAAGCGGTTCGCCGCCACGTACGCCGTGCACTCGCCAAATTTCGACGCGTCGATGCTCGAGACGCGGCTGAACTTTGCCATGTCCTTTGGCGTGACGTTCTTCCATGTTTTGCCGCCGTCGCGGGTCACGTGGACCATTCCGTCGTCCGAGCCCGTCCAGATCGTATTCGCCGTGATCGGTGATTCCTCGATCACGAACACCGTGGCGTAGTACTCGACCGAGGTTTGATCCTTCGTGATCGGGCCGCCCGAATTGCCGAGCGTCTTGGGATCATGGTACGTGAGATCGGGCGAGATCGTGGTCCAGCTCTTCCCGCCATTCATCGTCTTGTGAACGACGTTGGATCCAGCATAGACGACGTTCGAGTTGTGCTTCGACACGACGATCGGGAACGTCCACTGGAAGCGGTACTTGAGATCCTCCGCCGGATGGCCCATGGGGTTGTCCGGCCACGGATTCACGTTCACGGCGATGCCCGTGCGCAGATCTTTCCGCGTGAGAAGATTGCCGTAGCTCCCGGCGTACACGACGTCCGGATCGTCGGCTCGCGCGGCGATCCAGCCCGACTCGCCGCCGCCCGCCTCCTGCCAATCAGAGATGTCTAACGAGCCACGGCTCGGACCACACAGCGTCGAGTTGTCCTGCTGCGCGCCGCAGACGTGATAGGGAAAGTGCGTCGTCGCGATCACGTGATAGAACTGCGCCGTCGCGAAATCCTCGTCCGACCACGTCTTTCCGCCGTCAGTGCTCACCTCGGCGCCACCATCATCGGCTTCGACCATGCGGCTCGAGTTCTTCGGATCGATCCAGAGATCGTGCGAATCGCCGTGGACGAGACCGCGAACGGGACGGAACGTCTTGCCGCCATCGACCGATTTCATGAACGACACGTTGTTGTCGTAGACGACGTTCGTGTCCTTGGGATCGGCGTGAATCTTGGTGTAGTACCAGGCGCGTTGGCGGAGATTGCGATCGGCGTTGACACGCTGCCACGTCTTGCCGGCGTCGTCGGAGCGAAAGACGCCGCCGGAATCCGCTTCGATGTTCGCCCAGACGCGGTTCGAGTTGGCGCCGGAAACGGTGACGCCGATGTTGCCCCAGATGCCCGCGGGCAACCCCGTGTTGCGCGTGATCTCGGTCCAGTTGTCGCCGCCGTCGACGCTCTTGAACAATCCGCTGCCGGCGCCGCCGGACGACAGCATCCATGGCGTCCGCCCCGCCTGCCACAGCGCGGCGTACAACACGCTCGGGTTGTTCGGATCCATCACGAGGTCGACGACGCCGGTGGAGTCGTTGCGGAAGAGGATCTTATCCCAATTGCGACCGCCGTCCTTGGAGCGATACACGCCTCGCTCGGCGTTCGGCGCCCAGACGTGGCCGAGCGCGCCGACGTACACGAGGTCGGCATTGGTCGGATTGACGACGATGTCGGCGATCTGACGCGTCTCGCCCAGACCGAGGAACGTCCATGTCTTGCCGCCGTCAGTCGTCTTCCACACGCCGTCGCCGTGTGAGACGTTGCCACGAATCGGATACTCGCCGCCGCCGACGTAAACGACGTCGGGCGCCGACGGCGCAACCGCGATGGCGCCGATTGTGCCGCCGAAGTACTTGTCGGTGACGGGAGCCCATGATTGGCCGGCGTTTATCGACTTGAAGACGCCGCCTCCCGGTGTTCCCATCCAGAACTCGTCGGGACGCGAGGGATTGCCGGCGACTGCCGCCGATCGACCGCCGCGGAAGGGTCCGATTTCTCGCCAACGAACGCCGGCGAATCTTGCGGAGTCCGCTTGATCGGAACCTTGAGAAGCAGCCGGACGAGATAGCGCGACGAGAGTGGCGAACAGGACGAAGAGCGGCGCGCGGAACGGGTGGGGCATACGGGGCACGTCGAGCCTCCGGAAGAGAAACAGCACACGAGGGTGGTGGTTCGGAAATAGCGACCACACCCGTGAGCGGCAAGGGGAACGATTCCCGACAGACGCTCTATATCGCGGAGCGACCGCGCCCGATTAATTCCTCTCTCGATGGGGTTCGTCGTGTCGCGAAATCACTCTACAGGACATGATGCAATGTCACATCGAATCGTTTGTCTGCTCGGCGTCTTCGCCGTCGGTGTCCTCGGGTGCGCAAAGTCGAACAACTCCAGTGCGGACAGCAACAAGGCCGCCGGCGCCGTCACGCCCGCTGCCTCGCCGACAACGGCGACAAAGGTCGGCGAGACAGGCGGAATGAAGACGCCGGAATCGGTGCGGTACGATCCTGAGCTCGACGTGTTCTACGTGTCGAACATCAACGGCGGTCCGTCGGCGCATGATGGAAACGGATTCATCGCGGTCGTGCGCGCCGACAGCGTGGGCGCCGCGACGAAGATTCTCGTGGAAGGAGGAAGGCGAGGCGCAAAGCTCGACGCACCCAAGGGATTGGCGCTCGTCGGCGACACGTTGTGGGTCGCCGACATCGATCACGTGCGCGCGTTCAACCGGCGCACCGGAGCGCCGATCGCCGACATCGATCTGTCGGCTCAAAAGGCGACGTTCCTCAACGACGTTGTCGCCGACGGGTCCGGAGCGATCTATGTGACCGACACGGGCATCTCGATGAACGCGAAGGGTGCCATGTCTCACCCGGGGATCGATCAGATCTTCAAGATCACCGGCCGTACCGCGGCTGCACTCCGACCCGATTCGCTCGACGCGCCGAATGGAATCGCCTGGGACAGCACGAGCGGGCGGTTCATTCTGGGACCGAGCAACAACAAGGCAATCCAAACCTGGAAGGAAGGTGACAAGGCGACGACTGCCTTGGTGAACGGCCCGGGACAATACGACGGGGTCGAGGTATTGGCCGATGGGCGTATTCTCGTCACGAGCTGGGCGGACAGCGCGGTGCACATCGTTCAGAACGGCGAGATGACGGTGCTCGTGCCAAATGTGAGCGGCCCCGCGGACATCGGCGTCGACACCAAGCGGAACATCGTGGCGATTCCGCGATTGAACGACAACAAAGTCGATTATTACAAGATTCCGTAACCCCAGTTGACGGGCCGCTGACGACTCGCGGACGACCGGCTGACTGCGCCCAGCTATGGTCAGTCGCATGCGCCTCAGTCGCCCCGCTTTGATTCTTACGCTTCTGGTTCTTGCCGCAGGCAAGCCCCTGCCCGCGCCGACGCAGGGGCGTGTTTGGCAAGCCGATATTCAAGTCCGTACGCTCGAGATCACAAAGACGAAGACGAATATGAGCGCGCGCGTTGTCGTCTACACGGAAAGAAACGACGACGCTCGCGACGCCAGGCTTTTGATCCTCCTACCAGTGGGGGTCGGTATCGAGCGGCTCGGGCCGGGGTGCACGGCGTCCGCCGGCCCCTCGATGGTTCCCGCGCTGCGCGCGATGGTGTTGTGCAACCTCGGCGTCATCGAAAATGGCGCGTACAGAGAAGTCGTTATTACGACGACCTTGCCCGCCGAGCCGCTGCCCAAGCGCTTTGGCGTGTTCACGTACAGCTCCACGCCCGATCCGGCGCCCGGCAACAACTACGCTGAGAGGACCATCCCGTAACTCAGACGCGGCGCGCGCGCCGCGCCCGGAAAGCGCATTAGAGATCGGTGATCGATCAGTGGCCGCGGCGCGTGGCTGACGACGGGGACGATGGATTGGCGGCAAGCCACGCGCGCGCCCGGTCGCGGCGCGGACGAAACATCGGATCGGCGTGCTCCCACGCTCTCACGACGGCGCGAAAATGTACCGCCGCACTGTCACGTTTTCCCTGGCGATCGAATGCCTGCGCCAAGAGCTCGTGCAGTTCGGTGCGCGTCATGTAGAGATTCGATCCATCGATATCTCCGTGGAGTGCGGCTCGCACGACTGGTTCGACGTCGGCGGGCCGATTGAGGCGCATGAGCGTCTTGCCCAACTCGTAGTTGACGCGCGTGAATCCGTGTGTCGGGGAGTGAATCGCATCGCGCAACTCCACGGCGGCCTCTGCGTCGTGACCCTCGGCCGCGAACACCATCCCTCGTAGATAGTGGTGCGCGCGTCGGTCGCGGCCATAGAGACTCTGCTTTCCCCAATACTCTACCGTATCCGCCAGGCGCCGAACGGCGAAATTGTCTCCGGAGGCTGCGAGCGCCATTCCGAACAAGGTGTTGTACCATGCGCGGTACCGTCCCTGCAGCCCGAGTGGGAGCGCGGACTCGTCCGCGTTCGCCGCGTTGCGGAACACTGCGAGCGCGATGCGCGGGTTACCCTCATCGAGTGCCGCCATCGCCGGGCCCAGATCCTCGTTGGGAGCGAGACGCGACAGGCGAAGCGCCTCTTGCAGCCGACCTTGGTTTCGAAAGGCAATCGACAGCAGCCACCGAGCATCGCCGACTTCTGTCGGACGGGGGGAAGTGAGAAACGGCTGCAGGGCTCGTGTGGCGCGCTCGTAGTCCTCGGCGAGAATGTCGCGGCGCGCGATGTAGATCGGAGACGTCTCCATCGGATTGGCCGCATGAAATCGCCTGGCGTACACGTGCGCGGCGTTCGTGTCGCCTCGAGCCGCCGCCGACCGAAAGAGAAGATCCCAGGAACCGTGATTCTTCGGGCGCACCCGAAGGTACCGTTGCGCCGTTCGTTCGGCGGCAGATAGCGAGTCCCACCACAAATAGATCTCGGCGAGATGCATGTAGTCTCCGCAGAGACGACACCGCTGCCGTTCGATGGGTTCGGACGCTGAATCCAGGGCGATCGCGCGCTCGATCGCAGTGACGGCATCGAGTCGGTCTCCTCGAAACTCGAGCGCCCTCGAGAGCAGCTCGAAGCCGCGAGGATCGGTGGGATATTTTGTCGTCAACGACTCGGCAACGGCGACTGCGCCGGGTTCCATGTTGAGCATGAGCAGCTCTGCGGCAATCCGCAGGCGTTCGCTCTCGGGCGCCCGCGCGGCGAGCCGCAGCGCACGTGCGCGCGCTGGCATTTCGGGCGCGTTGTCGGGCACCAGCACCGCTTCGTAGTACGCCGCCATCGCGAACGTCGAATCTTCCTCGAGCGCCGCTTGCATGAGACGACGAGCCGCCGCGTCGTCGTACTGATAGTAGGCGCGCAGTCCTTCCTCATAGAGACGATACGCGATCGGCGAATCGGTGGTCGCGTCGGAGACGGAACCGGTTGGTGAGGCGAAGTGCAGGTCGTGGGCAACGGCCGCCGTCATGCTGTCGACGAGCGCGTATCGATCGCTCGCGGAGACCCGATACGCGGCCTTGACGATTCCCGTCGCTAGATCCACGCGCTGGATTTCCATTGCGAGGCTCCATCGCGGGCCCGGAAGCAGTCGGCCTTGGAGAATCTCGGTCGCGCCCGCACGGCGAGCGGCGTCGTAATATCCGCCGGCCAGCGTGTCCTGTCCGGGGCGCATCAGCTCGAACAGCCGCGTGTTTGCGAGGACTGAGAGTCCTGCCACGCGAGCGAGGTTGGTCGCGAGCATATCGGTCAGCACGCCGCCGATTCGCAATGTGTCGGGTACGCCATCCTCGCGGATCATGCCAACAGCGAACGTGGCGCGGTTGGCCCCCGACGCGACGCGGCGCGACGGTAGCCATCGGTCGGCCGTCAGCACGCCGAGAATGGCGAACACGCCGATCGCGGCCTGCACTGCAATCCGCAATCTCGGCGACGGTTGCGGCGTTGCGGAGACAATCGGCGGCTTCGGCTCTGACAAGGGCTCGAGCAGCTGACTGGACACCACGGCGAGTTGGTGTGTTGGTTGAGCCGGCGCGATGCGGACCACGGCGGGAGATGGCATGGCGCGCAGCTCCGCCTCGAGCCGGTGGATCTCGGGATCGGCGTCGGCCTCCAACTCGCGACGGACCAGACTTTCATGCGCCCGGGCGAATGCGAGCGCCGCCGCCCGATCGCCATGCGCGGCGAGCGCCTTCAGGTAGCCTAGCGCGAACCGCCCGCTGAGCGGATCGATGACACTGAGTCTGCTCCACAACTCGAGGGCGGCGTCTCGGTCGCCGGCGCTTTCCGCTTGTTTCGTCAGCGCCACGAGCACGCGCGTGGCATCGGCGGCGAGTGACGTACGTTGCTCCTCGACCCAGCGCTCGAACTCGGGCGCGTCGGAAAGATAGAAGCCCTCGAGGAACGGGCCGTTCGCGAGCGCAGCGGCGCGCGCGCGGTCACCCGCGACAAGTGCGGCGCGAAAGTCGCCGACGTCGGAGCTGAGTGCGTCGCGGTCCAACGAGAGCACGGTGCTCGACTGAACGACCTCTGCGCCCGCCTCCTGACGGAGCGAATACAGCGCCTGGCGCAGCGAATGGCGCGCGCGCTCCTCGTCGGCATCTGGCCACAAGAGTGCCGACATACGCTCACGCGACACGCCCCGCTCGCCGGCGGCGGCGAGAACGGCCAAAATCGCCAATCTTTGCGGACGTAGCCTCGGCGCCGGCATTCCATCACGCCGCTCGAGCGCGAGGCCTCCGAAGGTCAAGAGGCGCAGCATGCCGAGGGTGATGATGTGGCCGCCTGAGTGGCCTGTCAAACGGCGAGGCGCCAAGCGCAATGCTTGGGAAGCCGTTCATTGGGCATCGTCCCTGCACGTCGGCGGACCGTGCCCAGCCCGTCGTACGAACCGTCGCGGTGTATCGTCTGCGATCACACGGACTCGGAGGTCGTCGCCGAACACGATGATCTCCGCGCCGAAGTCGAGGCGTTGTGGGAGTATCATCAGCGGCGTCTTCGCCCCGAAACGCCGCCTGATCGTTTGATGGATCGTGTCGCGTTCTCCGAGGCGCCACCGTTTCGCCTCGTGCAGTGTCGCGAGTGTGGGTTGGTCTATCGCAATCCGGCGGAGCGCCCACACGAGCTCACCGAGATTTACGCGCGCGACGCACCGTCGAACGACATGCTTCGTTCGTTGCACGCCACACAAGAGCCTGCGCTGCGTTCGCACGCCCGCGCGTTGCGACGCATGCTCGGACACAGCGGGTCGGGGCTCGAAGTCGGGAGTTACGTCGGAGCATTCTTGGCCGCCGCGCGTGAGGAAGGCCTTCAGTTCGAGGGACTCGACATCAACGCGGCGGTGAACGCATTCACGCGAACGATGGGGTTCACCGTGCACGACGGCGAACTCACCTCGTTCCGCACCGATCGAACGTTCGATGCCGTCGCGATCTGGAACACGCTCGACCAACTCCCCGATCCACGCGCCGCAGTGAATGCGGCGGCCAAACTGTTGCGACCGGGCGGCGTTCTCGCTGTTCGCGTGCCGAATGGCGAGTTCTATGTCGCGCTTCGCCGCCGGTTCACGACAGGCAACCGCGCCGAACGTGCGGCAGCGCGCGCACTGCTGGCGCAAAACAACTTGTTGACGTTTCCATATCGCTACGGCTTCACGCGCGATGCGCTGAGGCGCCTCCTCGAGCGGCAACGCTTCGCTGTTCATCGTATCCGCGGCGATGTGCTCGTTCCGACCGCCGACGAGTGGACGCGACCATGGGCGCGCGTTGAGGAAACTCTCATCAAGCGCGCGCTGTCGTTCGTCGCCAGGCGCGACGGCGCTCATTGGGCGCCGTGGCTCGACGTTTTCGCCGTGCGGGGTTGACGCCCGCCGCCGCGAAGCCGGTCGGCGAGCCAGTCGGCAACGATCTCGATCGCGGCCGGCGGTGGCCAGTGTCCACCATCGTACCAGTGGATTTCCTTCGGCTCGCCGGCGGCCTCGAACAACGCGCGCGCTTGTGCCGGCTGAATTGTTCGATCGAAGCGACCGTTTACCATGAGCAGCGGTCGGCCCGCGAGCGCGCGCACTGCTTTGCGCGGATCAGCGAATGTTCGCACCAACGCGGCGAACGGCGTGGTCTCCGGAAGGTCTCCGCCGGCGGCGAGCGCCACCGCGCGCACCAGCGGCGCTTCGCTCGCGACTATCACCGCGAGATAGGCGCCGAGTGAGTAGCCCGCGATGGCAAGCCGCCGGGGATCGACGGCGGGTTGTTCGGACAAGTACCGAATGGCGGCGTTCGCCTCGCGAACCGCGAGTTTCCATTTCTGGACGAGGTCGAGAGGATTTCGCAATGACAATCCCTCGAGGCCGCCGTCGCGCGTGCCATGGAGGGGAAGATCGATCGCCACGCTCGCGACCCCGCGGTCGGCCAGCGATCGGCCGATCGAATCGGCCATTCGCTCCTTCCGTGAACTGAAACCGTGAAGGAGCACGACGCCCGGAACTCGATCGCTCGAGCGCGGAAGTTGGAGGATCGACGGCACCGGCTCACCACCGGCGACGTCGAGCGCGAACTCGTGTCGAATTGCCCGAGATTCAGCCATTGCCAAGTGGCATCGCAGTTACCAGACCGGCGACGCGCGTCAGAAGTCGCGGATTCCGCAACGATTTTGCCGCGGGCGCCGTTCGTGGAGTGAGACCAAGTCGCGGTCGTAATCGACCGTTCCCACCGTTTTCCTTTTCAGCAGGTGAATATGCGAACGAGCTCCGCTGTGGTTCTGGCGGCCGCGAGCGCCGTGGTGGCGATCGGCTGCGGCACGCCCAAGGCA
>DASYSU010000457.1:0-5636 GCA_036002925.1 Gemmatimonadaceae bacterium | reverse complement strand
CGGCAGTAAATGGGGGCGTAGCTCAGTTTGGTTAGAGCACTCGACTGTCACTCGAGAGGTCGCGGGTTCGAGCCCCGTCGCTCCCGTGTTGGACAGCTCACAGTTGACGCGATTTGGGTCGGGATAGTGTTCTCATATTCCGGATTTCTGAAAGCTGATAGCTGAAAGCTGAAGACTGAACACCATGGAGTGCCCTGGTGGTGAAATTGGTAGACACGCCATCTTGAGGGGGTGGTGCCGCAAGGCGTCGCGGTTCGAGTCCGCGCCAGGGCATAGTGACCAGATGGTGCCACAGTAGCTCAGGGGTAGAGCACTCGATTCGTAATCGAGCGGTCGTCGGTTCAATTCCGACCTGTGGCTCTGATGTACAACTGGATAGCGAAACGGCGCCCACGGGGCGCCGTTGTCGTTTCGAGACCGGCCATCGTCGCCATTACGGAACTCGCAACAGCTTCCCCATGAAAACGATCGTCCCGGTCTGGCGTTCGCGAATCACGAAGATGAACGGGCGATTGACACGAACCTCGGTGAGAGACGTCGGCACCACGCCCGTCACGGTTGACGCTCCGGCTTCGGTGCCGGCCTCGTTCACGTCGACGAACGTCTTCTGCTTTACGAACTCCAGCTTGAGCCCGACCGCCGACATGCCCGAGAAGTTCGCCTGATCGGTAAACGCGACACCCATACCAAGCGCCGAGAGGTCGTCGGTGAGCGTTCGCTCATAGCTCAGAGTGAACTTTGGCATCGCCAGCGCGTAGTCGACCTCCCTGAGACTCGCGATCAGCGCGCCCCACGCACTGGACGTCAAGGCGGCCGCCGTCGAGTCGACGCTCGCGTTGGGTGGCGGCAAGATGATATCCATTGCGAAATCGCCATTCCCATACGGCAACTCGACGATAGACACTTGCTGCTGCGTCGCTCCGAAGAGGAACATCGGCTTGAGATGTTCGCGACGGTTCATGAACGGCACCGTTTGGATCGTGCCGTCGGCGGCGACGAATCGGTCGGGCGTCGTCAACGCCGGATCGAATTTCATCTGCCAGGTTCCCTTGAAGTAGATCGCGTTGATCAGGAACATGACCTCGTCCGGCGTGATCTCATCGAGGATTTTCGGGATCTTTCCGCCGGTGTTCGCGCTCACCCAGGCATTGATCGTCGCCAGCGAGCCAGTCGCATCGGCGAAGTTCAACCCCTGCACCTGCGCGTCGAAATACTTTTTCGTCGTGTCGAGAAAGCTTTGCCGAAACGAAACGCTGTTGCGATACCAGATCGAGTTCGCGATCTGGAAAGTCGTAGTCGGATCGAGACCGCGGAGCAAATCGACTAGACCGCGGTAGCCGGCGTCGATCTGACCCATGTCGCCGGTGCCGAGCCGCAGCGCCGTACGCATGGCGTCGAACGTGGGTCCAGCGGCGCCGTTCATCGCCATCCCCAGCGACATCGATGCGCTGAGCGGCGAAACGAAGACGTTCTTGCCCGCCTCCCGTTTCGCCAACTGCTGAAAGAGTGCGAACGAGAATTCATTACCGGACGAACTGACCTGCTGTTCGGCGGCGTCGAGCGACGGGGCGGGGTGCCCCGGCGACTGCGGATCCGAACAGGCAGTAAGCACAACGGCGAGCGCGGCGTACCGAAGCGTGCGACGAGGCAGTCTCATGCGATTCCTTTGATGAACAGGGCTCCGAAGGCATAACTGCGCAATGCGCCAGTCGGCCACTTTGGGCGACGCTTGACCGCGATTCGTGGAGTGTGTCACTTCTCACGCCCTAGCTGTTCGTGCTCCGGGTGCTCCTCGACGTCGAGGCATCTGACCACTCCAATCGTTCTCGGAGGGTAGCCCCATGAAGCGTAGTCGACTCCCAGTTGTAGCAGCGACAATTCTCGCAGTCGCGCTCGTCTCATTCGCGGTGCTCGTCGGCGTCCGCAGGTTGGAGGCAGCGTCGCCGGACCTGACGCAGGCCGATCTGGATGTGATTGTGACGCAGGCCGTCGCGACCGCGAATGCCACGAACAGCGGCTTCCGGGTCACACCCAGCGTTCAGAAGACGAAGATGCAGATCGCGATCGTCGGGCGAGATGGCCGGCTGCTGCGTCTCTACTCAATGCCCGACGCATGGGTGGGTTCGATCGACATCGCGATCGCCAAGGCTCGCACAGGGGCCTTCTTCTCGAGCAATCAAAATGCGCTGACCAGTCGCATTGTCGGTCAGGCGTCTCAACCGGGCGGGCCGCTGTGGGGCATTGGAAACTCGAATCAAATCGGAATCAGCGGGAGCGCGGAGTTTCGCAATGGCATTATCACGTTCCCGGGTGGCGTGCCGCTATACAAGAACGGTCAACTGGTCGGCGGCATCGGTGTGAGCGGCGACGGCGTGGATCAGGACGAAACAGTCGCCTTTGGTGGCGCCGTCGGTTTCGCGCCCGATGCGAGCGTGAGCAAACTCGGCTTCTAAGCTTCGAGAATGGTCTGGCGCCCGCGTTGTTCAAATCCGTTTGTGTCCGTTCCATCCGTTCGAATCGTTTCACCAATCATTGTGGCTTGCCCGAGCGGCTGTCAGCGAAAGACCTTTTGGCAATGAGACGATCTTGCGCCCCCGAGGCCGTAACGATTGTGAAATCGATTAAACGGATTTCGACGGACACAAACGGATCAACGGCGCCCATTCGCCCGGTTTTTTCTGGAATTCTTTTTGTGAGGCGGGATCAGCTGCGGAGATAGCGATCGATCGCCGCCGCGGCGTCGCGGCCTTCGCGAATCGCCCACACGATCAACGATGCCCCGCGTCTCGCGTCGCCCGCAGCGAAGACGCCGGAGCTGTCGGTGGAATGGTCGGCCCCGGTCACCACGGAGCCTCGCTCCTCGCGAACGCCCAGACGTCCGAGCAATTCGTCATCCTGTACGCCGGCGAATCCCATCGCGATGAGGACGAGATCGGCGTCGATTGTGTGTTCGCTCCCGGGAATCGGCTGATTCGTGAATCGTCCGTTGCTTTGCACGTGCGACTCGACGCGGATCGCGTGAAGCGCGCGAACGGTCCCGCCGGATCCTGAAAATTCCGTCGTCGCAATACTCCAATCGCGCTCACAACCTTCCTCGTGCGCGTGACTCGTCCGCAGCTGCATCGGCCAGTATGGCCACGGCGTCGACGGTGAACGATTCTCGGGCGGCTGCGGAAGAAGTTCGAACTGACGAACACTCTTCGCTCCTTGGCGGAGACACGTGCCGGCACAGTCAGATCCGGTGTCGCCGCCGCCGATGATGATCACGTGCTTGCCGCGCGCGGTGATCGTCTGACGATCGATCCCGACTCCCGACACCCGCCGGTTCTGCTGCGTCAGGAAGTCCATCGCGAAGTGAATGCCCAACAGGTGGCGCCCCGGCACCACGAGATCGCGCGCACGCGAGGCGCCGATGGCGACGCAGACGGCGTCGAAATTTCGCCGCAACACGTCGGCACCGATATCGCGTCCGGCGCACACCGACGTGCGGAACTCGACACCCTCGGCCCTCAGTTGGTTGATCCTCCGATCGAGAACCGACTTCTCCAATTTGAAATCCGGAATCCCGTATCGAAGCAACCCGCCGATGCGATCGGACCGCTCGAACACAATGACCGCGTGGCCGGCCCGCCGAAGCTGCTGCGCCGCGGCCAGACCCGCTGGCCCCGAACCGACTACCGCCACTCGGAATCCGGACTCGCGCGCCGGCGGCTGCGGCGCGACCCAACCTTCGCGAAACGCGCGATCGATGATGCTCTGCTCGATGCTTCGTATGGTGACTGGCTGATCGATCAACGACAGCACGCAGGCCGACTCGCACGGCGCCGGACACAATCTTCCCGTGAATTCGGGAAAGTTGTTCGTCGAATGCAGGATCTCGGCCGCTTCGCGCCACTGTCCCTTGTGTACCAGCTCGTTCCATTCCGGAATCAGGTTCTGAACTGGACAGCCGGAGTCGCTTTGACAAAACGGTACTCCGCAGTCCATACATCGCGCGCCCTGTGCGCTCAGCGCGTCGTCGGCCAGCGGGACATAGAATTCTCGCCAGTGCTGCACGCGTTGATCCACCGGTTGGCGTACCGGCGTCTCGCGGCGAATCGTGAGAAAGCCTCGTGCGCTACCCATGGCGCAGCTCCGCATTGATCGCCGCACCGCCGGCGTCTTGCTCGAGCGCTCGCTTGTACTCGAGCGGCATCACGCGAATGAATCGTCTCAGCGTCTCCGCCCAGACGGCGAGTGCATGCCGCCCGCGCCGGCTGCCGGTCAGCCGAACGTGTCGCTCGATCAACGTGCGCAGCTGCTGTTGATCGGTACTGTCCGTGACGCTCGTCGTCTCGAGCAGCGAGGACGACGTCATGCGTCGACGGAGCTCGCCCGAGTCGTCGAGCGCGAAGGCGACGCCGCCGCTCATGCCCGCGGCGAAGTTTCGCCCCACGGCGCCGAGCACGATGACCGTTCCCCCAGTCATGTATTCGCATCCGTGATCGCCGACGCCCTCGACGACCGCGACCACTCCGCTGTTCCGCACGGCAAACCGCTCTCCGGCCGCGCCGGCAATGTACGCGTCGCCCGACGTCGCGCCGTAGAGCGCCGTGTTCCCGAGGATCACGGCTCCGTCGCTTGGAAGGCGTGAGGTCTTCGGCGGGCGAATGATGATGCGCCCGCCCGACAAGCCTTTGCCCACATAATCGTTGGCCTCTCCTTCGAGGTCGAGCGTCAGTCCGCGCGCGGCAAACGCGCCGAAGCTCTGACCCGCCGATCCGCGCAGACGAAGCACGATCGTATCCGGCGGCAAACCCGTCTGACCGTGCCGCCTGGCGATTTCACCTGAGATCGTCGCGCCCACAGCTCGGTTGGCGTTTCGAATGTCGCGTCCCACGGTGACCGCTTCGCCGCGCGCGAGTGCCGGCTCAACGATCTCGAGGAGGTCGCGATCGAGCGTGTTCGACAAATCGCGGGCGACGCGCTGCACCCGTCGCCTCGGTCGACCGTCGTGGTCGCCGATCACGTGCAGCAGCGGCGAGAGGTCCAACGTTCGGGCCTTTGCGCGACTCACTGGGCGAGCCCGCAAGACCTCGTTCCGTCCCACCATCTCATCGACGGTGCGAAATCCCAAGCGCGCCATGAGCTCCCGTGCTTCTTCGGCGACGAAAAAGAAATACGTGACGAGATGCTCGGGTTTGCCGGCGAACTTCTGCCGCAGCTCGGGATCCTGCGTCGCGATGCCCACCGGGCATGTATTCAGATGACATTTCCGCATCATCACGCAGCCTTCCACGATGAGCGGGGCCGTCGCAAAACCGAATTCTTCCGCGCCGAGTAGGGAAGCGATCACTACGTCGCGACCCGTTTTGAGTTGACCATCCACCTGAAGGCGGACCTGTCCGCGAAGTCCGTTGAGCATCAACGTTTGTTGCGCCTCGACGAGGCCGAGCTCCCACGGGATGCCGGCGCGCTTGATCGACGAGAGCGGGGAAGCGCCGGTCCCGCCGGAGTCCCCGGAGATCGTGATCAAGTCTGCGCCCGCCTTCACCACGCCGGCGGCAACGGTTCCGACGCCCGCTTCGGCGACGAGCTTGACCGATACGGTCGCCGTCGGATTGACGTTTCTCAGATCGTAAATGAGTTGCTTGAGA
>DASYSU010000456.1:0-17970 GCA_036002925.1 Gemmatimonadaceae bacterium | reverse complement strand
CGCCTGCACGTCTTGCGCGGCCGCGTCGATGTTGCGCTCGAGCGAGAACTGGATCGTGATCGAGCACGAGCCGAGTCCCGACGTCGACGTCATGTTGTCGATGCCCGCGATCGTCGAGAACTGTTTTTCGAGCGGCGTGGCCACGGCCGACGCCATGGTCTCGGGACTGGCGCCCGGGAGGCTGGCGTTCACGGTGATCGTCGGGAAGTCGACCGTCGGCAAGTCACTCACGGGCAGACGCCCATACGCGTTGATGCCGAAGAACAGAATTCCCGCCATCACGAGCACGGTCGTGACGGGCCGTCGAATGAACAGCTCGGAGAAGTTCATCGTGCCGCCCCAGCCTGCGTGGTTCCCGCGCGTCCGCTCGTTCCCGTTCCCGGCGCGGATTTCACGTCCACGTGCGCGTCCGGCGTCAGTCGTGATTGACCGTCGACCACAACCTGCTCACCCGGAGTCAATCCTTTATCGATCGTCGTGAGTTCGCCGACCGCACGGCCGACCGAGATCGGCCGAACCTTGGCCAACTTGTCGTTGCCGACCACGAATACATAACTCCCTTGCTGGCCCGCCAATACCGCGCGCGTCGGAACAGCGACGGCGTCGGGCTGAACGTCCAATTCGACGCTCACACGCACATACTCTCCCGGCCACAGCTGGTTCGCTTGATTCGTGAACCGCGCCTTGGCGGTGACCGTGCCAGTCAGCGAGTCGACGGCGTTGTCGAGGAACGCGAGCGTTCCCGCCTCGCCGACGCGGCCACTGTCGGCCGTCACGACCTGCACCGGAACTGACCCCCGTGCGTTCCGACGCTGCAGTGCTGGAAAATCATGCTGCGGCACGGGGAATCGCACCAGGATCGGGCGCAATTGGTTGATCACCACGAGCGGATCGCTGTTCGGTTTCACGATGTTGCCGCGGCGAACGAGGAGTCGGCCTGTGCGCCCGGAGATCGGCGCCCGGATCGTGGTGTAGTTGAGATTGAGCCGTGCGTTGTCGACGGCCGCCTTGTCCGCTTGAACGGTAGCCAGCGTCGCCGACGCGGTGGCCTGCGCCTGGTCCGCTTGCGATTTGGTGACGTAATCCTTTTCGGCCAGCGCCTTGTACCGCTCCGCGTCTCGCTGCGCGCTTTGTGCCTGGGCTTCATCACGGGCCAACGCTGCCTCGGCCTGACGGAGCGCCGCTTCGAACGGGCGCGCGTCGAGCTTGAACAGGGTCTGTCCCGCGATGACGTCTTGTCCTTCGTTGAACGTCACCGTGTCCAACGCCCCGCCCACCTGTGCTTCGATCGCTACGGTTTGCAAGGGCTCGACGACGCCATTTGCTCCGATCGTCAGTGGCGCGGCGATCTGCGTGACCGGCGCGAGCTGCACCGGCACGGGAGGCGTCCGCTGCTCCGGCGGCTTTGAGCACGCCGCGCCCGCGAACGCAGCGGCGATCAGGTAAAGCGATCTTCTATGAATGCGAGAAATCATTTGCGTGTGGCCGTCATCGGCTCGGTCTGATATCGGGCAACGGCGTGAGCGGCGAGAAGCTCGTGTCGCCGCGCGCATTGAGCACGCCGACGTCATGCGCGAGCTGCGCCAACGACGTCCGCCATTGCCAGCGAGCATCGACCGACTGCGCGCGCGCGTTCGCCAGCGCGCTCTGCGCCACGAGCAAGTCGACGATGCTGCCGACGCCTTCGCGATACCGCTCGCGCGCGACCGTTTCCGATTGAATCGCGCTCGCCAACAAATCGGTCGCCGTGCGAACACGATTGGTCGATGTGCGCAATGTATAGTAGGCTGTGAAAACCTGTTGAATGATCTGTTGCTTGGTCGTTTCGGCGCGGGCGAGAGCGGACTGATACTGCTCCGACGCCGCGGCGACGTCGTACTGATTGGAGAATCCCGTGAACACCGGCATTTGCACGCCGACATTCACTGAGTACGTGCGCCCCGAGAACGTCGAAACGTTGGAACCGTTGCTGGCGCCTGTCGCGCCGATCGCCAACGCCGGCAAGTAGCCCGACCGCGCGACCCGAATCTGCGACGATGCCGCGGCCGCCTGCGCGCGCGCCGACGCGAGCTCCGGCCGGTTGCGCACAGCAAGCTCGATCAGCGAGTCGACCGACTCGGCGACGAAGTGCACCGAGTCCGTTGCGGGAACCTCTGGGATATCGAATGGGCTGTTCGCCGGGACGCCCATCGCGACTGCGAGCGAACCACGCGCCACCTGGAGCCCACCTTCGAGCGTCTCGAGATCGAGCTGGGCTTGCGAGCGCGCGGTCTGTGCCTGAAGCACGTCGGCGATCGTCGCCAGCCCGACGCGATGCCGCTCGCTGGCGGCGTCGAGCGCAGCCGTCGCCAGCTCCACGGCCGACCTCTGCCCCGCGAGCTGTGCCCGCGTCGACAAATAGCCGAACGCCGCCGCTTCGACTTGGAGAATCGTGTTCTCCACCGTCGCGTTGTGCGAGAGATCGAGCGCCATGGCGGTTTGACGCGTCACGTCGATCGAGCCCGAGCGGCCGCCGAAGTCGAGCACCGTGTACGCCAGCGTCAGCGACGGACCATACTGCGAGCGCTCGATCGGCGGTCGGCCGGGCGTCGCGAGCGAGAGCGAATGATTGACGCTGAGTCCCGCGCTCAGTGTTGGGTACAAGCGACCTTCCGTCGATCCGTACGCGTCGGCCGCCGCCCGTGCTTGCGTCCACGAGAGCCGCGTCGCCGGGCTGTTGCGGAGCGCAAGGTCGACGACCTCTGGGAGCGTCAGCTGGCGAACCGCCGTTGGCGTCAGCGTAACTTGGCTGGCGTCGCGCGCCGCCTCGCTGGCGACCGATGTCGGCGGCCGCCACAAACTGCTCGGACTCGCCGGAGCCGACGGTACACCGTTGATCGACGGCGGCGAGTGAACGCACGCTGAGCCGACGATGCAGTAGACGGCGACGAGGACAGAGGGCTTCACGGCTTGAGAGGCTTCCCCGCTGGAGTAGCCGTTCTGATTTGCGCAGGCTTGCCCGCTTGCGTCGTCCCGGTGGCCGCCTCGACTGCCCGCGTGACCGGTGCCCCCCGTCGCATGTCGGCGGCGATCTGCAATTTGGGTGGAACGGCCGGACGAGTCGTCATGATCGCGCCAAGCATGACCACATGGTCGCCTTCCTTGAGCCCACTCGTGATTTCCATTACGCGGAGGTCCGTCGGGCCCGTCTTCACGAGCCGCATTTCATAGCCGCCGGTTGGAAGGGCCACGATCGCATACCGGCCGGGAACGCCGGTCGTACCTTCGCCACCGACGAGATCGCGCCGCAACTGGCTGATGAGCGTGTCGACCGAAAGGCTGAACATGCGCGCGACCGGAGCAAGCTCGTTCGTCGGGCGGACGGCGTCGATCGGTACCTGAAGAACGCCGGTCAGATCGGCGGCTTTGATCGTCACTTCGCCGTTCATTCCCGGCATCAGGAGTCCGTCCTTATTGCTGATGCTCACGAGCACCGGAAAGAACGTCACGCCCTGCGTCACGACCGCTTGCGGCTCGACTTTCTCGATGACCCCTTGGAAAGGGTGATCGGGAAACGCATCGACTTGGACCGTGGCTGATTCGCCGACACGGACGTTCCCCATTTCGACTTCGTCGATCGTCACGCGCATTCGGACGCGGTTGAGATCGGCGATCGTCATCAACGTCGTTCCGCCATTCGCTGACGTGGCGGATGTGATGATCTGACCTTGGGTGACCGGTCGAGAAATGATCGTTCCCCCGATCGGCGCTTCCATCGCTGCGTCTTCGGTCTTCTGTCGCGCCAAGTCGAGGTTCGCGAGCTTGTTCACCATGTCCGACCGAGCCGCAGCGGTCGCCGACCTCGAGCTGTCGTGTTCCGCCGCGGTGATGACGTGCGCCACGAAAAGCGAATCCTTCCGTGATTGGTCGCGCAAGACCTTGGTCAATGACGCGGCGGCCACGACGTCGTCTGCCATTGCCTGGTCGAACTGATTCTTCACATCTCGTGGATCGATTTGCGCGATCAAGGCACCCTTTTCGACTCGCGTGCCAACTTCGACCGGCATCTTCAGAATCATCCCCTGCGCCTTGGACTTGATGTCCACCGGGTTGATCGGTTCGACGCTTCCTGTCGCCTGCACGCGCACGGCGATGTCGCCTCGAGTGACGGGTGCGGTCGGCAGCGGCGCTGGGCCGGTCGTCTTGGCCTTACACGCGACGAGGACGCTCGCGACTGACGCGAAGAGAAGTGTGCTACGACGAGGGAACATGGCGCGGAAGTAGGGCGGAAGGCGCTATGGAAAGCTACGGAGTAATTGCGGACCGTGGGCGGAAGCAAAGCGGCGCCCCCGAACGGAGGCGCCGCCACGTTCATTCATATCAGAGTACGCGGCGGCGCGGCCTCCCGTTGTAAGCCGGCCTCTCCGTGGAGGTTCCGTCTCTCGCCTACTACGTGATGTTCGACCTGAGGAGCGCTACGCGATCCCCGTCCTGATCGCCGAGATCACGCGGTCGGCGAACAGGTCCACCTCGTCGATCGTCGTGTAGACGTTCGGCGTGATGCGGATGCCCTGGAACTCATCGTTGATCAGCGGCGTCGTGACGATGTTGTGCTTCGACAAAAGCCACTCGCCGAGTTTTCCCATGTCCATTCCGTCGATGCCAAACACGCCGATGGCGCCGTTCGTCTTTGGCCCGATCGCCGTGATCATCTTTACGCGATCGCTCGCCGCCAGTAATCGATTTGCCCAGCGATCGCGGAGATAGCGAAGTCGAGCGATCTTGCGCTCAGGACCGATCCCGCGATTGAACGCGACCGCCACCGCGATGGCGTTGTGATTCGCCGCTGGATGCGTGCCGATCTCCTCGTACTTCCGGATGTTGTTGTCCTGCTCCACACCAGCGGCCATGAGTGGCCAGAGCGATTTTATTTTGTCGCGCCGTACGTAGAGGAAGCCGGTGCCGATCGGCGCGTGCAGCCATTTGTGCAGACTCGTGCCGTAATAGTCGCAGCCAAGCTCGTCGCGCGTGAACGGAAAGTGCCCGAATGCATGCGCGCCGTCGACGAATACTTGAATCCCCTTGGGACGCGCGAGGTCGACGATCTCACGCACCGGCGCGATGTAACCCGTCATGAAGCTGATGTGCATCACCTCGATCACCTTCGTCCGCGGCGTGATCGCGGCGGCAATCTGATCGACGTACGACTGCGTGCTCTTGACCGGCGTCTCGATCTTGACGCGCTTGAGCACGAGGCCCTCACGCCGCTCGCGCTGACGCCATGCGGTTTGCATGCGCGGATAGTTCTGTGTCGTGAACACGATTTCGTCGCCGGCCTTGAGGTCGAGACCGAAGATCATCGTCTCGTTCGATTCCGACGCGTTGCGCGTGATCGCCATCTCCTCGGGGTCGCACCCGAAGTCCTGCGCCAGATCTCGGCGCACCGATTCGATCCGCGGCTCGAGCACGCGCCACATGTGATCGACCGGCAGCTCGTTCGAGAATCTGAGATCTCGAATCATCTGCTCGAGGACGTGCGTCGGCGCCGGGCTGCACCCGCCGTTGTTGAGATTAACCATCGTGCGGTCGAGGTCGAACGCGCGCTGGATCTCACGCCAGTAGGTCTCATCCTCGGCGACCGTCGCGGCTGGGTGCGCCGCGGCGATGGGCTCGGCGGCGAAGAGGTGGCGGAAGGCCGAATGGCGCATCACAGGAAGCGACGCGCCCGCGCCAACCATTGACGAGACGAACCCTCGGCGTGTGGTCATGCACCACATTCGGGTCCAGCGACAGCCGCGTCAAGAACGGGAACAGGACCTGCGACTACGGGCTGGACCTTATCCCGGAGCGCACGTGTTGGCACCGCTCATCGATTGGTCGGACCCGCCGCGCGAGCTCGCTGGTTTCATCGGCCAATTTCTGGCAGCGGGCGCGATCGGATTTCGGTTCTTCGCGCTGCGCAGCACATCAGCGGAGAGCGATCGCCCCTTCTACGACGCCGCCGCCCGGCGCGCGGCGATCATCGGCCTGATCGGCGTTGTCCTCAGCGGTCTATTGATGGTGATGCAACTCCCGGCACTCGCCGAACGTCGCCACATGGCGGTGAGCGCGCTTATCTCGAGTGACGTGTCGACCACGCTCCAGGTGATCTTTCTCATCTTGGAGTTGATCGGATTCGTGTTCGCCATTGCGCGCCTTGGCCCCGGCTGGCCGCTGGCTGCGTACTCTCTTGTGTTCGGATCATTGCGGGCCGCTTTCATCGGCAAGTGGGCATCGGTCGTCAACCCGGTTCACGAGCTCGCCGCTGGATTCTGGATCGGGACGCTGCTCGTTCTCGTCGTCGCCGGACTCACATCACTCTTCAGACATGAGTCATCACGCGATCGCCGCGGCGTAATCGCCGCCGACATGGTGAATGGGTTTTCGCCACTCGCACTAGCGATGGGCGGTGTGGTCGTCATCTTCGGCGTGATCACGGCGTGGCGCCACCTGCACGTTCTGGCGAATCTCTGGTCGACGCCGTATGGCTACGCGTTGATCGCAAAGCTCTGCCTCGTTGCGTTGGTGTTTTCATTGGGCGCATGGAACTGGCGGCGGCAGCGACCGACGCTGGGCTCTGAAGCCGCGGCTGCTTCAATTCGTCGGTCAGCGACGGCGGAGCTGACGGTCGCCGCGATCGTACTCGTCGTTACGGCAATCCTCGTGAGCTTGCCATCGCCGCGGCCGCCGGGCACGCCGATCAGGCCGCCCGCGGCTTCGACGGACGCAGCCGCGCATTAGCGGCGGACCGAGCTCGTGGTTCCAGAGGTTTTAGCCGAAAATTTAGTTGTCTGGTAAATAATAGGCACGTCATCTGCCGTGTGTCGCCTCGCCATTGACGCGATTAGCGAACTCAGATGGAGTCATCGCGTCAGCGAGCAACCACTTCGATGCGGGAGGCTTCATGAATTCGCGATCTCTAATCGTCCCGGCGGCGCTCGCCACCGCGCTCGCACTGAGCGGATGTGCCGACCGACGTGCGCCGAGCGAACCGTCGAGTCAGGCATCACTGGCGGCCAGTCAAGATGCTCATGGCGGTGCTGCAGTCGGGTTCACCGACGGATGGGATAACGGGAAGACAGTCTCCTTCTTCTATACCAAGCCCTTCTTCTGCGCGGAGCCACCCGAGAGCGGAGCGCCGAGTCAGTGTGAGGCGGGAGAAGACGGAACCGTCGATCCACGACCGGGCAAGATCCCAGTGCTTTATGTGATGACGCCCACCGGGTTCCGCCCTCCCGACGCAACCCTGCAATGCCCGATCGTTGGGAATTGCATCAATCATCCGTCGACGATCGATCTCTCGCGCATCTTCGGGCCGAGCTTCGCCGACGTGCCGCTGCCCGCGCACAGTCACATCATCGATTCTAGCCTGCCTGAGTCTCAAGCCGACGGCGGACAGGCCGGATGGTGGGAGATCGAGGTCATCGGCGTGAGTGACCCCAGCGTGTGGAATCAAATCGTCGCGGGGAAGAGCCTCGCCGCAGTGCGAGCTCTCCAGGCGAAAGGTGTCGGGATTACCGACGACATCCGTTCGAACGCGTATCTCTTCTTCGGCGTTCGGCCAAAGACATGAGTGTCGAGCGGACGCGTGATCAGCGCGGGGCAGCTATCGCGGTGTGCGGCGGCCTGCTCGTCGTTGCCGGCGCGATACTGCCATGGATGTCGCTGTTCGCCGGCTTGCAGCGCTACTCGGGCATGGCTGGGCTCTACGGCCGGTTGATGTTCGCCGGGGGCGCGCTCTCGGTCCTTAGCGGAGTCGCGATCGCCTGGCGCCCTCGCGAGCAGCTGCGCTACGCCGTTGGCGCGCTGGGATTGGTGCTCGCGCTGTTCGCCGGCTGGATTCTCGTGGGCCTCGGCGCGACGACCCGCGCGCTCGGCGGACATCCGTTCCTCATCGCGCGGCCCGGGCCCGGGCCGTTCGTGGTGGTCGCCGGCGCTCTCGCGTTGGCGACGCTGCTACTACCGAATACGGGAGAGTATAGGAATGCTCATTAAATCTTTCACGCTGCTGGCCGCCGGCATCTGCCTTAGTGGATGCAAGAGCGAGCGGCCGACTGCGCCGCCCTCCGATGTTCCGGCCGTTGACAGCCGTGGCCCGCTCAATCCGGCCTTGATCGCGTCGGGCAAGACCATCTTTCGATTCGACACGTACGGCGACGAGACGTTCTGGACCGACACGTTGCGCATGCACGAGGTCATCCGGACTTCGGTGAGTCCCACCACGGCATTGTCGGTCGGCCTCAAGGTCGACGTCGATGCGCTTCCGTCCGCAGTGATAACCGCGCTGCAAAACAAAACCATCGACTTGAACGATCCCGCGACCACCGTCACGCTTCTCAAACTCGGCGCCGTGCTTGGCGTAATCGGCCACGTGGATGCCAGCAACACGCTGACCGGCGTCGGCATCACATGCGCGTTCTGTCATTCAACCGTCGACAACTCGTTCGCCACCGGCATCGGACATCGCCTCGACGGGTGGCCGAACCGCGACTTGAACGTCGGAGGAATCATTGCGCTCTCACCGGCGTTGACCGCAGCGCAGCGGACCGTGTATCAGTCGTGGGGACCGGGAAAATACGATCCTCGTTTCAACATCGACGGAAAGAATATCCCCGCCGTGATCCCGCCGGCGTTCGGTCTGCGCGATGTAAAGCGGGAGATATACACCGGCGACGATACGATCTCCTACTGGAACGCGTACGTAGCGATCACGCAAATGCACGGGCACGGGCACTTTTCCGACCCGCGCATTGGCGTCGATGTGAACAACCCGCCCGACCTCGTATCGCCGAAGCTGGCGGCGCTCCGCACGTATCAGTTCAGCCTCGAATCCCCCGCGCCGATCGCGGGCACATTCGACGCCGATGCGGCCCGTCGCGGACGGGCTGTGTTCAACAGCGTCGCGCAGTGCGCAAGTTGTCATGTCGGTTCGGCGTATACGGACGTGAACCAAGGCATCCTTCATACGCCGGCGGAAGACGGACAGGATCCGGTATACGCGCTGCGAAGCGCGACCAAGTTGTATCGAACGACACCGTTGCGAGGGCTTTGGCATCCGCCGCAACTCCGCGGGCCGTATTTCCACGATGGGCACGCCGGGACGCTCGCAGCGGTTGTCGACCACTACGTGCAGCTGCGCGGCCTTTCGCTCACATCGCAACAGCGAGCGGATCTGATAGAGTATTTGAAGTCGCTGTAATTGGCCGCGCGCGCATTGGCATGTGTGGTGCGGTCCATCGCATGAGGAAAACTCCATCCCAGCGGCCGGACGTCGGCCGGTCCGGTCTCGGAAACCAACCTCATGCGGATTGCTTTCATATCCACACCATTTCTGGCCGTGCCGCCGCGCCTGTACGGCGGCACGGAGCTCGTTGTCCACGAATTGTGCGAGGGTCTCGTCGCGTCCGGACACGATGTTGTTCTCTTCGCGACCGGCGATTCGCGCACAAACGCCGAGCTGCGATCGCTTTACTTGGAGCCGCAGTGGCCACCGGAAATGCTGAGCGACTTGAACCATGTGTCGTGGGCGATGCAGCAGGTTGCGGACGACGGAAGGTTCGACTTGATCCACGCGCATTCGGCGGTCGCGTTGGCTTGCGGCCGGCTTCTTCCAACGGTGCCGCTCGTCTACACCATTCATCACGAACGAGATGAACGACTATCCGCGTTTTATCGGCATTGCCGAGAAGTGAACTACGTCGCGATATCGAACGATCAGCGGCGGCGCGAAATTCCGCTCGATCACGTCGAGGTCATTCATCACGGACTCGATCCATCGAACTACGCGTGGTCGCCGCGCGCGGCGGGCGATCACGTGGCGTTCGTCGGACGATTCTCCCGAGTGAAGGGTCCGCATAGCGCTATCGAAGCCGCCCGGCGAGCGGGCGTACCGCTTCATATCGCCGGCGAAATCCATCCGCCCGATGAGTCGTGGGCGTCAGCCGAGCTTCGCCATCGGCTGAACGAGTCTCATGTGAGCTACTTGGGCTCGATCGGACTGGAGGAGAAGCGCCCGCTCCTTCGCGACGCGCGCGCGCTGCTGATGCCGATCGAGTGGAACGAACCATTCGGCCTCATCATCATCGAGGCGATGCTGTCGGGCTGTCCGGTCGTCGCGTTTGGCCGGGGGAGCGTGCCCGAGCTGGTTGAAAACGGCGTGACCGGCTTCGTCGCGCGAAACATCGACGAGATGGCGTCGCTCATTCGTCGCGGCGGTCCAGTCGACGACTTCAACCGTGAGCGATGTCGCGAACGCGCCGTTGTAAGATTCAGTCGCGCGCGCATGGTCGCGGACCACGTGGCGATGTACGAGCGCATTCGTCGCTCGTCGCCGGTGTCGTTTCCCGGCTCGGCTCGGACGTCGCTCATTCCGGCATGAAGACCACGCAAGCGACATCTGATCAGCGCGTCGATTCCCAACTCGGCCGAGCCGATGCGGTGACCGATCAGGAACCTTGCTCGATGGAAGAAGCCGTCGGTTATGCGAAGCTGCCGTGCGAGCATGAGATTCCGGTGGCCGACGCGATCGCGCTCAAGCACGACCGCGTCTTTCTGCTCATCGACCGGTCGGGGAATATCGCGCCCGCCGGACGCTGCTCCCTCGGCTTGTTCGAGGATGATACGCGCATCCTCAGTCACTATGAGTTGCGCGGCGCGGGCAGTCCGCCGGTCCGGCTGTCGGCGCAGCTTGTCCAACCCTTCACGGCGCGAATCGACTTGGCGGTGAATGACCACGCCTTCGGCGGTGACAGCTGGGATCCGAAGCACGCCATTCATCTAGAAAGAGAGCTCATCGTCGACGACGCACTGCTCGAGCGATTGACGCTCACGAATTTCCTCGTGCGCCCAATCGACTATTGGGTCGAGCTCTCGGTCGGCTGTGATTTCGCGGACATCTTCGAGTTGCGCGGATGGAAGCGTGACGCACGCGGCCAGTTTTTGCGACCGATCGTAGAAGACCGAACGATCCGATTCGCCTATCGTGGTCGCGATGGCGCGTTGATCGAGAGTGCGGTGTGTTTTCGCGAACGGCCGCACACGATCGGACCGCGCGGCGCCCGATGGTCGTTCCAGCTCGAGCCGGGCGTTCCCGTCGAGCTCGAATGGGAAGTACAGTGTCGGCGCCGCCACTCGTCCGTCGCCGTCGGCGCGAACTTCGACCAACGCCATGAACGACTCGCCGGCATCTACGACGGGTGGCGCGATGACTGCTCCTGTTGGAGCAGCGATGTCGAGGTCTTCGACGCCGCCCTATCGCGCGCCGTCGACGATCTATGCTCGCTGTATGTGACCGCTGGCGGAGATCGCGCGATCTCCGCCGGCATTCCTTGGTACTCGACGGTGTTCGGACGTGACTCGATCATCACGTCGATTGAAACGCTTCCGCTCAATCCGATGATCGCCGTCGACACGCTGCGCTATCTTGCGCGCCGCCAGGGCACGCGAGAGAACTCATATACGGAGGAGCAGCCCGGCCGGATCATGCACGAGCTTCGCCGCGGTGAGCTCGCCCGCAGCGGCGAGATCCCGCACGTGCCGTACTACGGAACGATCGACGCCACGCCGTTGTGGCTCGTCCTCCTCCACGAGACGTGGCGCTGGACCGGCGACCTCGATCTCGTGCACGAGCTCCTGCCGAACGCACGTCGCGCCCTCGAGTGGATCGATCGCTACGGTGACATCGACGGAGATGGTCTGGTCGAGTACGCGAGCACTTCGGCGCGCGGCCTGGTCAACCAAGGCTGGAAGGACTCGGGTGATGGCGTTCCGTTTCCCGACGGTCGATTGCCACAGCCGCCCGTCGCGCTCATCGAAGTACAAGGGTACGTCTACGACGCGAAGGTTCGAGCGGCCGAGCTGTTCGATCGCGCCGGGGACGCCGACACCGCGATCCGCCTTCGCATCGAAGCTGAGCGTCTTCGCGCTCAGGTCATCGATCGATTCTGGCTCGAGGACCTCGGCACATTTGCGCTCGCGCTCGACGGGCAAAAACGTCCATTGCCAACCGTCACATCGAACGCGGGCCATTTGCTGTGGAGCCGTCTTCCCGACTTGGCGCACGCATCACGCGTCGGGCGCACATTGCTCGCGCCGGACATGTCATGTGGATGGGGGATTCGGACGCTCAGCTCGCGCCATGCCGTGTTCAATCCGATGAGTTATCACAACGGCTCGGTATGGCCGCACGACAATGCGCTCATCATCATGGGTTTGTCACTGTATGGGCTCGCGGCCGACGCGCTTCCTGTCGTTGGCGCGACGCAGGACGCGGCTGCCGTCGCGGACTTGAATCGTCTGCCTGAGCTCTACTGCGGCATCAGCCGCGATGGAGCGGCGGCGCCGGTCTCGTACCCGGTGAGCTGTTCACCGCAGGCGTGGGCGAGCGGCGCACTCTTCCTCATGCTCCAAGGCGTGCTGGGAATACTTCCCGACGCGCCACGTCATCTTCTGCACGTTCGAAATCCTGTCCTGCCCGCGCATCTGCAAGAGCTTACGATCACGAACCTGGCTGTGGGGCGCGGACGTGTGGCACTTCATTTTGCCCGCCACGCGACGCGCACGCTGGTCAACGTGCTCTCGATCGAATCAGAGGACGCGGCCTTGCAGGTGCGTATCGAACTCGGCTGAATCGCCGCCATCTTCGTCTAGCGCGGCCGAACAGTTGGCCGACGGCGTGACATGACACGCGCGAGCTGCAGTGCACAAGCCTTGAGCGGCGCTGAATCCTGTGAGGCTTTCGCGATCGCCATCGCTCCCGAGTACGAAGCCACAACCAGTGTCGCAAGCTCGTCGGCGTCGGTGTCATCGAGCGCACCGGTGGCTTGTTCGGCGCGCACGCGGTCGGCGATCGCGTTTCGCCATCGGTCGAACACATCGTTCAGGGCGACGCGAAAGTCCGGGTCGGCGAGCGCAAGCTCGAGCGCGAGATTGCTGATCTCGCAGCCCGAAACGACCCTACGGCGTTCGAGCGACGCGATCACTTCGGCGAAGACTGTCAGGACGCCGTCGAGGGTCGATCGCGCGGACCGCATGGGTAGGATCCAGGTCTCCTCGATAGCGAGCGCGACCCGTTCTCGAATGACGGCGAGTGCCAGTGCCTTCTTGGATGGAAAATGATGGTAAGTCGCGCCGCCGGTGGCGCCGGCCGCGCGGACGATGTCGTGCATACTGGTGGCGTTGAATCCCCGAGATTGAAAGGCGTCGGCCGCAGCGTCGAGAACGCGCCCGCGCAACGCCTCGGGGTCGTTGGTTCGTGCCTTTCGTCGTGTAGTGCGGGCACTCATAACGACTTACGTCCGTGGATGGATCCCGCGGACATTAGCACAAAACATCAAACCGGACAACCGGTCTGTTTTGCTGCCTACACTGCCGCCCTGGCGTCGACCTACCCCGTCGCCGGTGTGACATCGCGCTGCGGGTTCCACGAATGGGACTCCGTCCGCGCCTCACGAAGCCACCGGTACAACGCGTCGTACACGACAAAGCCGTGGCGAAGCTGCTCCAGGTCGTCGCTGAACATTCGCGACAGTCCGAGCGAGACCGCCAACAGACCGGCGCACTCAGGCGCTAGGTCGAGACGCGCGGTGTCAGCACCGCGGACAATCCGCGCGAGATCGGTAAGCGCGGGGTCGGTCAGGCCGTACTTCGCCAGAAAAGCATCGAAGCTGCAGTTGGGACCGACGTGGGAGAGCTCCACTCCCTCCACGTCGAACGGCGTGGCGCCCGTCTGATTCGCGACTCGCGCCACGTCGGCTGCAGGCACGAAAAGGAACTCAGCATCCCGATCGATGAATCGCGCGATGAGCCACGGGCAGGCAACCCGATCGATCTTGGGCCGTTCGCGGGTAATCCACTTCATACGTCCCTCCGACTCGAGACGTGCAACGATGTACTAACTGTATCTCTGCATGATACAGTAGTATCACTCGCTGCCGACGCGCAAGAGCGAAGTCCCTGGGTGGAGCAGCCTTCTACTCGGCGGCTAAGGTGACGACCGGATCAACCTTCGCCGCCCTCCGCGCCGGCACCAAGCACGCGCCGACCGCGATCGCCACCAGCAGGGCGGCCGAGGCGATGAGCGTCAACGGGTCGAACGTCGACACACCGAAGACCATGCCCCGCATGGACCGCACGAGGACCAACGACGCGACGGTGCCCGTCATCACACCGGCGGTCGCCAACATCAGGCCATCACGCAGCACGGCGCCGAGGATCTGACGTTCCGCAGCACCCAATGCCAAGCGAATTCCGAGCTCACGCGTGCGTCGAGAGATCATGTACGCGAACAATCCATATATCCCGATTGCCGCCAACACGAGCGCAGCCGCCCCAAACGCCACGATCAACATCATGTCGAACCGCGGCGTTTTGAGTCGGCGTGCCACAAGCTCAGGCATCGTCATCACGTTGTTGGCTTCCAGATCGTGATCGACCAGATGCAGTCGCTCGCGCACAACGCCGACGATGCTCGCCGGGGGAACGGTCGTTCGCGCGACGACAAAGCTGAATCCACGCGGCTCCTGCCGATTCGACCAGTACATCTCCGGCTCGACAGGTGCGCCGGGAGTCACTTGTGGAACATCGCGCACGACTCCAACGACTTCGACCTCGAGGCGACCATCGAATAGCGAGATCCGTTTGCCAAGCGGGTTCTCGTCCGGCCAAAAACGTTGCGCAAGTGACTCGTTGACGAGTGTGACCCGCGGCGACTCCGCTCGATCACTCGGACTCAGATTCCGTCCACGCAGCAATGGGACACCGAGCGTGGCAAAGAAACTCGGACTCACGTCGAACCACTTGGCCGGCACGGTTGCCTCTGTGCCGCCGCGCGTCGTGAAGCGCACCTCGCTCCTCTCCGTGCCGCCGAACAGCGGGCCACCAGACGCCATACCCACACGCGCGACACCGGGAAGCGACCCCACCTCGGTCTCGAGGCGATCCCACAATGCCGCCAACCGAGCTCGGTCGCCGTACTTCTCCGAGGGAGCGAATAATGTGAAAGTGAGTAGATGCTGCCGCTCGAAACCCGGATTCCACGCCGAGAGTGAGGCGAACGATCGCATGAGCAGCCCAGCGCCGACGGTGAGCGTCAACGCGAGCGCTAGCTGGCCCACCACGAGCAGGCGTCCGAGGCTGCCCTTTCCGCCCGACGAGCCGCGCCCGCCTTCGCGCAGCGCCTGCGCGAGATCGACGCGCGCCACGCGTATTGCCGGAACGAGCCCGAACACGATCGTCGTGAGGACGGCCAGCATCAGCGCGAACGCCAACACGCCGGCGTCGATTCGAACTTGATCGACCCTCGGAATCCCCGACGGCGCGAGCGCCTTGAACGCCGAGGTTCCCCAACTCGCGATGACTAGGCCGAGCGCCGCGCCGACGGTCGCCAATACCAGACTCTCGACGAGTAACTCACGGACGATTCGCCACCGGCTCGCGCCGAGCGCCGAGCGAAGCGCGATCTCACCGCGGCGTGCCGTGGCACGCGCGAGCAACAGATTGGCGACGTTGGCACACGCAACGAGCAGCACGAGCGACACTGCGCCGAGGAAAACCAGGAGCACCGGTCGCACGTTCCCTACAACCAAGTCCTGCAGTGATCGCAGTTGGAGTCCCCACACCGCCGACGCCGCGAAATGTTCGCGCCGAAGTTGTTCGGCGATACCGGCGAGCTCCGCCTGCGCTGTGCCGACGGCGACGCCCCGCCGCAGACGACCGTACGCAACGAACCCGCGCCAGTCGCGATGCGTCTCGTCGCGCGGATTGATGTGCAGCGGTCGCCAGAGTCGCACGCCGTCATACACCGGGAGCTCGAAGCTCGCCGGAAGCACGCCGACCACCGTCACCGGCGATCCGTCAATCACCGCGATGCGCCCAATGATGTCGCGTGCGCCGCCGAACAGAGTCTGCCACAGCTCGTGCGTCAGCAGGACGACGCTGCTTTCTCGTCCGAGCAGATCGGAGGGCTGGATCAACCGTCCGAGCTCGGCGTGCACACCGAGGGCTTGGAACAGACCGGGAGTCGCGAGGCCTCCGTTGATCGAGACTGCGCCTTCAGTGGTGGCCAGATGAAATGGCCACGAGCGTCCGATGCCGATCGCTTCGATGGAACGCGAGCGAGCCGCGATGTCCTCGACGTTCGGGGGCGAGATGCTGCACCAATCGGAAGTTGCGCCCGGGTACAACTCGCAAACCGTGATGAGACGTCCGGCGTCCGGAAAATCCAGCGGCCGAAGAACGATTCCGTTCACCACGCCGAAGATTGTGGTGGTGAGCCCAATGCCCAGCGCGAGCGTGAGGACCGCGGTGAGAGTGAACGCCGGCTGCGCGCGCAGTCCGCGCAGCGCATGACGAAGGTCCGAGAGGAGATTTCGCATCGAGGAAGCCTGCCGCCGCGGGACAAGGACGTGTGGCGTTGCGGCTTGAACGCGCCCTTCGCCACGAGCTACGGCAACTGCAGGGCCGTCGAGCCACGACGGCAGTTTTCACAAACTATGATGCGGCGGGCACTTGCGTCTGTAGGGAATCTCCCGTCGCACTCGTCGGATGTTCGGAAGTGGGAATCAGTGTCCCAACGCGAACGAATTCCGAGTGACGCGCGCCGAGCCGCGGCTAGAAAGCCGGCGCCACGCTCGTGTGGGAACTCGGCACTCGGTGAGACAATTCTTGATTGTGAGTAAGTAAGTCCTCACGGAGAGGCGCGGGCCGGAATCGAACCGGCGAATAGCGGTTTTGCAGACCGCTGCCTTACCACTTGGCTACCGCGCCGAAGGACCTTCAACTTATGATGCGGTAGAGGCTTCCTCAAGCCGCGCCGACGCCTTGACACGCCGCGCTGCCCGGTGGTCAGCGATTCGCCTAATGCATCTCCCCCGCGACCGCAGCGTGTCCTTTCGGTTTGCGCAAGATCAAGATCGCCGGCGATACGAGCACGAACGTCACCAGAATGAACATCCACGCGTCGTTGTAGCTCAACATCGCCGCTTGCTGATTCACGAGCTGATTGATTACCGCCAGCGAGCCCTGTTGCGCCTGGACCGCCGTGTACCCATGCGCCAATAACCCGGCGGCCACCTCCTGTTGACGCTGGATGAAAAGCGGATTCGCCGCATACGTCGTCGCGATGAGATCCGCGCGATGCACCGCCATCTGGTGGTCGAGAAATGTCGTGAGGATCGCTATCCCGAACGACCCGCCGAGCTGGCGTGACAGATTGATCAGCCCCGACGCCTGCTGCGCTTCACTCGGCTTCAAGTTCGCGTAGGCGACGTTGTTGATCGGCGTGAAGAGAAATCCGAGTCCGAGCCCGCGAATGATCAGGGGAAAGCGCGCGTCCGCTTCGCCGGCGGTCGTCGTCAGATGGCCAAGCCGCCACATCGAGACGACGAATAGCGCCACGCCCAGGTAGATGAGAATTCGTGGATCGACCAGCGGCCGCTTGCCGTTCAACATGCGGCCACACACAATCGCCATCGCGCCGGTTGCGATACCGCCCGGCATGAGCGTGAGACCGGTCTCCGTCGGCGTGAAGTGTAGCAGATTCTGCGTGAACAGCGGAAAAAGAAAAACACCGCCGTAGAGCCCGAAGCCAAGCGCGATGAATAGAAAGATCGAGCCGGCGAGATCGCGATTATGCAACACGCGAAAATTGACGACCGGATGTTCGTTTCGCGGCGAAAGCTCCCACCAGAGCATGATGGAAAGGCAAATCACGGCGACCACGCTCAGGCGCACGATGATCGCGTCGCTGAACCAATCCTTCGATCGACCTTCCTCGAGTACGTACTGCAGCGAGGCGAGTCCGACGAGCAGCAGGCTGATCCCCAGAAAATCGATTTGCTCCGGTCTGCGGCGCATTCCCGGCGGGTCGTGCAGGAACCCACTGACGAGAAACAGTGACAGCGCTCCAATCGGGATATTGATGAAGAAGCACCAATTCCAGTTGTAGTTGTCGGT
>DASYSU010000455.1:0-3722 GCA_036002925.1 Gemmatimonadaceae bacterium | reverse complement strand
GAAGACGAAGTCGGTGTGCTCCGCTTCCTCGTACGAGCTCGTGCTCCCGCCCGCTCCCAAGATTGTCGTCAGACCGACGACTGAGGGAGCGTGTCAGGTCCGGTTGCAGCTGTCGACGTTGTTGTTGCCGAAGACTTGCCGGGCGAATTTCGACGCGAGGAAGTTGACTTCGTTGGTCGACTTGGAGCAGCTGAATATGCCCGTCGCGGTGCGGCCGTTCTTGGCCAGGTTGCGACGGAACCCGTCGGCGGCGCGGTCGAGGGCTTCGTCCCAAGAAGCGGGTCGGAGTCGGCCGTTGTCGCGGACCAAGGGTTGGGTCAGGCGCGGATAGGCGCCTGGGGGATTCGAGCGGGTCTTCACGTGCATCTCCAATGCGGGGATGATGTTAGGAGGATGCATTGGGGGGACAGGACAAGCAAGTGGCTAGCAGGCAAGCGGTAATTGGGGTCAGACTCCATTCAGTGTCGAGAGGCGCCAGGTCTCGGACCAACCATCTGCGCTGAACCGCTGTCACAGAGTCGTCTCAACCGACAGCCGATGGACGCCCTTCGACAGGATCTCCGCTTCGCCGCGCGCTCACTCCGCCGCCGACCTCTGTTCGCCGGCGTCGCCATCTTGACAATCGCGATTTCCATCGGCGCCGCGACCGCGATCTACGGCGCCGTCGACGCCGTGCTCTTCCGCTCACTGCCCTACCGCGACGCCGGCCGAATCTTCGCCGTCTGGCAAACGATCCCGAGTTGGCGCACCGAGCCAATCCTGGCCTACATGTGGGATCGAGTGGTTGTCTCGTACCCCGACTTCAAGATTTGGCGCGACAAACAGACGTCATTCAGTGCGGTCGGCGCTTGGACGACCCGAAGCGTCATGGTAACAACCGACGATCGCCCCGAGCAGATCACAACGACGCGTAGCAGTCCGTCGCTCTTCGACGTCCTCGGTATCAAAGCGCTCATGGGCCGGACACTTCTTCCGGGCGAAGACGTCCTGAATGGCCCTCACGTGACCCTCGTGTCGTACGACGCGTGGCAGTCCAGATTCGGCGGACGGCGAGATGTTCTGGGATCGACAGTGCGCTTCGATTCGATTCCCTTCACCATCGTCGGCGTGCTGCCGCGCGACTTCGCGCTCGTACGCGGACAGACTCCGACGCCATTCTTCGTACCGGCCGGTCAGGACTCGGACGACACGCGACGAGACAATCACAATTTCCACGCGATCGCGCGTCTAAGGCCCGGTGTGCCCGTCGATCGCGCCGCGGCCGAGGCAAATGTGTTGCTCGGAGGTCCCGAATCGAAGCGCGGTATTCGCATCCTTGAATACCAGCTCGATCAGACGCGCGACGTGCGCGGTCCACTGCTGCTCTTGCTCGGCGCGGTCGCGATGCTGCTCCTCGTCGCGTCGGCGAACGTCGCGACGCTCTTGCTCGGCGAGGCAGCGACGCGTGATCATGAGATCGCGGCGCGAGTCGCGCTCGGCGCCACGCGTGCGCGGCTGGTGCGGCAGCTCTTCACCGAAAGCATGCTCCTCGCTGGTGTCGGTGCGTTGGTCGGTGTCGGACTCGCGTGGGGCATGACCAAAGTGCTGATCGCGATCGCGCCGACGCGGATACCGAGCATGCAGCTCGCGCGCGTGGACGGCCGAGTGCTCGGCGTTGCGGTGATCGTCGCGCTCGTGACGGGCGCGCTATTCGGACTCGCACCGGCAATGACGCTGTCTCGCGCGGGGCCGGCGGCTCTTCTGCGCTCGAGCGGTCAGAGCGCACGAGGTCGTGCGAGTCTGCAACGACTCATGATCGCGGCTGAGTTAGCGCTCTCGGTCGTGCTGCTCGTCGGTGCTGGATTGGTGTCGCGAAGTCTGGAGAAACTCACGGCGGTGGATCCCGGCTTTCGATCGGATCATCTGCTCTCCGTGCGCCTCGCCATTCCGCGGAGCGCGCATCTGGACGACGCCGCCGTGGTCACCCAGTACGCCGCAATTTTCGATCGCCTTGGCGCACTGCCGGGCGTCGTCGCTGTGACGGGCGGCAGTCCCACGCCATTCGATGGCAACTCGAGCTCCAGCACGATGCAGAAGGAAGGCGATGACGAGGTCACCGACCGCCCAAGGCGCGAGGCGCAGCAGCGGGTCGTCGTCCCCAATTTCTTCGACGCACTCGGCATTCCTGTTCTCGCCGGTCGCGCGTTCACGAGCGACGATCGCGATGGAGCGCCGCTCGTCGCCATCGTCAGTGAGGCGCTCGCGCGCAGAGATTGGCCAGGCGAATCACCGATTGGGCGGCGTGTGCGATACCAGGGCGCGTTGCGCACGGTTGTCGGAATCGCCGGGGATACAAAGACGAACTCACTCTCCAAAGAGAATTTGGCGACGATCTACACGCCGTTCGCCCAACGCTCTCAGCGGCTCACGCTGATGATTCGAACGCGCGGCGACCCCGCCGCACTCGTGCCGGCAATTCGGAATGCACTGCACGCCGCTGCGCCGCTGCTGCCGATGACCGGCGCCGACGTCGTGCAGGACCGCATTCGACAATCATTCGCCGAGGAGCGCTTTCGGACGATTCTGATCGATTCGTTCGGCGTCATCGCCGCACTCTTGTCGGCAATCGGCATGTTCGGCGTAACCGCGCGCGCGGTGGCGCGGCGCACGCGTGAGATTGGAATTCGTGTCGCGCTGGGCGCGTCGAGCGCATCAGTGCTGCGGATGATCGTTGGACACACGTTGACGGCCGTCTCGGTCGGGGTGGTGGTCGGTCTCGGTGCGTCGGTTGCGACCGGCCGTCTCCTCGAACCGTATATGTTCGGCGTGTCGGCGCGCGATCCGATAACCTATGCGTTGATTATCGGGCTTCTCGCCGCCGTCAGCGTGGTGGCGAGTTGGATTCCCGCGCGTCGAGCAGGCCGCGTGCAACCAGCGGTCGTGTTGCGCGGCGACTAGAGTGCGCTCGTCTTACCGCTGAAGCAGCGACCGGATTGCTAATTCGACCTGAGGCCAAGTCGACGAGCGCGGACTAGCGATCTCGAAGTGACCGACATTCGGGATCACGAGCAGGCGGATGGAATCGCCCGCCTGCCTCGCCGCTCGCGCGTACGCCTCTGCGAATGGCAGAGGGACAAAGTCCTCGCGCGTGCCGAGCACGAATATCTGCGGAACTCCGAGGGGCAGCAGCTTGATTGGCGACGCTTGCGCATAGCGTTCCGGCACCTGCGCCGGCGTCCCTCCGAGCATTGACGTGATAACGGTGTCGCGGCATAGCGTCTCGTATCCTCGAACATTCGCACTCATGTCCACCGGACCGGCCAAGTCGACGACGCCCCGGATTGGCAGCGGGTTTGGTGTGTACAGCGGACTCGCGGTCGGTAGGCGAGAGCGTGCTGCCGCCCACATCGCCAAATGTCCGCCTGCCGAATGGCCTACGATAACCACGCGACCAAGATCGAGATGGTATTGCGGCGCCAGCGTCCGGACGTAGTCGACAGCGCGCCCGGCGTCGAGGTACGTCCCCGGCCAGCCGCCGCCGGTTTGCCCAAGCCGGCGGTACTCGACGTTCCAGCTCGCGATGCCATCGGCTTTCAGCGCGTCGGCCATTGCCCGCAAATCGCTGAGCGACGCGTACGCGGCCTTGAAGCATCCCCCGTGAATGAGCACGACCAACGGGTGCGGCCCCGAGCCCGCGGGGATTCGCAGCTCTCCGAACTGGCTCGAGTCGTCACCGTAGGCAA
>DASYSU010000454.1:0-15479 GCA_036002925.1 Gemmatimonadaceae bacterium | reverse complement strand
GTCGTCGACACCGGTGATGTCGACGCAAGCACTGCCATTGTCGCCGAGCCAGCCGCTCAGACCCGACCAGCGCCAGTGGGTCGACAGCACACTCGCTTCGCTCTCCTTACATGACCGCGTCGGCCAGATGGTCATGCTCTGGATGCTTGGCGACTACTCGAACACCAAAGACTCGAGCTTTGCCGAGGCGATTCGGTGGGTGGAGCAGGATCGCATCGGCGGCGTGTCGATGTCGCTGGGGACACCGATTGAAGTCGCGGCCAAGCTGAACGATCTGCAACGGCGCGCGGCGGTTCCTTTGCTCACAAGCGCTGATCTCGAGCCAGGACTCGGCCGGCTCGAGGGGGGGCTGTTTGCGCACTACATGCTCGACGCGGGCAGCGCGACGGTGTTCCCGCCCGCCATGGCAATCGCAGCGACCCAGCGCGACTCCGACGCATTCGATGTCGGTCGCGCGATCGCTCAAGAGGGGCGCGCGGTCGGGATCCACATCAACTTCGCGCCGGTCGTCGACGTCAACAACAATCCAGCGAACCCGGTGATCAACACCCGATCGTTTGGCGAGGACCCGCAGCGGGTTGCGAGACTTTCGGCGCTGTTCGTGCGCGGAGCAGGCGTCGGAGGCCAATTGGCCACCGCGAAGCACTTCCCCGGCCATGGCGACACCGACGTAGACTCCCATGTCGGGTTACCTATCGTCTCCGCCAACATGACGCGGCTCGAGCAGGTTGAGCTAGTTCCATTCAAGGCGGCGATCGAAGCCGGCGCGGCGCTGGTGATGACGGCACACATCGCCCTTCCGGCGGTTCAGGGCGACAGCAGCACGCCGGCGACATTGTCGCCGCGCATCATTACCGGGTTGCTGCGTGACACGCTCGGATTCCGCGGCGTCGCGATCACCGATGCGATGACGATGGAAGGGGTTGGCAAGGGATATACGACCGAACAAAGCAGCGTGCTTGCTGTCAAAGCTGGTGCGGACATCCTCCTCAAGCCGTCGGACCCTACGCGCGCGATCAACGCCGTTGTCGAGGCGGTCGAGCGCGGCGAGATCGCACGGTCTCGAATCGACAGTGCGGCGCGTCGCGTTCTGGAGCTCAAAGCGCGGAGCGGTGTGTGGAGCGCGCCCGTCGTGTCGCTCGAGCGGCTACGTGACATCGTCGGCTCGCCGGAGCACCGCGCGCTCGCGTCCGACATTGCGCGCCGCGCCCTGACGTTGCTGCGCGATCGCGATGGTCTCGTGCCGATCGCGGACACCGGGCGAATTCTGATTGTCCACTACGCGCCCGAAACGGAGATCAAGGCGGGACGAACGTTCGAGCCAACGCTCCGCGGCGGACGAGCGCCCGGTGATTCACGCCGACCAGTGCAGGTCGCGCGCATTCTGCCGAGCGCGACGACTACGGCACTCGATTCCGTCGATCGACTGGCCGATCGCGCGACGACAATAATCGTGACCGCCTACGTTCGGCGCGTCGAGGGAGAAGGTCGGGTTGCCGTGCCGCAACACGTTGCCGCATGGATCGATCGTCTCGCGCAACGACGAAAGGTCATCGTCGCGTCATTCGGCAACCCGTATTTGATCAGACAGTTCCCACACGTCGGGAGCTACCTGGTGGCGTACGGCGTGAGCGACGACCTCGAGCGCGCCACAGCACTTTCGCTGACGGGAGGCGGCGCGATCACCGGACGAGTGCCGGTATCACTGCCAGGATTTTTTCAGGCGGGGGACGGACTCGTGCGAGGTAACAGCGCACGGTGAGTGATGAGGGCGGCGAGCGGAGCCACTAGAGTTTCCATATGAGCATCACGGGCACGCCCGTTGCGGCGAACTGCGGCCGAGCATTCACTCGAGACCCACCGTTCGCCGGAGGCACACCCATGGCCCGCGAGACAAATCAAAGAGACAAACGCACGCAACCGAAGCCGAAGACCTCGGCGAGCACGCAGACGACGCAGAGCTCCCGAGCCAACGCGAGCGATCGTCAGACACCGATCCAAACGGGACGCGACGCGAATCGATCGAGCGGACAGAACCAACCGGATCAAGCGGCTCAATCAATTCCACAGAGCCAAGCGACTTCGCAGAGTCCGACGAATCAACTGGGCCGACAGAGCCAGTCGAGCCAACCGATTCAACAATCCGGAAGCCTGGCACGGCGCGGCATGAGCGCGCCGGTTCGCGCTGGAATCAGCAATCCGTTCGAGTTGATGCAACGCATGTCCGAGGACATGGACCGCTTATTCGGACAATTCGGATTTGGCCGATCCGGGTTCGGACTCAATCCGATTGGGCTGCTGGGTGGATCCGACATCGCCGATCAATCGCAAGGATTTGGTAGCGGACCGTCACTCTGGATCCCGCAGGTGGAAACGACACAGCGCGGAGATCGATTCGTCGTGCGTGCCGATCTGCCCGGTATCAAAAAAGACGACGTCCGCGTCGAAGTAGACGATGACGTCCTGACAATCTCCGGCGAGCGTCGAAATGAGCAGCGGGACGAGCGCGACGGGTTTTTCCGCAGCGAGCGCAGCTACGGTTCATTCTTCCGTGCGATTCCGTTGCCGGATGGCGTGCGGGCGGATCAGTGCGAAGCAAAGTTCAACGACGGTGTGTTGGAGATCTCACTCCCGGCACCGAAACAGCCGGATCGCAGCACGCGGCAAATCCAAATTCGTTAACAACGCTGAGCTCGCAGCGTCCAACGCCGGGTCAGGGATCGCCGTAGATCGGGTGTCTTGTTCTGCACCAGTACTCGAGACATGGCACGAAGACCAGCGTTGGCGACACCACCGCAGCCGCCGTGGCCGGCTGCGGTCACGGCTCAGAGAGTCGCGCTCATTCCAATCGAGCGTGTCGCAATCTCTGTTGTCATCCCGACGCTGAACGAAGCGGCGCGGATCCAGGAATCGCTCGAGGGTCTCCGGTGGGCCGACCAGGTCATCGTTGTCGACGGTGGATCGAGTGATCGAACCGTACCGATCGCGAAGCGATGCGGTGCTGAGGTTCTCATCGTGCGCGGCCGCACCATTGCCGAACAACGGAACGCCGGCATTTCGCGCGCGCGGAATCACTGGGTGCTCGCGCTCGATTCTGATGAATTGGTCACGCCGGAACTGCGCGCGTCGCTCCATCGTTTGACGCGCGCCGGCGGCGCGTCGCCGTCGGCGTACCGCATTCGCTCACGCAATTGGCATCTCGGCCGCGAACTGCGTCACGGTCCATGGGGCCATGATTGGAAAGTGCGCGTGTTCTCGCGCGAGCAACGATTCGCCATTCGGAAGGTGCACGAGAATCTCGAGGTGCTGGACGACGTGGGCACGCTCGACGGAGCCTTGCTGCATCATCCGTATCGCGACGTCTCGCACCATGTGTCGAAGGTCGCGACGTACGCGCGGTGGGCGGCCGATGACTTGCGTTCACGCGGACGTCGTCCGCGCTTGTGGGATCTCCTCGTGCGTCCGGCATGGCGTTTCGTGCGTGACTATTTCCTTATGAGCGGGTGGCGCGACGGTGGGCCGGGCTTCGTCGTTTCGGCGGTGAGCGCATTTTCGGTGTTTCTCAAATACGCGTGCTTGGCGATGCCGATCGACCGCTAGTGGCTGTGCGGGTCGCCGCGACGTGTTACGATAGAGCATGCTTCGCGGCACGGCACGACATGCCTGGTGACTCCGCACGCCCCGTGGGGATTCCGGCGCGCTCTGGTGGGGCACGCCCGTCGCGCGTCACGATGCACGACGTCGCGCAGCGGGCGGGTGTGTCGCAGCCGCTCGTCTCGCTCGTGATCGGCGGAAGCCAATCGGTGCGTGTCTCCGATGCGACGCGGGACCGAATTCTCCGTGCTGCCGAGGAGCTGGGATATCGGCCGAACGTCATTGCGCGGGCGCTTGTTCAGAGCCGGTCGTACTCGCTCGGCATCATCGTCCCAGATCTCTACAATCCGTTTTTCGTCGACGTCGTGGCCGGTGTCGAGCGCGTCGCTGCCGACGAGGGGTACGCGGTGTTGTTGTGCAACGCGGTCGAGGTCGCGGCGGCGCGACATGTCGAGGCGCTCCGCGCGCGACAGATCGACGGAATCATCATCGACGCGGTCGGTGCGGCATCGCTCGACGCCATTGCTCTCGCGGATCTGAACGCAGTGTTGATCGACGAGCCGTCCGACGTGCACCTCTCAGTGATGAGCGACGCCGTCGAGGCGGGGCGGTTGGCGGCCAAGCATCTGCTCGAATTAGGTCACCAGCGCATCGGCTTGATCGGACCGGCGAGCGATCTCTGGGCGTTTCGCATGCGGGAGCGGGGCTTCGTGCAGACCGTGCGAGCGAGTGATGGCGGGAGAGGAAGAATCGCGTCGGACCATCTGCGTCGCACCCCGCCGACGGTCGAGGGCGGTCGAGCGGCGATGCGAGTTCTGCTTGGTGACCGGGATCGTCCGACGGCCGTGTTTTGCACGAACGACCTGGTAGCGCTTGGGGCGTTGAAGGCCTGCGTCGAGAGCGGTGTGCGCGTACCCGACGCGATGTCGATTTGCGGGTGCGACGATATCGAGACCGCGCGACTCGTGACGCCTGAGCTCACGACGGTTCACGTGCGCGCGCGCGAACTCGGTGCGCGAGCCGCGCGCATGCTGATTCGCCTGGTCGAAGGCGAGGCGCCGCGTGGCGCGGCGAAGCCGCTCGGCGTTCGCCTCATTGCGCGGGGTAGCACGGCGCCACCGGCTCGTGGAGGGACGGGATCATGAGAGCGGCGACGACGGCGATGGCGCGTGGCTCGACTGTGTACGCAACGCTTGGGTTCATTCGCGATGCGTACGGCAACGCGACGCTCGACGCGATCATGGGCACGCTCGATGGCGATCTGCGGCGTCGGATCGAGCAAGCTGCGATGACCGACGAGTTGCCTTATGAGTTGCTTCTCGCGGTATGGCGCGCGGCGGATGAGATGCTCCGCGGGCGCGATACGAGGTGGATGGAGCGGGCCGGGGCGTTCGCGATCGAGTCGCTGGGTCAGCAGCTCTACGGCGGGCTACTGCGGAAGGCATCACCGGCGGAATTCGTCACGCAGTCAGTGTCCTTGTTCCAGTTGTATTATGCGCCCGGGGACATGGTGGCGGTGGAGGTAGAGGTTGGTCGTGCGGTGCTCCGGCTCGTCGGGTTTCCCGCGATCGGTTCACTCTTTTGCGAGCGGCAGACTGGCGGACTGAGGCGAGCGGCGGAACTCGCTGGCGGAGAGGGAGTGCGGGTCACTCACGTGCGCTGCGAGCACGACGGCGACGCGTATTGTGAGTGGGAGGTCCGCTGGGATTAGAAGCGAGGCGCTAAGGAAGCAGATCCGTCGTCGCGTTGCTCTCCAGGATGACGACGTGCGGGCATCTCACGATGACCACGTGCGGAAAGGCCGATCTTGACAAACCGCGAGTGATAATGCGTATTAGCGGCCAGCTAATACGCATTATCGCGCCCTTCCCGGTTTTCCCCACACCTCAGTGGACGGCCATCATGACCAGGCGTTTTCTGTCGCTGCTGTGCACGTTCGCGCTTCTCACCGTCGCCGCACCCTCTCTCGTTTCGGCGCAAACGGGCCGCATCATCGGGACAGTCACCGACTCCGCCGCGAGGCCAATCGCCGGCGCGCAGATCACCGTCGTCGGGACGGCACTACGCTCGAACACTGATGACGCAGGGCGATTTTCGATTGGCGGAGTCGCGGCAGGCACGTACAACATTCGTGCGCAGCGCCTCGGCCAGCGCGCGGTGTTGACGTCGGGCATCGTCGTGCGGGCGAACGAGGACGCCAAGGTGTCGTTCGTGCTCGACCACGCCGCGGTTCAGCTCTCCAGCATCGTCGTGTCCGCGTCGCGACGCGCGGAGAAGATCACCGATGCGCCGGCGACGATTACGAGTCTCGGACCCGAGGTGCTCGAGAGCAGTGTCGGCAACACCTTCGCCGGTGTCCTCAAGGAAGTGAAGGGCCTCGACTTCATCCAGGTCGGCATGACGAGCGTCGCGATCAACGCGCGCGGATTCAACTCGTCGTTCAACAGCCGCTTCCTGATGGTAGAGGATGGACGCATTGCCGTCATTCCGGAGAGTGGACTTCCGACTGGGTCTTTGACGCCGACGCCGAAAATCGATCTTGCCGGGATGGAAGTCCTCGTCGGTCCAGGCTCGGCGCTCTACGGACCGGACGCATCGAACGGCGTGCTCTCCATGCGCACTAAGGATCCGCGGGCCTTCCCGGGTCTCACACTCGAAGTGATGGGCGGCAGCCGCTCATACAAGGATGTGCAGGGACGTTTTGCCGGCTCGAATGGCAATTTCGGCTATAAGATCTCAGGTGAATATCAGGACGCGAACGATTGGCAGAATTACTTGAACTACAATGCCGGCGGTACGCTGGTCGCACCGGGCACGGCGAACTCGGTGAATGAAGCCAACCTCAAGGTACCGATTGATTGGCGTGCGAGCGTGAAGCGCGGAACGGGCGCAGTCGTCTACTACGCTGGCGAGAATCGCTTCGAGGTGAACGGCGGGATGAGTCTCACCGACGGCATTGGACAAACGAACGTCGGTCGCAACCAGCTCTCCGGATGGAAGTACAACGTCGCACAAGCGAAGTACTCGACGCCGCACTGGTACTTGAACGCATATCGTGAGCAGTCGCAATCCGGAAAGTCATTCGCGCTGAACCGATACGCGGGTGCGCAGCTCACAGCGGCGAACGCGAGTCTCTCCGCTGACTCACTGCGCATGCTCTCCGACTGGCCGAGCAATGGGCGGCTCTACGCGGCGGAGTTGCAGGGCAACTATACGGTCGCCCCGCTGCTCAACACCACCGCGGTATTCGGTGGGCAATATCGTGACGACGTGGTGAGCAGCGATCGCCAGTGGCTCACCGATCGCGTCACGAAGAAGGACATCAGCAACAGCCAGAAGGGCGTGTACGCGCAGACGACGACGCCCGCCGCCTCGTGGCTCGACATCGTTCTCGCCGGTCGTCTCGACTATCCGACGTCGTACTCGAGTCAGTGGAGTCCCAAGGCCGGCATCGTACTCAAGCCGATGGCCGACCAGGCGTTCCGCGTGACGTACAATCGCGCATTCAAGTCGCCGACGATTCTCCAGACGAATTTCTTCATCCCCGATTGGACCTCGGTCATCTCGATTTACGGCAACACCGATGGCTTCACCGTAAAGGACGCGAGCGGGAACGTGAAGGCGACGTATGCGCCGCTCGTCCCCGAGTCGAACAAGACGTGGGAGTACGGCTACAAGGGAATCTTGGCCGAGAAGCTGTATCTCGACGGGACGTACTATCGGTCGAAGTATGAGAATTTCACGAGTCCGCTTGCCGTGATCGCGAATCCGTTTGCCGCGTCGCCGACGTACGCGTACCCGACCGCCAACCCGAACGGCATCCCGACAAATTCGACCGGCCGCATCGTCACCCCGGGGGGAGTCACCCCCGTGACGCTGATCTACTACAACCTCGGCAAGGCGACGTTGTCCGGATTCGATCTCGGCGCGAATTACTTCGTGACGAGTCGGCTCGACGTGCGCGCCACGTTGTCGACGGTGAAGCTGACCGATCTCGCCGTTCCGACTGGCTTCGAAGAGGCAACAGCGTTGAACGCGCCGAGTACCAAGTGGACCGTCGGCACGACGCTGAAGGATGTCGGACCGCTGACAACCGGCATCACGTTCCGCGACGTCAATGCCTATTACTTCCGTTCAGGCGTCAATACCGGCGTGATCCCGACGTTCGCCACGTTCGACGTGAACTTCTCGGCGAAGATTCCGCAGTTGCCGAACACAATGATCAACCTGAACGTGGCGAATCTGTATTCCTGCGGCGCGACGGATGTGACGTACAAGGCGGGAACGACTCCGGCGAATTCGACGATCGCGACGGAGAATCGGAGTTGCGCGTTCGGCAAGCGTCATCGCGAGATGATCAACATGCCGGACATCGGCACGATGGCGTTCCTCGGACTACGCGTCAGCCGGTGAACGTCGGCTCGTTGCTGGCGCGTCAGGCACGCTACCGCGGCGATGACATAGCGGTCGTGTGTGGCGCGCGCCGATTCACGTTCGCCGAGCATTACGCGCGCGTGAATCGGCTCGCCAACGCGCTGCGATCGCTCGGTGTGAAGCGGGGCGAGGCGGTGGCGATCGTTTTGCCCAATTGCATCGAGCTGTTGGAGGCCTATCGTGCCTGCGCGCAGCTGGGCGTGGTGTCGGTGCCATTGAGCCCGCTGTTGCGTGGCGCGGGTCTGGTTTCGTTGTTGCGCGACTCCGACGCGACCGCAGTGATCGCGTGTCGATCGATGACCGAGGCACTCGATGAAGCGCGCCTCGAACTCTCTCAGATCGCGACGGGCAACTACGTCCTGACCGATGCGCCGGGAACGCCCGGCTATCGCGACTATGCGGCGCTTACAGCGGCGGCGAGCGCGGATCCGCCTCCGGCGCCCGACATTCGCGACGATGACGTCTACAACGTCATCTACTCGAGTGGCACGACCGGTCAGCCCAAGGGCATCGTCCACACGCACTATGTGCGCGCTCTCTACTGCACGATGTTCGCGAGCCAATTCCGCTTCACGCCCGAGAGCGTCGTGATGCACGCCGGCTCATTGGTGTTCAACGGCGCGTTCGTGACGCTCATGCCCGCGTGGTACCTGGGCTGCAAGTTCGTTCTGCAGGAACGATTCGACGCGGCGGCATTCATCGAGCTCGTGGAACGAGAGCAGGTGACGCATGTGATGATGGTGCCGTCGCAGATCGTCGCCGTGCTGAACGCGCCGAACTTCTCGAGCGACAAACTCAAGTCGCTCCAGATGCTTTGCTCGGTCGGCGCACCGTGGCATCGCGAGCACAAGGAAGCGTTGTTGCCCGTGCTACCGAATTCGCTGTACGAGCTCTATGGGCTCACCGAGGGCTTTATCACGGTGCTCGACAGTACCGACTTCGCGCGAAAGATCGATTCGGTGGGGACGCCCATTCCATTCAGCGGCATGCGCATCGTCGGCGGCGACGGTCGCGATCTGCCCCCGGGCGAGCCGGGCGAGATCGTGGGGTACTCGCCGCTGATGATGCCCGGCTACTACAAGCGCCCCGATCTCACCGCGCAGGCGATCGTCGATGGATGGTTGCACACGGGCGACGTCGGGATCGTGGACGACGAGGGCTATCTGCATCTCGTCGATCGCAAGAAGGACATGATCATTTCCGGCGGCGTGAACGTATTTCCGAAGGACATCGAGGAGATCGCGGTGCAGCATCCAGCCATTCGCGAAGTCGCGGTATTCGGCGTCGTCAGTGAGAAGTGGGGAGAGTCGCCATTCGCGGCGGTGATTCTGAAGGAGGCTGGCTCGGTCACACCCGACGAGCTGCGCACGTGGATCAACGCGCGGGTTGCAGCGCGATACCAGCAGCTTCAGGGCGTCGCGATCGTCGACGACTTCCCGCGCAGCACCGCGGGCAAGACGCTCAAGCGCGTGCTGCGCGACCAATACGCGACGTTGGCGACTGTATGAGAACTCCAACCGCACCGGCACCGACGATGTCGACGGACAGGTACCTCGTGGCCGGCGACGTCAAGATGCACTATCTCGACATTCCCGGTGGGCCGCCGCCGCTCGTCTTGCTTCACGGGCTCTCGGCGAACGCGCACTGCTTCAGCGGCTTGATCGGCGCCGGACTGAGTCCAGCGTTTCGCGTCATCGCGCCCGATTTGCGCGGGCGCGGAAAGACAGACAAACCCGCGACCGGCTACACGATGGCCGACCACGCCCGCGACATTCTCGGGCTCCTCGACGCACTCGATCTCGAACGCGTAGTGTTGGGCGGACATTCGTTCGGCGGATATCTCGCGATCTATATCGCCGCGCACTACCCGGAGCGAGTCGAGAAACTGATCGTGATCGACGCGGCGATCACGCTGAATCCCCGAGTCGGGGAACTGCTCAAGCCGTCGCTCGACCGGCTGACGCGAGTCTCGCCGTCGATCGACGCCTACCTCTCCGAGGCGCGAAGCGCGCCGCACCTCGACGGATTCTGGGATGAGGACATCGAGCGGTATTTCCGCGCCGAGATTCAGGAGAACGCCGACGGGACGGCGCAATCGGCGACGAGCGCGATGGCGATCGGTCAGGCGTTGCAGGGCGTTGCGAGCGAGCCGTGGCTGCAATGGGTGGGAGCGGTTCGTCAACCGACGCTGCTGCTAAATGCCACCGGTGCGTACGGGCCCGCGGGCACGCCGGCGCTCGTCGAGCCGGAATACGCGCAGCAGACGGCCGCGGCGTTCGCGGACGTGCGCTATGTGCAAGTGCCCGGCAATCACATGACAATGGTGTTCGGCGCAGCAGCGCCTGTGGTGAACGCGGAGATCGAGCGATTCGTGCGCGGTGATTTCCGTCCCGCGGCATGACGAAACTCGACGGAAAAGTCGCGTTGGTGACGGGCGCGGGACGCGGAATCGGTCGCGCGATCGCCCTCAAGCTTGCGCGTGAGGGAGCGAGTGTCGTCGTCAATGATCTCGACGATGAGCCGGCGGCGGAAACAGTAATGGCGATCGGCGCCGAGGGAGGCGCGGCGGTGGCCTGCAATGGAAGCGTCGTCGAACCAGGGTTCGCCGAGCGATTCGTGCAGACGGCGCTCGACCGATTCGGTGGCCTCGACATCATCGTGAACAACGCCGGCTTCACGCGAGACAATGTCATTCAGAAGATGACCGACGAGCAGTTCCAGGCGGTGCTCGACGTCCACGTCACAGCGCCGTTCCGAATTCTGCGCGCCGCGGCGGAACCGATCCGACGATTCGCGAAGCAGGAGGCGGAAGAGGGGCGCGAGGTGTTCCGCAAAGTCGTGAACATCTCGTCGGTGTCGGGGCTGCATGGTAACGCGGGACAAATCAACTATGCGGCGGGGAAAGCCGCCGTCGTCGGCATGACGAAGACGTTGGCGAAAGAGTGGGGACGCTATCGCGTGAACGTGAACTGCGTGGCGTTCGGGTTCATCAACACGCGCATGACAGAACCGCTCGGCAACGAGCGTCTCGACGCGCTGGCAAAGCAGCAGATCCCGTTGGGCCGATTGGGCACCGTCGAGGAGGCGGCGAATGGCGTCTATCTCTTCTGCACCCCCGAGTCCGATTACATCTCCGGTCAAGTCATCACGGTCGGCGGCGGAATCAGATTCTGACGGCGCGGTCGAACGGGAGACGATGCGCCGCGTCACGTGGCGGCTGATCCCGTTCGTGTTCGTTCTCTACATTTTCAATTTTCTCGATCGATCGAACGTCGGGCTCGCGGCGTTGCAGATGAACCGCGACCTTGGCTTCAGCGCGCGCGCGTTCGGGTTGGGTGCGGGGATCTTCTTCGTCGGTTACTCGCTGTTCGAGGTGCCGAGCAATCTCGTGCTCGTTCGCGTGGGGGCGCGGCGATGGATCGCGCGCATCATGATCACGTGGGGATTGCTTGCGTCGGCGCTGATGCTCGTGCGGACGCCGGCCCAATTCTACGTCTTGCGGTTCCTGCTCGGCGTGGCCGAGGCAGGATTCTTTCCGGCGATCCTGTATTACTTGAGTCAATGGTACCCCGCGTCGATGCGGGCGCGGTCGGGTGCGTGGTTCATGATCGCCATTCCATTGTCGGGAACGATTGGTGGTCCGTTTGGTGGGTGGCTGCTCGGCTTCAACGGACGGTTGGGGCTCGCGGGATGGCAGTGGTTGTTCGTGGTGGAGGGGATTCCCTCGATCGTGCTCGGGCTCGTCGTGCTGCGGTATCTAACCGAGCAGCCGCGAGAGGCCAGTTGGTTGTCGAGTGAGCAGCGTGCGTGGCTCGTCGCGCGCTTGGAACGTGACCGGACCGCGGCGCACACGGAGCACGGACTCTCGGCGCTGCGCGGGCTGGCGCATCCGCTCATTTGGCTCGCCGCGCTGCCCGAGTTTCTCGTGACGACGGCGGGTTACGCCTACCTGTTCTGGGGACCGACGTTGATCCGGGACGCGTTGCACACTAGCAATGCCGCGACCGGATGGATCACGGGCGGCATCGCGGGATTGTGCGCGATTGGGATGCTCGTCGTGGGCGCAAGCTCGGATCGAACGGGTGAACGTGCGTTGCATGCCGCGGCGTGCGCCACGCTCGTGGCACTTGGTTGCGCAGGTGCAGGGCTGTTAGGCACCCCCATGTTGCGGATCGCGAGCTTGGCGGTCGCCGAGGTGGCGGTAATCAGTTTTCTAGCGCCGTTCTGGTGTATTCCCACAATGTTGTTGAGTGGTAGTGCGGCAGCGGTCGGGATCGCGCTCGTGAATGCGATCGGCAACGTCGGCGGGTTTGTGGGGCCGAACGTGATCGGATTCTTGAAGACAACGACCGGAGGGGATACGGGCGCATTTCTGTGTCTTGCCGCGATGGCACTCGTGGCGGCGGCGATTTGCGTCGGGATGCGCGGAAGCCTGACACCCCACGGACGCGCCTGAGCGCCGTCGTCGGGTGCGGGGCGCTCGCTTAGGTTTTGGGGAGTGGCTCGCTGTCACCCTTCCTCGTCCCGACAGGTTTGCAACACGTGTCTCAGCCCGCAAACGACACCTCATCGTCCTCGCCCGCCGCGCGGCGCGACTTCATTCGCGAGATGGTCGCGGAAGACGTCGCTAGCAATCGCTTCGGGCGGCAGATCGCAACGCGATTTCCGCCCGAACCGAACGGCTTTGCGCACATCGGTCACGCGAAATCGATCTGTTTGAACTTCGGGATCAAAGAGGAGTTCGGCGGGCGCTGCAATTTGCGCTTCGACGACACGAATCCATTTACCGAAGACATCAAGTACGTCGACGCGTTCAAACAGGATGTTGCCTGGCTCGGATTCGAGTGGGATGCCGAACTGTACGCGAGCGACTACTTCGGCAAGCTGTACGAGTTCGGCGAGCTGCTGGTCAAGAAGGGAAGAGCCTATGTCGACTCGCAAAGCGACGAGGAGATTCGCGAAAGCCGCGGCACGGTGACGTCGGCGGGGAAAGACAGCCCGTATCGCAATCGTACTGTCGAAGAGAATCTCGATTTGTTGCGCCGAATGCGTGCCGGTGAGTTTCCGGACGGCGCGCACGTGCTGCGCGCCAAGATCGACATGGCGCATCCGAACATGATCATGCGTGATCCTTTGTTGCTGCGAATCCGTCACGCGCATCACTACCGCCAGGGCGACGCGTGGTGTCTCTACCCACTGTACGATTTCGCCCATCCGCTCTCGGACGCGATCGAGGGGATCACCCACTCGCTGTGCACGCTCGAGTTCAAAGACAACAACGACATCTACCGATGGCTCGTACATGAGTGCGGATTCGATCGCCCGCCTGAGCAGACCGAGTTCGCGCGCCTCGAGCTCGACTACACAGTGTTGAGCAAGCGAAAGCTGCTTCGCCTCGTGAACGAGAAGTTCGTGTCAGGGTGGGATGATCCACGCATGCCGACGATTGCCGGGATGCGGCGTCGCGGCGTGACGCCTGAGGCGCTACGCGCGTTCTGCGACACGATCGGCGTCGCGAGAAAGCCCGCGCGCACCGAGCTCGCGACCTTCGAGCACGCCATTCGAAACGATCTCAACATGCGAGTGCCGCGCGTCATGTGCGTAACGCGGCCGCTCAAGGTTGTGATCGAGAATTACCCGGTGGACAAGGTCGAGGAGCTCGACGCCTCGTACTACCCGCACGACGTGCCGAAGACCGGGTCGCGCAAGGTGCCGTTCTCGCGCGAGCTGTACATCGAGCGCGACGACTTCATGGAAGATCCGCCGAAGAAGTTCTATCGGTTGGCGCCGAACCGCGAAGTACGACTCCGCTACGGTTACTTCATTACCTGCACGCAGGTCGTGAAAGATGCGTCAGGCGAAATCGTCGAGCTGCGATGCACTTACGACCCGGCGACGCGCGGCGGCGATTCACCCGATGGACGAAAGGTGCAGGGAACGATTCACTGGGTGTCGGCTTCCCACGCGATCGATTGCGATCTGCATCTCTATGACAAACTGTTCACGATTCCCGACCCCGACGCGGTGGAGGAGGGTCAGGATTTCTTGAGCGTGGTGAATCCGGAATCGCTGGTCGTGATCCCTGACGCGAAGGTCGAGCCGAGTGTCGCAAGCGATCCGCTGGGGACGCGCTATCAGTTCGAACGTACGGGGTACTTCATCAGCGATCCGGTGTCGACGACCGGTCGTTTGACGTTCAACCGCACGGTGACGCTTCGAGATTCGTGGGCGAAGATCAAAGAGAAATGAGTCGCGGGGCCGAGTGACATGATTCCCCTCGATCGCCTGGCGCGCTTGCCGTTGTTCGCCGACGAATCACGCGACGTGATCGGCGCGCTGGCGCGACGGGGAATCGAGGTGCGATTCGAGCCGAGTACCGTGTTGTTTCTGGCCGGGAGCGAACCGCGCGGATGGTACGTCGTCCTCGAGGGAAGAGTCCGTGTGGTGCGCGGCTCGGGATCGCGGCAGCACGTCGTTCACACGGAGACCAAGGGCGGTACACTCGGCGAGGTGCCGTTGTTCGGCGGTGGAACCCACCCAGCCACCGGCATCGCGGCCGAGCCGACCGAGTGCGCGTTGTTCAGCCGCGCGGCACTCGAGGCGGCGATCGGCGAAGCGCCGGCGATCGCCTTTCTCATCGCGCGACGGCTCGCGTCGCGCGTGCGGCAGCTCGTCGACCGGCTCGACGAGCGATCGGCGACGAGCGTGCAATCGCGATTGATCGAGTTCCTGCTGGCGCGGCCAGTGAATCGTTCGGCATCGATCACGCTCGGGATGACGCAACAGGCGCTCGCCGAGGAGTTGGGGACGGTTCGCGAGGTGGTGTCGCGGGAGATTCGTTCGCTGATGCGGCGTGGGATGATCGAATCGTTGGGGGGAGGGAGGTATCGACTGGGGGCGGGACTAACTAAGAGCGGCACCAACAAAGAGCGGGAGTGACATAAGTCCTGTGACTTTTGTTCCGGACGAGTCGCGAGGTGACGCATAGAGTGGGGCAACCCAACAAGGAGCGATCATGTTCAGTCGTCGAGTTTGGATGTTTGTTGTCGGTGTGGTCATTCCGGTGTCAGGCGCCGCCGCGCAGCACGACATGTCGATGCATGCAGCGGCCGGGCCGGTTCCTACATCGGCGGGTCAGGCCGCGTTTGCCACCATCGCGGAAGTCGTCCGCCTGCTCAAGGCCGACTCGGCGACCGATTGGTCGAGAGTCGACATCGAGGCGTTGCGTCGACACCTCATCGACATGGATGCCGTGACGATGCGGTCGACGGTCCGGCAGCACAATGTAGCCGGAGGCATGGAAGCTGACGTGACCGGCACGGGCGAAACCGTCGGTGCGATTCGCCGAATCCTGTCGATGCATGCAATGATGCTCGATCAAACGGCGGAGTATCGTTCGACGTCGACGGAGATTCCCGACGGTGTACGGTTTCGAGTGACGGCGAAGGACG
>DASYSU010000453.1:0-15131 GCA_036002925.1 Gemmatimonadaceae bacterium | reverse complement strand
GGCGCCGCGAGTTGTGGAAGGCCAATGCGCCGGCCGGCACGACGCTCGAGAAGTACATGGAGAACTTCCGCACGAACTTCATTCCCGGCGCCGACGCGAACGACTTGGTCCTCCAGGTCCGTACATGGGAGCGACACGACGTTGGCCAAACACCGGGATTCAATGGCGACGTCGAACGCGCGCTCAAGTCGATCAAGGTTCCGTTCCTGTATATGCCGTCGGAGACGGATCTCTACTTCCCCGTCGGTGACGCGCGCTACGAGGCGCAATTCATGTCCACGGTGTCGCTCCTCCCCATCCCATCGCTGTGGGGACATCCGGCGGGAGCTGGCGCGAACGCCGAGGATCGCACGTTTCTCAACGAGACGATCGCGAAGTTTCTCGCCGCGGGACGATAGTGCAATGCTGTCGACAGCCACGTGAAATCGCTCGACGCGCCCGGCGGATCGATCGCGCTCTGGTGGCGACGTCTGTCGCACGTTCCGTTCGGACGCGCCGCATTCAGCATGTTGATCGGACGCATGGCGCCGTACACGGGGACGATGGGCGCGCGGGTTGAGGAGCTCGGCCCTGGATACGCGCGGTGGACGCTTCGCGATCGACGACGGGTGCGGAATCACCTGCGCTCGGTTCACGCCGTCGCTCTCGTCAACCTCGCCGAAGTAACGAGTGGAACGGCGATGCTCATGGCATTGCCACCCACGGTGCGCGGCATCGTGACAGGTCTGTCGATCGCGTATCTCAAGAAGGCGCGCGGTACGCTGACGGCCGAGTGTCGCTGTGTCGTGCCTGAAATTCGCGGCGAGACATCGTTCGACGTCACCGCCGACGTGCGCGACGCGTCGGGCGACGCGGTTGCCCGAGCGACGGTAACGTGGCGACTCGCGCCGTCGAGCTCACCTTCCAGCTAGGTTATCCCTATGCCCGTCGGCACCTTCGTCCGCCGCCACTGGATCGCGACCGCCCTCGCGATCATTGTCCTCGTGCCCACACTCGTCTTCACGCTCTGGGCGGAAATCTCCCTGCACTTCACGTACTCAACGGGTACGCGCGCTGGTATTCTCCAAAAGGTTTCCAAGCGCGGTTGGGTGTGTAAGACGTGGGAAGGCGAGCTCCAAATGACGGCCGTTCCCGGTGCCGCGCCGGAGAAGTTTGTGTTCAGCGCTCGCTCCGACTCGATTGCTTCGGAGCTGAGCCGCCTGAGCGGCCAGCACGTCGTGCTCACATACGAGCAGCACAAGCGCGTGCCCAATTCGTGTTTCGGCGACACGGAATACTTCATCACCGACGTGCGGGCATCTCCATCGCCATGACGCGTGGCGTCCTAGCTACGCGAGAACAAGAACTCCTGCACTTTGCCGTCGGGCGTTCGGTACATCAGTCCCTGCGATGAAGTCCCGCCCACGTCGAACTGCACGATCGCGACCTCCATTCCTCCGCGTTCCACGGTGTTCGCGATGCGAATCTTCGAGATCGGGCCCATCGCGTTGAGCGCTTTCCGACCCGCGGCGAGTTTCGCCGCCGTCAGAAACAGATTGAAGTCCTCGCCGAGCGTCGCGCGATCGACCTGACCCTTCTCGAGCTCCGTCAAGAACTTCTTCGCCGCGTCGAGCGCCGAGAGTCCCGCGACGACCGGCACGTCGACACCGCGCGGCATCACTTTGGCCACGAGCTCCTGATTGAGCGCCGCGATCGGCGAGAAGTCGGTATTCGACAACAGCACCACCGCCGATCGCGTCGCCGGAATCACGGTGTTCTGCGCTACGAAGCCGCTCACCGCTCCGCCGTGCGACAGGACCACCGCCTGGCCGCGATCGTTCACGCCCTCGCCGCAACCGTAGCCGCTCGATCGCCCGTCGGTCAAACGCTGCGCCGTCGAGAGCACCGCGAACGAGGCGGGCGAAATGAGCGTGTGATCGAGTAGCGACGTGTCCCACGTCAGCAGATCGCTCGGAGTCGACCAGATCGCCCCCGCACTGCCAGCCCAGCCACGCGCTTCGGGATCAGCGGGGATCGGATCGGCCAGGCCGAACGAGGTGTAACCGCGGGCCATGTTCCCAACGCTCGTCGGCGCCACCGGCTCGTACACCGTCCTTGTCAGCTTGAGCGGCGTGAAGATCCGCTTCCCGATGAACGCTCCAAAAGGCTCGCCGCTGACCTTCTCGATCACGCGCCCGAGAATGAGAAAACCAGTATTGCTGTACGAGTATCGAGATCGCGGAGCAAAATCGAGCGGACGCGTCGCGTACTCGGTGATGATCTGATCCGCTGTGGCCGGCTTCTGCATTTCCTGGTCGACGAAGTCGAGCGGATAGTAGTCGCGATATCCGGAGAGATGACCGCCCAAGTCGATCAGCGTGATCTCCTTCGCCCTGGTCAACGTCGGAAACCAGATCGACACGGGGTCGCTGAGCGACAATCGTTTTTGTTCCGCGAGCATCAGCAGCGCGGTGCACGTGAACTGCTTTGTCACCGACCCGATCCCGAACATCGTCTCGGGTGTCACCGGATCGCGGCTGGCGAGATCGCGTACGCCGTAGCCCTTGGCGAGAACCACCTTGCCATTCTGCATCACGCCGACCGACAGCCCGACGATGTGCTTCTCGACAACTGCCTTTCGAATGATGCTGTCCAATTGTGCCGCGTTTACCGTTTGCGAACCCGCTGGCGCGGCGAAAATGGCGACGACGATGGCGAGATAGAGACGTTTCATTGTGTATTCCATGGTGATGGATGCGGCGGACAACTTGGCAATCCGTCGCCCGCTCTGCCACTCGCCGGCACATTATGTTTGGGGTTGTGACGCGAATCGTCTCCTTTCTGCCCGCCGGCTCCGAGATCGTTCACGCACTCGGCGCGGGTGCCGAGCTCGTCGGCCGGTCGCATGAGTGCGACTATCCGGCTTCGGTTCAGGCGCTTCCGGTCGTCAGCAAACCGTCGTTGGATCTCGACGGCTTGAACCAGGCGGAGATCGACGCCGCCGTGTCGGGACGCCTGGCCAGCGGCGAGAGTCTCTACGTCGTCGACGAGCTCCTGCTGCGCGACCTCGCCCCGGACGTCATCCTCACGCAGGACCTGTGTCAGGTCTGCGCGCCCTCGGGCAACGAGCTGACGCGCGCGCTCAGATCACTGCCGTCGAACCCGACGGTTATTTATCTCACCCCGCGCACACTCGCCGAGATCGATGACAACATCATCGCCGTCGGCGAAGCGATCGGACGCGGCGACCAGGCGAACGCACTCGTCGCGCGGAATCACGAGCGAGTGGAGCGCGTACGAGCGTCCACGCGTACGTTGACGCGACGGCCGCGAGTCACGTTCCTCGAGTGGACCGATCCGCTTTTTTGCGCCGGACACTGGGTGCCGGAGATGATCGAGATCGCCGGCGGCGACGACCGGCTCGGGCGCCCCGGCGCCGATTCCGTCCGAATCTCATGGGACGACGTGCACGCACAGTCGCCGGAGATCGTGATCGTCGCGCCGTGCGGATATCACCTCGCGCAAGCCGAGCGCATGGCGCGCGACCTTCCGCCAATTCCGGGCGCGCGCGTCTACCCGGTCGACGCCAATGCCTTTTTCGCTCGACCCGGTCCGAGATATGTCGACGGGATCGAGCTCCTCGCGAAGGTTTTCGCCGGCGAGGCAGCGCGTAATGCCGCGGGAACGGGGGAACGGACGCTCGCTGACGCTCGCTGAGCGGTGGAACGAAACTGCGTCGCTGTTAACGTTCCACCGTTCTACCGTTCCAACGCTCTAGATGTGCCCGTGATCCGACCTCATCGCCCGCACGACCCAAATGAGCATCATCGCGCCGAAGGTCGCGATCAGGACCGAGCCGATGAGCCCGCGCGAGCCGATGCCAACCATGCCGAGCACGAGACTCCCCACGAGGCCACCGCCAAGTCCGAGAAGCAAGTCGGCGAACAGACCGTAACCCGAGCCGTTCATGATCTTCCCGGCAAGGAATCCGGCGAGAATCCCAACGATGATCGTGATGAGCATGGTCGTCCTCAGCAGTATGAGTTCTCCAACTAGAAAACGCTGCTACTTGTCGTCGAGCCCCGCCAGAAACCGCTCCACCGCCGGCCACACCAGCTCGGGTCGTTCGGCATAGGTGAAGTGCGCCGCGCGCGGCACGCGAAGCAATCGCGCGCGCGGCATCGACGTCACCCATTCTTCGACCAGATCCATCGGGATGCTCTCCTCCTCGCCGTGAACGACGAGCGTCGGCACGTTCAGTGTCCGCAGCTGCGGCCGCAGGTCCCAATCACCGTACGAGCCCATGATCACGCGGTTTCCGATCCGGTTGCCGTAGCGCAGTCCCGCCGGATCGGTGGCGCACAAGTCCGATTTCAGCAGCGGGAGCGTTCGATCAGGCTCGGCGAGGCGCGGTCGCAAGCCGATCGCCCAGTAGTCGCGGCATGCCTGTCGCGCGTCGCCCGCCGGATCGGTCATGCGACGACCCGCCGCGGCCATCGCCGCCCGCTGGCCGCTGTCCAGCCGCGTGTTGAGACTTTGACCGAACCGCTGCCAGAACGTGCCGCGCCGCGGCGGGACAGGTCCGAAAAAGACCATGCGCTTCACGTTCGACGGGTGAGCGATCGCGTACGACGCCGCGAGCAGCGGGCCGTAGGAATGCGCGACGAGCGTCACGCGGCCGATGCCAAAGTGTCGCCGCAGCTCGTCGAGATCCTGGACCTGCCTCGCGGCGACGAGCGTCGTCGTATCAGCCGGCAGAGTCGATTTACCGCCCCCACGCTGATCGTAGAAGATCACCGTATGCTTCTCGCCGAGGATGGCGAAGTCGCCGAAGATCGTCTCGTGATCGAGACCGGGCCCGCCATGGATCGCGATGATCGTGTCGGCGCCGTGGCCGATGATCCGGTAGTACAGGCGCGCCGAGTCGGACGTCGAGACAAAGCCTGTCTGGGCGCCGAGCAAGAATGGTGTGACGAGCATCGCGGCGAGCACACGGAGCCCGGCACGTTTGCTCACGTCGATCCTCCAGAGCGCAAGCGGTCGATCGTGCCGCGAATGCCCGGCGTGACGAACATGTCGTCGGAGATGGCGGCGATTTCCTCGGCGTCCTTCCAGGCTCGCTCCAGCTCCGTGAGCTCGCCCTCGAGCGCCTTGCGCTCGGCTTCTTCGTGCAACGCCATTTCCAACGCGAGTCGCTCCGACGTCGGCAACGCGAACAATCCGTGATCCATTTTTCCGCCGTAGAATCCGCTGCCGCGATACCGCCTTCTCCCTCTGACCGGATACGGGGGCACCACGGGCGCGTGTTGTGCGACCTCCTCGAGAAATCCCTCGGTCCCGCGGGACGACTCGATCAGATTCACCGCGTCGGAGATGGCGCTCGGGGCGCCGCCGTATCGATTGACTTGCGGCACGACGATCGACGCGATGCGCTCAGCTTCGCGCCCTTCGAACCGCGCCTTGCCATTCTTAAATCGTAAATCGATTGCAAATGGTCCCTCGATTCCCGGCACGATCGCGGTCTCGGCGAGATGCCGGCGCCGCACCTTCACGATCCCCGCGTGTTCGGTTTGAATCGTCGCGACGATGCTCTCCGGACGACCGTGAATGATGGTTTGCATGGCCTTCATCGCCATCCATCCGAAGCCGCCGACGCCGACCCCGGCGACAGCTCCGCCAACCAGGAGCGCGCCAAACGCCGTGACGCCGCCGCCCGCGATGAGCATTTGGCGCCGCCGACGGCGACCGAACTGATCACCGTAGCGCCATGCGGCGAACTCCGGACGCAACGGCTCACCGATACGGACGAGCTCCGTCCCGTCGCGCAGCTTGGCGAGCCCGATGTTCTCCGTCGACACTCGGCGCCGCGTCTCGCGATAGAGGCGCTCGGCGTCTTCGATTGCCTCCCACCGCTCCTCGAGCGGAGACAGGTTCCAGCGTTCGCACTGTCGGCACACGACCCAAAGCCGGCCCTTCGAGGGGTCGAACGCCAAACGGCGCCCGATCGGAAACGCCTCTAGCGCCTCGTTGGCGCCGAGCGGCTTGTTGCAGAAGAGACAAGTTGAATACACGGTGAAATCACCTCGATGCCATCCTACGGCGTCGCGCCCGGTTGTGATTCAATCGGGCACAACCAGGCGGGCCCAGCGCCCGAACGTACCGTGGGGTCTGTGGGGACAACAGACCGGATCAGACAACCGATGGGCCAGCGCCGCATTGCGGCGCTGGCCCATCGCTTAGCGACCAACGAAGTCACTACCTAGCGAAAGCTCAGGCCGAGGATGATCGGGACGTAACTCGTCGCCTGATTCTTCGTGAAGATGTGCACGTACCGCGATTCGACGAAGAGCTCCGTCGAACCGAGACCGATTGACAACCCGCCGCCGACGTTGGCGCCCATGCGCCACAGCGAGCCGTTGTCGGTCAGCGTCGCCGTCTGCACACCTTGATCATTGATGTTCGTGTTCGGGTTCGTCACACCGAACGTCTGTGAATAATTGCGCAAGTAGTGCGCGCCGACGCCGCCGATCGCGTAGAGACCGGTCGTCGCGCCGCCGATGAATCGTCCGGTAAACGGCAGACGGAATTTCGCGTCGGCCATTGCCGACCAGATTTGCGGATTGGTCGACGTCACGGCGACCGCGTTCCCGGTGTTGCGTAGTGCCGACCGCGCATCGAGCTGGTTGTAGCTCAGATCGAGCCGAAGTCCGAGCGGGCCGAGTGGCGCGTCCCAGCCAATAGGAACGGTCACGTTGAAGCCCGGATCGTACGCATCGCGAATCGCGCCCGTCGGCACGTTCGTTCCGCCGCCGATACCGATGTAGAAACCGTTCCTATAATGCCGAACGACCATCGGCGGTGCCACGACCGTTGTTTCGGCAGGCGGTGGCGGTGGTGGCGGCGGTGTCACGACCGTTGTCGTGTCTTTTATCGTCGTGGTATCGACCGGCACCGGCGTTACGACCGTGGTGTCGACCTTTGTCGGCTGAACCATTGTCGTGTCGACGCGTCCCGCGGCCGAATCTGTTTTCGTCACCGGTTCCTTCGAGATCGGAATTCGAGTCGAGGAGCGCGTCGTCTTCGCTGGACACTTCGCGGTCGGCTTCGCGCCGGCGCGGCACGTGGTCTTCGTGCTATCCGACGTGCTCTGCGCGACTGCCGTCGACGCCATCATGACCGTCAACGCGACGGCGACTCCCGTCGCACACACACCGTTGTTGCGGATACTCATAATTCTTTTCCTCCATTGCTGCGACAGCTTCATCTCGCGACGGCAAAACGCCATCGCCGGACGAACGCAGGAGGGCAGGCGACGTGCCAGTTGATGTGCCACGGCTCGACGCTTTGGAGAATGCACGTTGATTGTTGCGCAAGTTTACTCGCGACCTCGTGACACTGCGTTTTACTCCCGCGTACCGATGAGCCCCCGAGAAGCGGGCGCGGCCCGATGCTCGACCGAGCTGAACGCGTCGCGTTCGCGTTTTGTCAGGATTTGCGCTTTGGGACGAACTGCTCTGGTAATGCGAGTGAGGCACGGAAGAATTACGACCACACATGAATCCGGAGTCTCCCGTGCAACGCATTCGTCGCCAGTGGTTCAGCCTCGGTGGTCGCACCGTAGTCGTCGCGTTGTCCGTGATCGTCCCGATGCGCGCCGTCGTCGCACAAGACGCGCTCAACGCGTCATCGGCCGTGCACGTGCGCGATACGTATCTCACGGACCTCGACACGCTGCACGCGAAGATCATGGCGCTCGCGAATGCAATCCCCGCCGACAAATACTCGTGGCGTCCTGCTGCTGGAGTGCGATCGGTCTCCGAGGCGTTGATGCACATCGCCTCGGAGTGGTCGTTTTACGCGCCGCGATCGATCGGCGGAAAGGAGCCGGCCGATTTCGGCGTGCCGCGTGAGAAGCTGGCCGCGCTGGAAAAGATCACCGCGAAGAGCGACGTGATCGATCAGCTCGAGAAAGCGTGGATGTACGGACGAGCCCAAGTCGCCGCGGCCGATCCGTCGCAGCTCACGGGAAAGTACAAGCCGTGGGGTCTCACGCTTGATCAAGCCGCGTTCGCGATGACCGACGACTTGCACGAGCACCTGGGCCAACTCATCGCGTACGCGCGCTCGATCGGTGTGAAACCGCCGTGGAACAAATAGTTGCTGGTTGCTGGTTGCTAGTTGCTGGTGGCTCGTTGGCGGTTGCCAGCAACCAGTCACCAGCAACCAGCAACCGTCATCAGCTCGCGCGCAGGTACTTGCAGCCCACGTCCTGCGCGTGAAGCGCCGCGAACACGCCCGACGGTTGGAGCAAGACGCCCGGCACCAAACCAGCCAACGCGGTTTTGCGCGCCGCCTCGGGCGAGCCACCATCCTTCTTCGTCACGAGCTCGATCATGTCGTCGAACGCGAGGTTGCACGCCAATGCGATCCCGCCGCGCGCGATGTATCGGTCGAGGGCGACCTCGTCGAAATCCGCCGGCACCTCGCCACGCTTCGATGACAGCAGCGCCGGATTCCGATCCGTTCCTTGCTGCGTGACCGGGTGCGTCACCTGATTGTTCTTCGCGACATTGTACTTGTCCCAGAACGACTGCTGCATCGCGAGCGCGATGCCGTGATGGCGCATGACGAGGACGGGCGTCAACTCGGTCGGCGGGACCTTGAGGATCTCCATGTATTGTTTGCCCCAGATCGACGCGCGCCACACACCGTAGCCGCTGTCGATCTCCGGCACGTCGAAGACCGCGCGGTATTTCCCTTTGACACGATCCACCCATGTCAGATCGAACTCTTCGGCGCTCCTCCCGCGCGGGGAAGAAAGCGCGCCCAACTCTCGCAACACGTCCGGTGAGAATGGCACCGCAGCCAACATCGCGCCGGTCGTGACCCGCTCGAGGAATTCGCGGCGATTTTGTCTCATCATCAACCTCCCAAAGGGTTCGGGTGACCCAGGCCAAGCAACAATCTACGCCTGGCTCAGGATGCCGAAAGGCATTCTTGGTCGCGGGAATTTGCGCCCCCACCGAAGAGAAGTACGTTCTCGGCGAGCATTTGGATCGCTCGTGTCCGTTGTTTCTGTCCGCGTCCGTTCCAAGTCGTAGAAACCACCCAAGCCGTTCGTGCAGTATCCCTGACGCACACTGTGCAATGCTGACTTCCCTTCTGTTCGCCGCCTCTCTCGCTGCCACCGATAGCACCGTCTACCCCGTCCTCAACCACGATCGCTCCGCCGGATCGATGGTTGTGACGCGACGCGGCGACACCGTTACCGTGCGCTATGTCTTCACGGATCGCAATCGCGGAACACGCGTCCACTGGCGCTACATCGTGCGTGGGGGCCGCATCATCTTCGCCGAGCTGCGTCCCGTTCTTGCCGACGACCAGCTCGGTGATCCGACGTCGCGCATCGAGATCGTCGGCGATTCCGTTCGTCGCTGGTCACCCGCGAGCAGCACAGCCGAGCGAGTACAGTCCGACGCCTACTACGTGATGGGCTCGACGCCCTACGACCAGGCCGCCATCGCAAAGCACGCGTTGCACCAGGCACAACACGCCATCAAGCTGCCGAACGGCGTCACGATAAGCGCCGCGGTGTTGAAGGAAGCCACCGTCTCGACGTCGCGCGGAAGCGAACACGTGCGTCTCGTCTCCATGGATCGCGGCGTCGGTGCCTCACCGCAACTCATCTGGCTCGACGCAAACGACGACTTGTTCGCCACTGAGGTCAGCTGGTTCATCACCGTGAAGCCAGGAGCCGAGGTGGCGCTGCCGGCGCTGCGAAAGATTGAGACCGCGTACCGTGACGCGCAGGCCGAGGCTCTCAACGCTCGATTAATGAAGCGCACGAACGGAACGGTGGCGATCAAGAACGGCGATCTGTTCGACAGTGAGCGCGGCCTGATGCAACCGCGCATGACGGTGGTCATCCGCGGCGATCGGATCGCTACGGTCGGACCGGCGGATTCCGTCGCCATTCCCACCGGCGCCACCGTGATCGATGCCACCGGCAAGACCATCATGCCCGGCATGTGGGAGATGCATGGCCACATGCAGCTCACGAGCGAGAACTCGGGCAGCCCGATGCAGCTCTCGTACGGCATCACGACGGCGCGCGATCTCGCGTCCGACATTGACGTCGCGACATCGCAGCGCGATCGCGCGCAAGCCGGACGTATCGCCGCACCGCGCGCCGTGCTCGCCGGGTTCATCGAGGGCCCGGGAAAATGGGCCGGCCCGACGGCCGTCCTGGTGCGTACCGAGGACGAGGCGCGACAGTGGGTCGCGCGATACGACTCGATGGGCTACAAGCAGATCAAGCTGTACAACCTCGTCCATCCCGACCTGGTGCCCACGATTGCCGCGGAAGCGCACAAGCGCGGCATGCGACTGAGCGGCCACATGCCGCGCGGTCTGACTGTGCCGTCGGCGATTCGGCTCGGCTTCGACGAAATCAATCACGCTGCGTTCCTGTTCTCGACGTTCTATCAAGATTCGCTCTACGTCCCGACCATGCGCGCCTACTCGGCCGTCGCGAGCGCTGTCGCCGCGAACATCGACGTCGACGGTCCGGCAATGTCGGATTTGATCGCGGTACTCAAGCGAAACAACACCGTGATCGACGGCACGTTCAGCGTCTGGATTACCAGCGCCGGCACTGGCATCGCTCAGGCGGTCGGCGCCGGCGTGTCGAGCGATGTCCAAAAGGCCGACGCGAATTATCTGCGCCTCATCAGGCGTCTATTCGACGCCGGCGTTACTCTCGTTCCGGGCACCGATGCCTTTGGCAGCACCAGCTACGACACGGAGTTGGAGCTCTACGAGAAGGCCGGAATTCCGGCGGCCACCGTGCTTCAAATCGCGACGCTCGTTCCGGCGCGCGTGATGAAGGAGGACAAAGACTACGGGAGCATCGCCGTCGGGAAGGTTGCCGATATCGCGATCGTCAACGGCAAGCCGGCGGAGCACGTGAGTGACGTGAGAAAAGTCGAACAGGTGATTCGCGGGGGCCGGTTATATGACGCACACGATTTACAAGTCGCCACTGGTTTGCTTCGGCCCTAGTACAATCGTCTTCTGCGCGCAGCCTCTCCGTTCTCTGCGTCCTCCGTGGTTCCTCCGGCCCCGTGATTTTGCGCCGACGACATCAATACAGCAGATTGTTTGTATGGCAAACTCCACTTCCCCGACGACAGCCGGGATGTCCGCCCGTCGCAACCTGACCATTCGACACACGGAGCTGACCGCGCTCCCCGAATCGGTGTGGCAAGAAACCGATCTGTTGGTATTCAATGTCTCCAACAACAAGCTCACCACCATCCCCGACAAGATTCGCAACCTAAAAGGCGTGCGACTCGTCGATCTGGCGCACAACGAGATTCGCTCCCTCCCGGAGGGGATCGGTGAGCTCGATGGCCTTTCGGATTATCTCTATCTGAGCGACAACAAGCTGACCGAGCTCCCGAGCTCGATCGGCAAGCTCACGCGGCTTCGCTATCTCAACGTGAGCGACAATCAACTGGCTCGCCTGCCTGAGTCGATCGGAGATCTCGCAAGCTTGATCGAGCTACGCGCGAGCGGCAACCATCTGCTCTCGCTCCCCGAGTCGATTGGTCGGCTGGATGCATTGCGCGAGCTTCACGTGGCCAACAACGATATCGTCGAGCTACCCAAGTCGATCGGCTCGTTGTCGCAGCTCAAAAAGCTCAATCTCGAATCCAACAAGCTCACGCGGATTCCCGAATCGGTCGGCAACCTCGACCGCCTGTTCGAGCTGAATGTTCGCGGCAACCGCATCAGCGGGCTGCCGGAGTCGTTGCGGCGTCTGCACAAGCTCGCGTATCTCGACCTGCGCGCGAACGGAATCACGTCGTTGCCCGACGGGATCGCCGATCTCCCACTCGAGAAATTGGACCTCCGTTGGAATCCCATCGAGCGATTCCCGGTGTGGATCGATCAGCTCGAGGCCCGCGGCTGCGTCGTCTACCGCTGACGATCACTCTGGCGGCGGAGTCGGCGCGTCGGGAGCCGTCGGGAGGGAAACCGAGAAAGTTGAGCCCTTGCCCACCTGGCTCTCCACGGTCAATACCCCGCCCATCATGCGAGCGAGATCGCGGCTGATCGCCAAGCCGAGGCCTGCGCCCGATGCCGTGCGGGTGAATTCCGAGTCGACTTGGACGAATGGCTCGAAGATCGATTGCAACCGGTCGGCTGGAATCCCGACGCCGGTGTCGATCACGCGCAGTGTCGCGCGACCGCCACTGTTCGTCACTTCGACCCGCACTGCTCCACCCTCGGGCGTGAACTTGATCGCATTGCCGACCAAGTTGATGAGAATTTGCTCGAGCCGGTGACGGTCGGCGGTCACGCGGATTTTTGTCGGAGTCGGAGCGAACGTTAGCGTGAGTCGCTTCGCTGCCGCCTGCGGCTCGACGATTGGCGCCATGTCGGCGAAGACGTCGGACACCGCAACCGGCGCTAGGTTGACCCGAACGCGGCCGGCCTCGAGACGCGCGAAATCGAGAATGTCGTCGATCAACCGCGCGAGATGCGTTTGACTTCGCTCCACGCGACTCAACACCTCGGCCTGATCGTCGGTCACCGGCCCGTACAGACCGGACCGCATCAGCTGCGCGAAGCCGAGCGCGGCTTGGAGTGGCGTGCGCAACTCGTGGCTCATCGACGCGAGGAACGCCGCCTTCGCGCGGTTCGCCGCTTCAGCCGCGGCGCGCGCGTCGCGCTCGGCGTCGAACAATCGCGCACGATCGAACGCCTCGGTCGCGATGCGCGACAGTGCGCCCATGAACGATCGATCGACCTCGCTCAGGGTGCGCGGCTGAGTGAAGCGAACAAGCAATCCGCCGAGCACACGGCCGCCCGTCTCCATTGGAAATGCGGCGACCGCTTGAATTCGGTCGTCGGCGTGCGCCGGAGCAGCGAGTGGAAATTGCTCCCTGATTGCCTCGGGTCCGGAGAGCACCACTGGCTGAGCCGTTCGGACGGCGGTCGGGAGTGGTCTCGGGTCGTCGAGCAAAACGGTGTCGCCGACGGCGAGCGCCGGCACCTCGCGCACCGCGACGAAGCACAAACGGCCGCGCTCGACCGCCGCGAGCGCCGCGGACTGCGCGCCCAGTGCCGCCATCGCTTGGTCGACAATGAGGTTCGCGACCTCGTCGCGTGATAGCGCGCCGCTCAGCGCTTCGGTTGCCACTTGCAGTCGACCGGCCCGCCGTTCCGAGTCCTCGGCTGCGCGTAGCGCGCGTTGTGCGTTGTCCGTGGCCTGCTCGGCCTCCAACGCGGCCGACTGCGCCGCTTCGGCTTGGTGTTCCAACTCGATCGCTTGTTCCTGCAGCCGCTCATTCGCCAAACGAGAATCGTCCAACGCAACGCGCCGATCACTCAACGCGCGATCGAAGTTTCGATTCACGAGCAACGCGAGAAGGCTGGCGACGAGCGTTCCGAGAATGAGCAGTCCCGACAAAAGGTTGCTTGAATTCTCCTCGGCCCGCTGACGCTGGAGCAGGAGTTCCTGCTCGCCGCCGTCGATATCGGCGACCAACCGCCGAGCCTCGTCCATGAGGCGCTTTCCGGGTCCGTGCGCGACCACGCCGACGGCGACGTCCGGCTTTCCGGTGCGTATGTCTTCGATCGCGCTGGCCAGCGCGTCGACACGTTCATGTGCCCGCAAGGCCAAGGTGTCGAGGCGACGCTGCTGCTTGAGATCGTCGCGCGCCAGAGAGCGAAGTTGAGCCAGAAGACTATCGATTCGCGGCGAAGCACCTTGATACGGCGCGAGAAATGTCGTGTCGCGCGTAAGGAGATAACCGCGCTCGCCCGTCTCCGCGTCCAACAGCGCCGTCAAGAGCGACGTCGACGCGAGAAGCACCGAGCGCGTGTGCGCGACGAGCGCGCGCATCTGAATCGCTCGGCGCAGTGCGCCGTACGACAGCGCGCCAATCACGATGACAATCGCAGCCGGCCCGAACACGGCGATTCGCCGCGCCGCGCGGACGCGTTTCCGTTGGTTAGACATGTGTGGTGCGCGCCGTGCGCGGTCCGGACACCGCTAACGCTTTTTCGCCGCCAACAACTGATCGGTGATCCTGTCCGCGATCTCCTTTGCCGGCGCGGAGTCGTCGCCTGTCAAGATGATGATCGACGCCCGCTTTTCCGGAATGCGAACGAACCCGCCGCGCATTCCGCCGGTCACCGCGAACACGCTGAGCCGAGCGACGCCGCGGTAATTGTCCGGTTGCCATCCACGCGCGGAATCGAATGTCCGGCCGGCGCCGCTCGAGTCGCCGCTCGTCGTGTCGCGTGTGAAGGTTCGCGGATTCTCGAGACCGAGTGCGAGGCGATAGAGCTCATCGACGTCCGAGAGAACCTGGCCGTCGGCTGTCGCGTTGGTCTTGTGCATTCCTACCGGCGTCGACACGCGAGAACTCACACAAGTTTGAAACGGCGTGCTCGGCGTCGCCGACGCAGCCCTTCCCGCTCCACCCCGCCCGCGTCCGGTGGTGGAATCGCCGCCGCGATTCCCGCGCGCCGGAAGTTCCGGCAACTGCGAGCAGATCGATGAGAACACCTCTCCCATAGCGCCGAGCTGGAACTGCGGCACAGTCGTCGTCGGCATGTACTTCGATTGCTCCGGAATGCCGTACGATTTATCGATGAACACTTCTCCCGCCTGGGCGACGAGCACCGTCGCCCCGCCGGCGGAGGGATCTACATATTTCTTGAATAAGGAATCGACGAAGGCAATCGTGACTGGCGATTGGTCTGACGCCCGACGGACGACGTGTCGCGCCGCCAAGTCGTATTTGTCGCCCGGATGCAGCGTGAGGAAGGGCTTGCCGGCGTCAGTTGCGTCCTTGCCGCCGTAGACGAACGCCTTGTTCCTGCCGACGATCTCCGCCACGTCGCCCTTCACGACCCACGCCGTGCCCTCGTCCTCGGAGATCCCGAGGAGGTCCGGATATTTCGGCATGATCGAATCAGCGAGGTCGGCCAATCGCTCGCGCGCGACGACATGTTGATCGATCCCGACGCCGCGAAGAAATCCGAACCCCTTCTCGTACCCCGGCCAATCCATGATGAGATTGTTGTTCGACGGCGCACCGCGGACGAGGAAGCTGCCCAGAATCGACGCGCCCGCC
>DASYSU010000452.1:0-8067 GCA_036002925.1 Gemmatimonadaceae bacterium | reverse complement strand
GTCGCGTTCGACGATCGCGATCCCGCGGCCCGACTCCTCGTCGACGAACAAAGGAATCGACCTCGACGGATTCTTCATGTTTCCGCAGGCCATGGCCGGCGGAGCCGCGGGGACGGGAGGCTTGATACCGGCGTTCAAGGCGAGCGACCTGCTCATCGTGCATGCGACAGGTCAGCTGAATAACTCACGCTCGCACTTCGACGCGCAGCGGTACATGGAAGTCGGCAAGCCTGTGGACCCGTCGCTCGTGACGGGCTGGCTTGGTCGTCACTTGGCGAGCATTCCACCGCTCAAGCCCGATGCACCACTCCGCGGCCTCGGCGTCGCGGCCGGTCTGCAGAAGACATTGGTCGGCGCGCCGAAAACGTTACCAATCGCCGACCCGACGAACTACAGCATTGGTGGTTCGGCAACGACGCAACCGCAGCGCGTCGCGTTTCTCCAAGGCGACTATGCAGGAGCCGATGAGCCACTGCATTCAGCGGCGCTCGACGCCGCGAACACTGTGGGCCTGCTCAAGGCCGTGAACTTTGCCGGGTACGTCCCGGCAAACGGTGCCGTCTATCCGAACAGCTCGTTTGGTCGTGCGCTGCGATCGGTCGCGGTGTTGATCAAGAACGACGTTGGCATCGAGGCGGCGCAGGTCGATCTCGGCGGATGGGATACTCACTCGTCGCAAGATCCGATCGCCGGGTCGATGTTCCGGACGATGCAAGATTTCTCAAACTCGCTCGCGGCGTTCTACGCTGATGTGATTGCGACGGGATACAGCGTCACAGTGGTCTCGGTGTCGGAGTTCGGACGCAACGTGCGCGAGAACGGAAGCCAGGGCACGGATCACGGCCGCGGCACGGTGATGTTCGCGATGGGGAAGGGCATCGTCGGCGGCCGGGTGTTGACCAAGAACTGGCCGGGCCTCGCCCGCGAAAAGCTGGCCGACGGCCAGGATCTTCAAGTGACCGTTGACTACAAAGACATTCTCGCCGAGATCGTGCAGCGACGATTGGGAAATCCGAATCTCGACGTGGTGTTCCCGACGTGGGTACCGACAATGCTGGGCGTGACGCGCTAAACGGCGGAACGGTGGAACGAAGCCAGTTTACTGAACCACTACGTCGCCGGACATGCCGGGATGCACGAAGCAGTTGTAGTGGAAAGTGCCTTTCGTTGAAAAGACGCGAGGGACGACGCCGTTGAGCGTGACTTTGATGTTCGCCGGTGCTCCAGCTTTCGCGTCGAAGGTGACGTCGTGTCCTTCGCCATTCGAGGCGGGGACGATATTGAAGCGAACTGTGTCGCCTTGAGCGATCTGAACGAAGTTCGGACTGAACGCGGAGCTGAGCGCGAACACGTCGACGGATTTGTTCTGAAGGATGGGCGGCGTGGTGGAGCCGCTGTCGGAGCCGCAGGCCGCTGCCAGAACGAGTGCCGCGGAGACGAAAACACGCATAGGAAGGGTCCGATGAAGGAAAGCAAACAATGGTACTCGCGTTCTCATTGGACGAACGGACGGCTTCGTTCGTTAGCCTACGTTGCAACGTTCGCGGCGCTCACGGCGGCGGCCGCCTGCGGCGGAGACTCGCCCAGCGCACCCGCTACGCCGAAGACGCCCGACGGTAGCTATACGATTTCGACGGTGAATGGCAAGAGTCTGCCGGTCGCGATTTTCGCCGACACCAACTACACGTACGAAGTAATGAGTGGCTCACTGGTGCTGACGACCGACGGAAAATATTCCGTCGTGACGAAGTTTCGTCAGACCATTCCCGGTAACGTGTCGATCTTCCCCGATAGCACCGGCGGAACATGGGTGCTCAGCGGCACGTCGATCACATTCACCAATAACGACGACAAGTCGACGGATACCGCGGCCTGGGCGAACGGTCAACTCACGTTCACCGAAGTCGACGGAAAGACCACGACGACCTACGTCTACGCGAAAAAGTAGCAAGCGCCGTCGACTCGGGACAGGCGAGAAGTCGTTCCGTCTCTGAGGCTAGCCGCCGCGCAGAATCCTCGTGCACTCGCGAACGGCGCTACGAACGAACTCCTCGACCTGCGACTGCTGACCGGTCTCGCCGACTCGCGATGCCGGCAACACAGCGCCGATCCAATCACGTGTGTTCCACACGCCGTTGCCGGCGAGCTCGCCGCGCGGCGTTTCGGGCGTCGGCGACGGTGACATGTTGACGTAGAAGTACGGCTCCTGCCAATACTCGTCACCCGGCTCCATGCCCAGGCCAACGGTCTTGCCTGGCGCGACTTCGATGAGCGTCGCGATGTCGAAATGGTGCGGCCAGCAACGAACGGGAGACGCGTTCGCTGTGCTGGAAACGACCTGCTCGAACGTGGCGGCGGCGTCGGAATACCAGCTCGCGAGCTGGTCGAACCGATCGGAGTGTGTGGCGCTGAAGGATGCGCCATCATCCACGGCGTGTCGCGGAATCTCGTAATGACGCCTCAGCGTGTACCGCGCCGGGTCTAGCCCATACTCGGCGAGTTGGCCGCGGATCCAGCTCGCGGCGTTCTCAATGGTCCGACCATCGAGTAAATAAGTGCTGAGCACATTGGCGCGTTCGTCGAGGACCAGCATCGCGAACGCGTGCGGTCGCGCGGCGAGCCGAATGGCCGGAGACCCAGCGGTCTTGCACGCGAGCGCACCGATCGAGTCGATCCACTCGAGATTGGTGTGGCTGTCGTCGGGCTGCGCCGTCAGATACGAGATTCCGAATGCCGTCGCCAGCTGCGCCGCGTGGTGGAGTTGGAGGCGCGCGTCGCCCAGATCGACGCCGCGCTGCGGATCGAGCTGGCGCCACGTGCGGCTCGCCTCGCGCGTCGGCGTCATCAGACGCCCCCATACCATTCGTAACCGCGATCGCTCCAGTAGCCGCCGTTGCGTGCCGGAAGAAATGAGATGCGCGTGAGGTATTTTGTGTTCTTGTATCCTAGTTTCACCGGCGAATAGATGCGGGCCGGCGCGCCCCACGCCGCGTTGAGATAGTGCCCATCCTGCGCGTAGACGACGAGGGTCTGCGGATGCATGGCACTCTCGATATCCCAACTTTCGTGATAGTCGCTGTCGAACGACTGGAAGTCGACATACTTCGCTCCCGGCTGCACACCCACGAGGCGAGCGATGTCCGAAAGGCGAACGCCCGTGCGCGTGGCCACTGCGGTCCACCCTTCAACGCAGAAGTGATCGAGCTTGTAACCCATGCGCGGCAGCGCGGCGAGATCGGCCAGCGAGAGCTGGAGCGGCTTGTTCACCATGCCGCCGATGTCGAGCCGCCATGCTCCGCGCGCCGCTTCATCCCACATCGGCACTTCATCCGAGATGAAGTACGAGGGAAAATGCGAGCCGGCCAGCTTGGCGCCGGAGGGTGGAACGTCCATCGCCGTGTGGCGGAAGAGCGCTCGCTCGAGGGATTCGTTCTTTCGCTCCGCGAACTTGAGTAGCGACGTCGCCGACTTGGGACCCATCGAATCGCACGCGGCGAGCACCATCGCGCCGAGGGCGCCGCCGCTGGCGGCGAGAAAACGCCGGCGGTCGATACCGATGCGCTCCGCGCGATGCGAGAGTCCTCGCGCGCGAGGTGTCTCACGAGATTCTGAAGACTCGCTCATTCGTCGCGCGGCAGAAGGTGAACGAACGGTCGAGCGTTGCGCGCCTCGGGCGATCGGTCCTCGCGATACCGGCCCGTGATCATCGCCGGAATCGAATACGGATCGACCGTGAAGACCATGAAGATGTGGCCGAGCGTGAGGATCACGAGCAACAGCATCGACCAGAAGTGCCAGTAGCGTGCCCATACGTATCCGCCCATCAGGTTCGTGAGCGGCGCGAGCTCGACGGGTTTCCAGATCGCGATGCCGGTCACCACGGCGATGATGCCGACGATCGGCATCGAGAAATACGCCATGCGCTGGAGCGCGTTGTGCTTGCCTTGTCGCGGATGGTCCTTCCGAATGGTGAGATAGAACTTGATCATCTCGCCCACGTCGCGCACGACACCGCGGCGCGGAACGAGGTCGCGCCACTCACCGTGCAAGTAGATGAACGCGAGATACACCAATCCGTTCACGACGAGGACCCACATCATCGCGAAATGCCAGTTCCGCGCGCCGGCGAGCCAGCCGCCGAAGGTCAGACTCGCGGGAATTGGTTTGCCGGCGAACGGATAACAGCAGAACGTTTCACCGCGTCGCGCGAACGACGGATACGCGTTGAAGATGCGCAGCCCACTCGCCACCATGATCGTCAGCGCGATCACATTCACCCAATGGGTGATCCGAACCACGGCGTGATGTCGTTTCATGCGTTGCCAAATAGTAACCCGTACAGCAGCAAAGCCAAGACGAGCGCCGTCACGGCCACATACGTCCGATCGCGCTGGATGAGAAACGCCACGAGCGTCAAAGCCACACGCGCGATCGGCGTCGCGATCAGGAGCAACAAGCCAAGTTGCACGATCGACTCGCTCTGCATCGACGTCACACCTCGAACGATGCCCGCGATGGATCGAAGCCCGTCGGGCTCTCCGTGAAAGACGGAGTATGCGACGGGCGTTCCGCCGTGCTGCACCAACAGCAGCACCGCGCCGACGAATACAACGAGCGCCGCGACCAAGACTCCGAGTTGCAGCAGTCGACCAACGACTTGCTCGACTGCATGATCACTTACTCGCGGGGATGGATCGGTCACAGCGAACCCGTGAAGCCCTTGTACAACATTTCGGCGGCCATGACGATGACTACACCAGTGAAGACCTGGCGGAGCCGCCGCGGGTTCGCAATCCCCAACACTCGGGCGCCAAGGAGGGCGCCGCAAAGCACGCCGAGCATGACCGGGAAGGCGATGGTCGGGTCGATGTAGCCGCGATGCAGATACACGCCCGCGCTCGCGGCCGCGGTGACTCCGATCATGAAGTTGCTGGTGGTCGTGGAGACTTTGAACGGAAGGCGCATCATCTGATCCATCGCCAGCACCTTCACGATGCCCGATCCGATCCCCAGCAGCGCGGAAAGAATTCCCGCGATGAACATCAAGCCGAACCCCGCCGGAACTTGTTGCACCGAGTAGGGCTGTCGGCCCGCGGCAGTCGGGTACGTCGAATCGAGACGAAGCCGCGCCGCCCAGTTGTCCGGCGTCGTGAGCAGCGCATGCTCTTGCCGGGGGCGAATCGACCGGATTGCCGTGAAGAGAAGGATCAGGCCGAACAGTATCGCGAGGAGACTCGTCGGCGTATATCCGGCGATCGCGGCGCCGACCAGTGCTCCGATCGTCGTCGCAACCTCGAGGAGAATTCCCACGCGGACGTTGGTGAAGCCCTCGCGCACGTACGCCGCCGCCGCACCCGATGAGGTCGCGATCACGGAGACGAGCGACGCGCCGATCGCATACCGAAGATCGACGTGGAACAACAGCGTCAGCATGGGCACGACGACTATCCCGCCGCCGAGTCCGGTAAGGGAGCCCAGCAATCCGGCGCAGAAGGAGCCGCCAGCGACCAAGAGCGCGAATGCGAGAGTCGTCATCGGCGACAAATCTCGCTGGGCCCAGCAACCGACGTTAGGGCCGCCACTCGGATGCCGCTCCAGGCGCACTCGGCACTGGCCCACATTTCGCCTTGTATAAACGCATGACACACGAATCAGCGACCACCAATCCCAGGGCGATTGCCTCGCTCCGCCTCATTGCGCTCGCCGCGGCGATCGCCGCGGTCGCGGCGGTCGGATGCAAACGAGTCAGCCGCGCGAACGGTGAAGTCTCGCGCAACTGGACGCCTCCGCAGCAGCAAGCCTATCTGGGCGTCCCGGCCGCGGAGGCACAACAGGCAATTCAAAAACGGCTCGCCGCTGCGCCGCCGACGTCGGTCAACGCCGACGAATGGAAACATGTCAAGCGACTTTACGGCACCTTCTCGAATAGCCTGCTCTGGCTGAATGAGAAGGGGGCGCATCAGCCGCGCGTCAGCGCGCTGCTCGGCGCGATAGCGAATGCCGACAGCGACGCGCTTCGGCTCGACGCATTCCCACTCGTCGACCTGAATCGCTCCCTCGGAGCGATCGAAAAAGAAAAGCCCACGGCCGACGAGCTGGCCGACGCCGACCTCCTTCTGTCGTCGGCGTTCGTCGCCTACGGTGAAAGCATGTTGACCGGCCAGAACGACCCGGCGGCGCTGGGGCAGAACTGGCACATCAAGTCGCACGACGAGCGCGTCGACAGCGCGCTGACGCTGACGCTCCGCGAGGACGACTTCAACGCCGGTCTGGAGCGCATGCGCCCCCAAGATCCGGGCTACGATTCGCTTCGCACGGAATTCATGCGCTTCAGAGATCTCGTATCTCACACGACGTGGGACAGCGTACCAAGCGGGCGGCAGCTCAAGCCGGGCGACAGCGACTCCCCCGCGCGGCTGGCGGCGCTACGCGCCCGCTTGAGCGCCGAGGGATTCTTGAGCGATTCTGGAGCGACTGCCACGGCGACGGTGGACACGACCGCGGACACCACGAATTCGTCCGGATCGGATACTGCGAAGAAATCCACGAAGGCGAGCGCGGCGAAGAAAACCACGAGCGCGACACGCGCCCAGCGAACGGGTCCTGGGGTCTACGATCGACGGCTTGCCGGCGCCGTGGCGGAGTTCCAGGCACGGCACTCCATCGGTGTCGACAGCATGCTCGGCAAGGAGACGGTCGACGCGATGAACGTTCCCGCGCCGTACCGGCTGGCGCAGATTGCGGCGAATCTCGAGCGGTATCGCTGGATGCCTCGCGACCTCGGGAGCCGGTACATCATCGTCAACGTGCCGCAATTTCATCTCGAGGCGTTCGACGGCGGACAGAAAAGCCTCGAAATGAAAGTCATTGTCGGCCAGGAGTATGAGGACAAGGCCACGCCGGTTTTCAGCGACTCGATGGAGTTCGTGATCTTCCGGCCGTATTGGAATGTCCCTGACGCAATCGCGAACAAAGAGATCTGGCCCAAGGTCGCGGCCGATCCCGGCTACCTCGCCGCGAACGAAATGGAGGTGTACAGCGACCACGGCACTCGGCGCGTGCGCCAGCTTCCAGGGGCCAAGAACGCGCTCGGCTTCGTGAAGTTCATGTTTCCGAACGACTTCAACATTTACTTACACGACACACCGAACGGGGAGTTGTTCAAGAAAGACGTGCGCGCGTTCAGCCACGGCTGCATTCGCTTGGAGAAGCCCGCCGAGCTCGCGCAGTGGGTCTTGGGGTGGGACGCGGGTCGCGTCGAGCAAGCGATGCACAGCGGGCCGAACAACCGTCAGGTCAATCTGCCGAAGAAGATTCCGGTGTACATCGTGTACTTCACGACCTACGCGCGCGATGGTCAACTGTATTTCGGAAACGACCTGTACGATCGCGACAGCAAACTCGTGCACCAGGTCCAAGACGTCGCGACGAAGTCACCCGAGACGACGCAGGCAATCCAAGCGTTGCGGGAGCTTGCCAAAAACTGACGACCGTTGTGCTACTGTTTCACCGTCCACGGGGTCGAGAGGTCGAGCGTACCCCATCGCACGCGCAGCACGCCGCCGAGCGTCGCGTAACCCGTGGACGGATCAGTGGAGTTGGGCACGAGATAGATCGTGAGCGATTCCTCGTTGTCGGTCCGCGTCTTCGCCGCGAGCGAAACGCGGCCGACATCCTTGGACGCGTCGCGATCGGTGCCCCACGCGCCGGTCCGCTCGTTGACGATGAGCTGCCAGGCGCCGTTGCTGTGTAGCAGGTACAGTGAGTAGTCACCGCGAGGTACCGCGAGCTGGCCGAGCATGAGGTCGACGTCGGTGTGAAGCGTGGTGGCCATGTTGGCTCCGAACCGCCAAACCGTGTCGTTCGGAATCAGACCACCGACGATTGAGCGGCCGCGTGCGTGCGGCTGTCCGTACGTGATCGCGATCCGCGCGGGGCCGCCCAGGCCCGCGTCCTCGCCGTACCAGCGATTGTCGATCGGCCGCGAGTTGATGTGCACTTCGACGCTCGCGAAGCTGCTAGCCGCCATCCGGATCGGCGGCGCTTGATTTTGAGCGCATAGCGACG
>DASYSU010000451.1:0-7175 GCA_036002925.1 Gemmatimonadaceae bacterium | reverse complement strand
CTCATGAGGCAGCTCATCGTCGAAAGCTCGATCTTGTGCGCCGCGGGCGGCGTCGTCGGAGTCCTCGTTGCGCTCTGGCTTTCGCGTTTTCTCAATGTCTATCGACCGTCCGGGATTCCGATGTCGGTTGCATTTGGCGTGAATGCGACGGTGCTCGCGATCGTCGGCATCGTCGTCCTGGGGACGGCGATGATCGCCGGCATCGCCCCCGCCCTCCACGCTACAGCGGTCGATCTGGCGAGCGCGCTCAAGGCGGGTGGCATTCAGACCAGCGAGAGGCGATCGAGGCTGCGCAGCGCGTTCGTCGTCGCGCAGATTGCATCGACCGTTGTTCTGCTTTCGACGGCCGGCCTTTTCCTCAGATCGCTTCAGCGTTCTTTAAACATCGATCCCGGCTTCCGTGCCGAGGGTGTGATCACCGGCAGCGTGAGCCTCGGTGTCCATGGGTACGACCGCGAGGCCGCCGAGCAATTCTATCGCCAGTTGCTGACGAACCTCCGCGTTCGGCCCGAGATCGCCGCTGCCGCGATTGCGAACGCTGCTCCATTCAGCGGGCAGGTGAGCACCGAGGAAACGCAACGCGCCGGTCATCCCGACGACAATGTTCTCGCGCAATGGGCGGTTGCCGACTCGGGCTTCATTGAACTTCTCGAAACACCGCTGGTCGCCGGCCGGCTCTTCACAAGTCAGGACCGGCGCGTGTCGGCGCCTGTCGCGATCATCAACCTGACGCTCGCGCGAAGCCTGTGGCCCAACGACCCGCCGCCGAGCATCATCGGACGGCGCATTCGCAGTCTCGAGCGCGAGATGGAGGTGGTCGGCATCATCGGCAACGGCAAATACGCGAGCCTGCAAGAGGCGCCGAAGGGGTTCGGGTATGTGCCGGACGACCCACGCTTCGGGACATCGAGGCTGCTCTATATACGAGCCAGAACTACCACGGCATCCGCACAGCGGGCCGCGACCGAGGAGTTGGGAAAGCTCGATCCGAACGTCGCGTTCGAGGGAGCAAAGCTACTCACGCTCGACGTGGAGAAGTTTCTCGTGCAGCAGCAACTTGCCGCGCGACTCATCGCGGCGTTCGGACTCGTCGGCGTCGTGCTCGCGATGACGGGCCTCTACGCGGTCTTGGCGTTTGGCGTCGCGCAGCGGATGCGCGAGTTCGGCGTGCGTCTCGCGCTGGGAGCGCGCGCCGCGGACATCATTCAGTTGGTACTGCGGCACGGGCTTGGGCTCGTGGCTATCGGTCTCGTGATTGGACTTGCGGGCGCGATTGGCGCGGGGCGCGTGGTCTCGAGATTTCTCTATGACATCAGCGCGGTCGATCCGGCGACCCTCCTCGCAGTGCCACTTCTTGTGCTGCTCGTTGCCATTGGGGCGAGCCTGGTACCGGCGCGCCGTGGCGCGGCCGCTGATCCGATGACGTCGTTGCGGGCAGAGTAGCTTGGTAATGAGCATCTGGGATGTCTTGGCCCGGCATGGCAAGGAGCTGATCGAGCATGCGGCCACGCGGCTTCAGTTCCATCTCTCCACGGATCCCGTGCCGCACCTCTGGCTGGACATCCTCACTCGGAATGTGCCGCTTGCTCGCGGACTAGCGCCTCACGATCAAGAGCGGTTACTGCGCGTCGCCCGTCTCCTGCTCGACGAGGTTCCGTTCGAGGGCTGCGATGGGGTGGAGATCACCGACGAGATCCGAGTCACGATCGCCGCGACCGCTGCGCTGCTCGTCCATCGTCTGCCGTATCCGCGGTTCACCAAGCTGGTTCGCGTCCTCGTCTATCCAGACACGTTTCTTCCTGTCCGCGCGCGGTCGTGGCACGACGTCGCCGTCGAAGAGCCCGAGGCCACCTTGGGGCAAGCATGGATGAGCGGCGTCGTGGTTCTCTCTTGGTCAGCTGTGCAGCGCGATGCTACGAGTGCGGCCACCGGCAATGTCGTGCTTCACGAGATGGCACATATCCTCGACGCGGAGGATGGAATTTTCGATGGGCAACCGCTACACGATGACCCCAGTCAGGGCGAACGTTGGGCGGCTACGCTGCAGCGCGAGTTCGCGATTCAACGAGCCGCCGTCGATGCGGGCGAGGACGCGCCACTCAATGATTATGCGGCGCGGAACCACGCGGAGTTCTTCGCGGTTGCCACGGAGGCTTTTTTCTGTACGCCCGATCGGCTTCGCGACCGGCTTCCCGATCTCTATCTCCAGCTCAGCCGATTTTTCCGCGAAGATCCTAGTGCTTCATCCGTCCCGGCGTAGCTTGGCTGACGCCTGCGTGCAGCATCCAAATCCTCTCACAGGTTTTGATAGGTTCAGACATGTATCGAGCCGTCCCGATCTTGCTCGTCGCGTCACTGCTCGCACACCCTCGGCGTGTGCAAGGCCAGGATATGCACGCCGATTCGATCTTCCTGTCCATATCAGACGTCGCAAGGATTCTGACGCTACTACTCCTGTTAGTCGTGGGACCTCAGCGACGGATCGTCGCCCAAGAGGTGAGCGCGAAATTGGGCGTCGCACGGACGATGAAGTCCGCGATCCTGAACGAAAACAGAACGGTTCTCGTTCACCTTCCGCCCAGCTACGACACGTCGGGCAAGTCCTACCCCGTGCTCTATCTGTTGGATGGGACGCCGGCGTTTCTGCTCGAGATGACCGCAATCACAAGCCGCCTTCGTAATGACGGCAATGCCCCGGAGATGATCATTGTTGCGATTGAGAATACCAATCGCGATCGCGACATGATGCCTGTGGTCGCCAAGGATTATCCTGGCCCACCGCGCGCGGAAGCGTTCCTTGGTTTTCTCGAGAAGGAGCTCGTCCCGGAGATCGAGAAGACGTATCGCACGACGCAGCCACGAATTCTACAGGGCAAGTCACTGAGCGGCCTGTTCATCGTCTACGCACTGCTCGCGAGACCAACGGCTTTCAGTGCGTACGTCGCGTGCAGCGCCGGCTGGTTCGCGGAAAACAAAGACTACTTCCTGGCACTGAGCAACCGAGCGTTTCAAAAAGTGGAAACGTTCGCAGGCCGGAGAGTTTTCATCGCCAACTCCCTCCGAGACCAATACGATCCTGATCAAGCCATTCACCGGCAAATGCTTGAGTTCTCATCGCTCATCAAAGACAAACTGGGCGAAGCGATTTCATACCGATACGAATCGTATCGAGACTATCCTCACGTCCCGTTCCCTTGTCTGTACGACGGCTTGCGTTTTGTTACCGCGTCCGGACGCTGAGCCGCCTACTTCCGCACCGACGCACCCACCAAACGCCCAATCGCACCGAGCGTGGTCTGTGCCGACGTCAAGCCGAGCATGTAATCCTTGTCGTTGAACGTCGTGAGCACGTCGGTCGGCTGATGGTGCGTCGGATCCCAGTTCCCGCCGATCTGCGATCCACGTTCATTCTCGCGAAGACTAAGTGATGGGACGAGATCCTTGAACGGGTCCGAATCCGTGTTGGTCATGTGCGGCCCGACCGACGCCGGGTAGTGCGTCGCGAACTTCTCGTTCGCCGCGCGCCAAAAGAACGCCAGCTTCATCGACTCGTCGCCAAACTTTGACGTGCTCGCGAACTCGATGTTGATGTCGGCTTCGGGCCGCTGCGTCGGCGCCAGCTTGCCGTCGGCCGTCGGCGGGCCGTGATCGACCATCATCATGTCGTGCTGAATCATGGCGAGCCACTTGGGCTCGGGGTACTTCCCGGAGCCCGGCGGACTTTCTTTCCCCTGCATCGGCCCGCGCTGATCGACGTACGCGTGTGCGCCATTGAGACCCGTCTCTTCGTTGTTCCAAAGCGCGAATCGGATCGAGCGTTCCGTCTGCACGTCCGGCATCGAGAAGATGCGCGCCAGCTCCATGACGATCGCGGAGCCGGAGGCGTCGTCGTTCACCGCTTGACCCCAGCCGATGCCGTCCATGTGCCCGCCGATGATGTACATCTCGTTCGGGTACTTGGTGCCAACTTTCATACAAATCACTTCTTGGCGTTCGCCCGGCGTGGTCGGCTCCATGTTGATCGCGCGGATCGCCGGGTCGGGCTGCGAGAGCGAGTCGTTGTTCCCACCGCGCTCGCGCATGTCGCTGAAGATCCGGCTTCCGCCCGGGCCGTTGCCTGGAGTGCCGCGGCCGTTTGGCGACGTGACCGGAGCGCGTCCGCGCCCGCCGCCGCGCTGCCCGGGAGGAGCCGGGTTGTACTGATAGGTGATGCGCTCGACGTTCTGGCATCCGTACTGTTTGAGCTGCGCCTCGATCCAGTCGACGGCGTCGCGATTGCGCTTCGTCCCCTGGCGCCGATCGCCGAACTGCGCCAATCCTTTGATCGTGTTCTTGTATCGCTCGAGGTCGAGGCGATCGACGAGCGGTTGGACCGGATCGTACGCCGTATCGGGCGTCGCGGCGCCTGTGCGCTGCGCCGACGAGAACGAAGGAACAGCCGCCGCCGTGAGGAGACCGCAGCCGGCCGCCATCACGAAAGAACCGAGTCGCATGAGAATGCTCCGAGTGCACCGAGTCGGATGAGATTATACGCTGGGCCGGCGTCCGTCACCACACCCCTCGATCGATAGGTTCGCCACCCAAGTGGAATCGGACGCTTACGCTGGGGAAACGATTTAGCGATTGCGAATGCTCCGCATTCGCTCGAGGGCGACCGTTGAGTTCGACGGCAACCGTCAGACGGAATGGTATACCGAACTTGTATCCGCGAAGCAACGCGACGTAATATGGTGGTACTCAGGACGACCCACCCGTCGCATCACCTCCAAGCTCACCGGCCATGCTTCCCGAAGTCAGACATCGGAACCGGATCCGCCGCATTGCGGTTCTTCCGCTTCTCGTTCTCGTCGTCAGCGTGGCCATTGCGGTCAGAGTTGCGGCGGCACAAGCTCCGGCATTTCCGCTCGACGCAGCGCTCAGCGCCCCGTTCCCCAGTGGGCTGACCGCCTCACCGAGCGGCTCCAAGGTCGCGTGGATCTTTGACGCAGAGGGCAGCCGTAACATCTGGGTTGCAGAGCCGTCGGCAAATGGATCGTTCACCTCGAGACAACTGACCCGATTCACCGGCGACATCGGCGTGGAAATCGGGTCGCTGACCTGGAGCTCGGATGGCCGAACGCTCGTGTTCGAGCGCGGCGGCGAGCCGAATCCGCAAAGCCTCCCGCTCGGAACATCACCGGGACAACTCTGGACGATTGCATTGGGCGACACCGCACCGCGCCTGATTGGTGACGGCAGCTCACCGGCGATCGCGCCGAAAGGAAACGTCGTCGCCTACGCGGCCCGCAATTCAATCGTCGTCTCCTCGTTGGACGGCAGCGGGAAACCGCAGGCGCTCGTTCGCGATGCGGGACGCGACGGACAGCTTACGTGGTCGCCCGATGGCTCGCGCATCGCGTTCGTGAGCAGCCGCGGCGACCACAGTCTGGTCGGCGTGTACGACCTGGGACGCAAATCGATCACCTGGCTTACGCCGAGTGTCGACCGCGACGTGAGTCCCATCTGGTCGCCCGACGGGAGTCAGGTCGCCTTCATTCGGATTCCCGCCGCGTCGCCCGGTCCATTTTCATCGACGCGGGCCGCGGAGCCGTGGTCGATCTGGATCGCCGACGCAACGACTGGCAAGGCGCGCGAGCTCTGGCATGCCGACCGCGGAGCTGGAAGTCGATTTTACTCGCTGGAAGGAAATTCGGCGTTCGCGTGGGGCGCTGACGACCGAATCGTCTTCCCGTGGGAGGGAACGGGCTGGGTGCACTTGTACAGCATCGCCGCAAAGGGCGGCGCGCCGACGTTGCTCACTCCCGGCAACTTCGAAGTGTTCAGCAGCGATCTCAGTCCCGACCGAAAGCGCGTTGTGTATTCGTCCAATCAAGACGACCTGGATCATCGGCACATCTGGTCAGTGCCGGTCGCCGGCGGAACGCCGACGCCGCTCACCACGGGTGCGACGATCGCCGACCTCCCGCTGTTCACGAGCGACGGCAACTCGGTCGCATTCCTGCACGCGGACGCAAAGAATCCGATGCGGCCGGCGATCGTCTCGCAATCCGGCGGTCGTTTCGGCGCGACGAAGGATCTCGCTCCGCAAACGCTGCCTGAAGAATATCCAGGGGCCAAGTTCGTCGTCCCTCAGCCGGTCGTCTTTCGTTCGCCCGACGGAATGATGATCCATGGCCAGCTCTTTCTGCCGCCGGGCGAGTCGCGCGACACGCGTCATCCCGCTCTCTTGTTCTTTCACGGCGGCCCGTATCGCCAAATGCTCCTCGGCGCGAATCCCATGGGGGCGTACTCGTACATGTACGCCATGAATCAGTATTTCGCGAGCCGCGGATACGTCGTGCTGTCGGTCAATTACCGAGGTGGGACCGGCTACGGTCTGGATTTCCGCGTGCCGCCCAAGTTCGGTCCGTCCGGCGCGAGCGAGTTCAACGACGTGTTGGGCGGTGCGAGTTTTCTAACAGCGCGAACAGACGTCGACTCGAAGCGACTTGGCGTATGGGGCGGCAGCTACGGAGGCTATCTCACGGCGCTCGCGCTCGCGCGAGCGTCCGACGTGTTTGCCGCGGGTGTCGACTACGCAGGCGTGCACGACTGGAATGGTTTGTTGAAAGTCTACGCCGCAGCCGGGGCGCAATCCGCGTCGGACAGTTTGGCGTGGGCATCGTCGCCGTTGTCATCCATCAAGAAGTGGAGCTCGCCCGTACTCGTGATTCAGGCGGACGACGACCACAACGTGCCGTTCAGCCAGACGGTCCAGCTCATGACGGCGTTGCGAGAGCAACACGTTCCTCATGAATTGATCGTCATCCCCAACGAGATTCACGACCTGTTGCTCCATAAATCGTGGTTGACGTACTTCCATGCGCAATCGGATTTCATGGACAAGTACTTGCGCCGCTGACAACGTCCGCGGCTCACCGAGCCTCATCGTCGATCGGCGACTCGCGCGACAGGCCCCCGGTGAGCCGCCGACACGACCAAAGCGCTTGATCGCGTCGCCCCAAAGCACGATTTCCGCTCCACTCGCGCAAAATCATCCAAAAGGGTGACGAAATTCGGGGTGCGACACCGCATTGTGACTCCATTCTCACTCACACCCAGGAGTCTCACATGAGGAAAATCGTCCTCACCTTCGGCCTCATTTCCGGCTTCATCATCTCCGTCCTCACGGGCGG
>DASYSU010000450.1:0-19190 GCA_036002925.1 Gemmatimonadaceae bacterium | reverse complement strand
ATTACCGCTCTGTCGTCGGTACTACTGGTGAGCATGGAGCGCCTGATAAGCGTGAGGTCTAAGCCAAGCCATTCTTCTGACGCAGACAGCGAATCATTCAGAACATAGGACTCTCGCACGGGCTGGCTGAGGAACCCATTGCGATGCCGTATGACATCCAATAGCCGGTTAACGTATATTCGTCTTGTGACACGCGTCTATATCGCGGTGGAGCGACTCCGTGCCAAGCAAAGGCTGACCCAACAACAGCTCGCCGACTTGTCGGGCGTTCCTCAGTCCCGAATTAGCGAGATGGAGCGTGGCGTGACGAAACACGTGAGCCTTGACGTGCTTGCCCGGCTCGCGAAAGCATTGCGAGTGCCGGCTGCGAGACTGATAAGTGAAACCGAGGAGCGCAAACGATGAGAGGGCAGGGCAGGGTATACCGCCCGATGATCAACGGGCGAGAGACGCAAGTATGGTGGATGGACTACGGCGTGAATGGTGTCCGACATCGCGAGTCCAGCAAGACGACGAGCAAGCGGGAAGCGCTCGACACGCTGCGCACGCGGATCGGCAAGCGGAAGGACAACACGCTGACCGGCCGCCCAGACAAGGTGACGTTGGCCGACCTTAAGGACGGCTTAAGAAAGCACTACGCCCGCGAAGGGAACGCCTCATGGAAACGGGCCGAACAAGCGTTCGCGCACCTCGAGGAGTTCTTCGGCGAGACAGCGAAGGCACAACAGATCACGCGTGCCCGGGTGAGCGACTACCAGGACAAGCGGCTCGAGGCGAAGGCGGCGCGCAACAGCGTCCGCTACGAGGTCGGCGTCTTGTCGGCGGCGTTCGGCGTCGCCGTCGACCAGGATCTCCTCGCGGCAAAGCCGATATTCAAGCAGCCGGCGGAAGGGGACAAGCGGACGGGGTTCTTTGAGGAAGGCGAGCTCGCCGTCGTGGTTGCCAGTCTGCCGCCGGCGATCGGCGATCTTGTCCGGTTCCTTCGCATGACCGGATGGCGCCGTGGCGAAGGCGTCGGCCTGATGTGGTCGCAAGTCGACTGGGACGACGACGAGTATCCGGGCGCGCACGCCGAGCCCGTACCCGGCACCAACGCGTGCGTACGGATCGGTGAGGCGGACACAAAAGGCGGCGACTCGAGGACGTTCCCGATCGCGGACGCACCCGAGCTCAAGACACTATTGCTGGACCGCTGGAAGGCGCGTGACGGCCTTCGAGTGTTCCACCGCCATGGCAAGTCGATCGGCGACTTTCGGAAGGCGTGGAAGCGCGCCTGCACGTCCGCCGGCCTCACCGGGCGACTCGTCCACGATCTCCGACGGACCGCGGCGCGCGACTTCCGGCGAGCCGGTGTGTCAGAGGGGGAGATTATGAAATTGTGCGGGTGGAAGACTCGGGATATGTTTGACCGGTACAACATCATCGACGCGGCTGATCTGACGCGCGCCGTGCGTCGCCGATTCGGCGATTCTGACAACATTTCTGGCGAGAACGGCAAACAAACGGCACACAATCCGGTCGCGAGCGAAGCAGGCAAGTAGCTAAGTCGTTACAGTATAACACTTGCCCCTGTAGCTCAGATGGATAGAGCAGCGGTTTCCTAAACCGTTGGCCGCGTGTTCGAGTCACGCCAGGGGCACCTCGTTTCGAGCTCACCACCAAACAGACAATGACTAGCCTTCCTACCGATCCGGAGAACGCCCAAGAGGCCGCGAGCGCCGCCGAGCGCGCGCAAACCTTTATTGATTGGACCCGGGTGAACGCTCGAGCGCTGAGCATCGGCGGAGCGGTCGTCCTGATCGCGGCGGCGGGCTATTGGTTCTACCTGCGGTCGCAGCAAATCCAGTCGGCAAACGCCGAGAAGGCGCTCATGAACGCCAAGCAATCGATCGGCGCGGGGAATCAGTCGCTGGCGCAAAGCGACCTACAGAAAGTCTACTCCCGTTATGGATCGACCCCGGCGGGCGTCGAGGCGGCCATGCTGTTGGCTCAGATCGATTTCGACGCCAAGAAGGTTCAGGACGGGATCTCGATTCTCGAGAAGCTGTCTGGATCGAGCGCGGCGTCCCGGGCCGAGTCGACAATCCGGGGCCTGGAGGGCGACGGCTACTTACAGCTCGGGAAGCCCCTCGAGGCGGCAAAGCAGTACGAGAAGGCAGCACAAGTCTCGACCTATGAGGCTGAGCGGGCTTATCAGCGCTCAAAGGCTGGGCGCGCCTACCAGATTGCGGGCGACACTGCGAGGGCTCGTCAAATCTGGACGAGCATATTGGCGGACCCGACGGCGCAATCGATGGCTCCTGAAGCGCACGTCCGACTTGGCGAATTGACGGCTCAGGTCGCGAAGCGTTGAGCCTTGTAGGCAAGATAGCGAACCTAGGTCAGCAGTTTCCCACGGCTCGCCGACTAATACGTATAAGATGTATTATGTAAACTAGACCCGGGGAAAGTCTGTGGAGAACTCAGATCTCCACATCGCCGCGTTTTGGGCTTTGTTGACGTAAGTGGTTCTGGCGCCGAATCTTGAACTAGGTTTCTGACAGCGATCCCTGGTAGACGACCCGTCCCTCGCCCGCCAGGCTCGGCTTCCAGCACGAATCTTGGCGCTCTAGACGAACCCGAAGCGTCTTCCCGGATGTCGTCTCGATCTGAATGGCCCCGCTCGCCTCTCTCCAGATCGTCAGCAGTATCGCTGTGGCCACGGCACCGCTTCCGCAGGCCAACGTCTCGGCTTCCACGCCGCGCTCATACGTTCTGACTCGCCAGCGGCCGCCTGAGCCGCGCGACGCGAAGTTGACGTTAGCGCCGGCAGCGAACGCCGGGTGGCTCCTAAGAGGCCGGCCACGGCCAACGACGTCGACCGTGGCGACGTCGGCGCATTGGATGACCAAGTGCGGAACACCAACCACTGCGAATCCCGCACGGATCTCGCCGGGCTGAAGCGCGATCGCCGCGCTCTCAGGTCGGACGTCAACGACCGGCTGGAGGTCGATCTCAGGCATTCCTCCGCCAAGCCGCGCCGCGACGATCCCGGAATCAGTCTCGATGGTAAGCCCCGACGGGTCCCCCGCGCCGAGCTCCGCGACCAGGCGAGTCGTGCATAGCGTCGCGTTTCCACAGAACTCAGCCCGCGAGCCGTCCGCGTTCAGATAGACGAGCTTGATGGCCGCCACGCTCGATGGCTCGAGGAAAACAATTCCGTCGGCCCCGACGCCCGTACCGCGGGCACACACCCGCTGCACGACCGCGGGCTCGGACAGGTTACCGGGCGGCTCGTGACGGGCGTCTACCATGAGGAAGTCGTTGCCCGACCCGCTCATCTTATAGAACGGACGCCCTTTGGGAATCACGCCTTCCCCTCATGTCTTGAGGTCACAGCTTGTTGGTCATCGCCCACCATCTCAAGCGCCACACCATCCAAACGGCCTCGCGCACGATCGTCTTCGACATCTTACTCTGCCCTTCAGTGCGGTCCACGAAGACGATCGGAATCTCGACGATGCGAAATCCTCGCCGCGACGCACGGTAGCTCATCTCGATCTGGAAGGCATAACCATTTGAGCGAACCTTAGTCAAATCAATGGCTTCCAAGACTGATCTGCGAAAGCACTTGAAGCCGCCGGTCGCGTCCCAGACCTGCAGGCCGGTCACTCGCCGCGCATATACGTTCGCAAAGTAGCTGAGGATGAGCCGGGCAATCGGCCAATTGACGACCGTCACCTTTCCCTCTCGATATCGCGATCCCAGGACAAGATCCGCCGACTGGATAGCCCTCAGGAATTCCGGCAGATGCTGCGGGTCATGGGAGAAGTCGGCATCCATCTCGAACACGAAATCGTACTTGCGCTCGAGGGCCCAACGAAACCCCGCGAGATACGCGGTCCCGAGACCCATCTTCCGCGGCCGACGAAGGATGTTGACGCGCGAATTCACGGCGATGATGCCGTCGACGATGTCCGCCGTGCCGTCCGGAGAGCCGTCGTCGACGACTAGAATATCGAGTCGGGGATCTTGCCCAAGTACGTTCTCGATGAGCCGGGCGATGTTTTCCCGCTCGTTGAATGTCGGGACGATGACGAGGGCGCGCTCCCTAGAGAGCCCGCCCTCGCCAACGTGCGTGACTAACCCGCCCTCGGTCACTATTTGATTATCACCAACTGATTGAAGTTGTCGTCGATGACGATTGCAGTGTCCCCCAGCCGACTGAACGTGATCCGGGTAAACTGTGCACCGTTCACGGTGACGCGCCCGGCGATCAGGTTGGGGTTGAAGCTATTGTCCTCGGCCGGCGCGGCGTAGACGGTGTTACCCAACGAGACCCAAAGCTGTTTGGCGGTCGGCGGCTGAGCCACTCCCTTCACGTTCGCCCCGAAGTCGACGGATCCGGTTAGCCCGCCCGTCGCGAGGCGAACCATGAAGACAGCCGTTCCTCCGTCGGCCACGAACAGCGTCTTGCCATCGGGCGAGATGGCGATGTCGGCCACGGTAGTGGACGGCTGGAATTGACGAACAATTGCGCCGCTCGACACCCTGATCTCGAAAATCGTGCCGAGTGCCGTACCGGCGTAGAGCAGCGTGTCGCCTGGCGCCATTTTCATTGCGATCACCGTTCCCGGCAACGCGAACTGCGACACCACGCTCTTCGTGGCGATGTCGATGATCTCCATTTGGAAACTGTTCTCGTCGACGAAGGCGCGCGTGCCGGTCGAAGTCATCACCATCCGCACCGGTGTTGCCGCCAGCGGGATCGAATCGGTCGCGAGGTGCGTGGCCGGATTGATCAAATAGAATTGCGAGCTCGCTCCGCCAGCCGCCACCGCAGCGACCAGTGTGTTGGCGCTATTCACGGCGACGTCCACCGCCTGGCCCGTGAGACCAAGAGTCCACGATACCGTATTCGTCGTGAGGTCGACCGCGGTAACGGCGTTGTTGGCGAGCGCGGCGTAGGCGAAGGTTCCGGCGGAGACTACGTCGGCGATGCGGCCCCCCATGGGTAGCGTCGCGGCAACGGTCGCTCCGGGGTTGCCAATGACGCTGACCGCCTGCGTGGCGTTGATCCCATTCGACGATGCCGTGATCGTCGCTGTCCCCGCGCTCACGGCGGTCACTAGCCCACTGGCCGAACCAACGGTTGCAACGGCGGTGTTGTCGCTCGTAAACGCGATCGTGGCACTGGTGACGCGGTTGTTGTTGGCGTCGAGGGCTTGAGCGGTGAGCGTAAACGTCTGCCCGATCGACAGCGTTGGCGCCGTGTTCGTGATTTTCACCTGAGTAACGGCGCCCGCCGCGCTGGTCGCGGTGAACGTGACCGGAGTGAGCCCGGAGGCAGTCGCCGTGAGCGTGTTTGTGCCGACCGTTGTTCCGAGACGCCAACTGCCTACGGTCGCGACGCCGTTCGCGTCGGTATTTGCGGAAGCACCGGTGACGCTTCCGCCGCCGCTCGCAACGTTGAAAGTCGTCAGCACGCCGGCGACGGGATTGCCGAACTTGTCGGTGACCTTCACCGACGGTGCGACGGGGACGTTTGCTCCGGCGGCGGCGGTTTGCGCGTCGCCGGCAACCTTGGCGATGGTGCTCGCGGCTTGGGCCGTCGCGACCGCATTGAAGGTCACGGCTGGCAGCGTCCCAACCGTCGCGGTCACGGTTTGAAGTCCAACGGCCTGTCCCAGCGTCCACGTCGTCGAGGCCTGCCCCGTCGCGTCTGTGCGAACGCTGGTTGCCCCGAGCGTACCGCCGCCGCTGCCGACGGCGAAGGTGACGACCGCGCTGTCAATCGGATCGCCGGCTTTGTTCTTCACGGTGACCGCGACGGGCGCAGCCAATTGGGTCGCGACCGCGCCACGAAGCGTGTCGGTGCTGGTCGGCGTGATCGTGGTTGGAACCACGTCCTTGGGAGGGACCTTTGGCTCGGATGATCCGCAGGCGCCGAGTACGGCCGAGGCGGCCAGCGATGCGAGAATGATGAAGCGGCGCGACATCGTCGAACGAAGCATGGCTGGCATCACGGAGCGGGCTCCTGACCGGTGGATTTCACGGGGACCGGGGACTTCGTCGTCACGCGGTCGTGGACATCGGCGTCCGGTATTGACGATCGATCACGGCTCCTGCTACCCACAGGAGAATCGCGAGAACAATTGCAATAAGAGTTACGCGCTTACCCTTCTCATACGCTGCGTCATCGAAGCGCAGCTGAACGACACGCGCCCCCTGAGGAAGCGCAACGCCAATCAGATTGTAGTTCATGCGGCCGACCGGAGCCCGCTTGCCGTCGACGGTCGCTTGCCAGCCAGGAAAGTAATTCTCCGATACGACGAGCGCTTGCCCCGGTGTCGTGGGTTGATCGAGTGAGAGATCGATCGCGCCTGCCGCATACGAAGCTACGCGAACATGAGACACGGCCGGCGGCGGGAGCGTTTGCAGCTGCACCGCTTGTATGTCACGAGCCGACGTGTCGGCGATGGCGACGCTCCGCGGCTCGAACCGGGCGTCGAGCACCGTCGCCAACGCTTGGTCTTGCGGAGCTTTCACGATTGCCGAGGCGACCCAGGCGAACGGATTCTGGATCGGCAACTTGTACGAATAGACCATCGACCCGGCCGCATTTCGAACCGGTCCGGCGAGCTTGGTGAATGCGGGCAATTTCAACTGCGTGCTTGCTTGCGCCGCGAAGGCTTCGTCGGCACCCGTGTAGAGATACTGAATGTTCTCGTGGCGCCAAAACGTCGGAGATAGCTCGACGTGCCCGGAGTCGATTCCGATGAGCTGTTGGTAAATACCGAGCTCGTTGCCGTGGTATCCGCCGTCAATGCGCAGGCTGTGGACCATGAGTGCGTCGCCCCGGAATGCCGGGTCCATCGGTACGACGGATGCGCTTCCGCGCTCGGCGATCACGCGGCCGGGCTCTCCGCTCTTCGCGATGTCCGCCTTAATCGCTTCAATCGCCGGGTCGGTCGCGAACAACTTTGACGCCGGCTCGGAAAAAATCCAATAGAGTCGCTCGATGGTCCAAAGGTCGATGGCGACGACGGCGGCGAGCGCGATTGCCGCCGGGCGAGCCGCAATTCGGTTGGTGAGATAACCCCACATCAACGCGGCGACAACGCCAGCGAACAAGAATGATCGCCACACGCCAGCGATGGCCGATCCGGCGTTGGGTTGCGCGCGGTTCAGCACGTAATCAGTTACCTGCCCGTGCATCTCCGCCGGAAAGTTTGTTGCCAACGCATTAGCGACGCCATTGACGAGAGCCGTGTATCCACCAACGCTCATGAGAACACCGAACACGCCGGCGCCGATGAGCCATCCAATTGCGTAGCGAGTTGTCACGCGTCGCGCGAGCAACCGCTCAGTGCCGATTGCCGCGAGAACCGCGACTGCAAACGCCGTGATGTAAACGATCGTGCTCGGCGCGCGGAAGAATTTCGTGCCCGGCACGATCGCGAGTATGATGTGAAAGAACGGCGTGAATCCGCCGTAGGCCCAGAGCAGCGAGATCAGTCCAGCGACGAGCCAGAATGTTCGAAAGGATTTCTGCGTGGATCGCGCGAGTTGCCCGAACGCGGCGCCGAACAACATCAGCACGCCGACGCCGAAGTAGTCGCTGTGCAAATGGATGCCGTTTCGACCCCAATAGCTCGTTAGGATTCCCGAAAACTGCGGCCAATACATGTTGAGCGTTTCCTCGAGAGGAAACGAATAGCTCGTCGCTGTCGCGTAGTCATGGCCCCCGGCGCGCGGCGACCACGGGGTGTACTCGATGACCGGCAAATACTGGATCGCGCCAATCAATCCGCCGAGGACGACGGCGCCGGCTGCAAGTCCGAGCCGCCGAATGGCCACGGCACGCGGAAGACGCCCGATCCCCGGATGGTCGGCGAAGGCGACATACAGCGCGAACGAGCCGCTCACGAGCAGCAAGTATTGCAACAACTGCGGGTGTGGTGACAGCACCGCCAGTCCGACGACGACGGCGAGCCCTCCCCATGCCCAAGACCGACTGTCGCGCATTCCTCGCGTCAAGAGCAACAACGCCGCGGGAAGCATGGTGCTCACGAACAATTTTCCGTCGTGGCCCGGCGACGCGTAGCCCGCGATCGATCCGCCGAGCATGTACGCCATGCCGCCGATGAGAGCGGCGTAGAACTCAAACCTCCAGGCACGGAGAAACAGGAACGTCAAGAGTCCGCACAGGAACAGGTGGATGACGAATTCCCAAGTCATCGCCGCGTCAGTCGGCAATACCATCCGAAGCAGAAAGGTCGGGTAAAAAATGTCACCATGCATCGCCGCGACGTACGGAAGTCCGCCTTCGATGAAGGGATTCCACAGCGGAAACCCGTGGCCGGTCTTGAGCGACTGGGCGGCGAACTCGCGAAACGCGTAGCCGGCGATGTATTGGTCGCTCCCCGGATTAATCAGGAATTTCCCCGCCAACGCGGGATACGCCAGCAGCAGAGTGCACACGGCGTAGACCGCCGCGGCCCAACCGGCGGCGAATCGTGGAGCGGCCAGCTCCGGAAGCGGAGCGGCGGTCGAATCCTTCGTTCGCGTCGCGGTCACGTCAGCGGTTCGAGCCATTGCGCAGTGTTGTCGCGGGTCGTCGGCGCGCACCTCGCGCCAAATAGATGAATCCGGGGACGAGCTCCAACACGGTCAACCACAATCGAGAAGTCACCGTGACGACGACCGCTTGTGGCGGCGTCGCCAACTTCAACGCTCCCAGTGCCACGGCGAGCGCCGAGTCGCGCACACCGATACCCCCGGGAACAAGGATAGCAAGATAACCCAGGATGTATGGCCAAGCGTACGCCGTCACATAGTCGGCGAATGTCCCAGGCGCGCCGCCGATCACTCCGCGCACGAACAGTTCGAACGCCGCACCGTACATCAGCCACGCGACAATGTTCCCCGCAAGTGAAATCATGATCGCGCGTCGCGGAATCGGCCCGAGATCGAGTGCGCGCCCAGTGACGCGGCGCGCGATCGCGAGGAGGTATGGCATCGCGGTCGGCAGCAATAGGACGCCACCCAGCGCGACGAAAAGGAGTGCGATCCCGATTGCGGTATTCCCATTCGACAGCGTGTCGAACGATTGCCAGCCGGCGATGAGCGCAACGAGAAAACCAGTTGCGATGTTGACGATCGTGTTGAGCACAGCCGAGCCGGCGGCGGCAACGGGGCTCACGCCCGCGGCCTCCGCCATGCTGCTCATCGCGCCGATTTGCCACACCTTGCCAGGCACGTACCGTCCGAGATTGGACACGCACCAAATCCGAACGGCGTCTGGAAACGACAGGGCACTTCCCCACGCACCCAGTATCCGTCGCCAGGTCTCGACGAGGAGGCCGTATGTGGCGAGAACGACGACGCCGGACGCGATGATGATCGTCCAGCTTGGCGCCACGGCCAATGGCGTCCCGCTAAAGGCCCGCCATTGCGTGATGAGAGCTCTCGCAACGAATAGGAGTACGATCGTCGTCACGACGATCTGTACGGCTAGCGCACGCTTACCGCGGCGAGCTGGCGATGGCGGCGCGGTAGATTTCGGCGTAGCGTCGGGCAACCGACTCGGGGGCGAAAGTAGCGAGCGCGTGAAGCCGCGCGGCGGCACCGAGCGATGCGCCGCGGTCGTCGCGCGAGAGGAGCGACACCAGCGCGGCGGCCAGCGCCCCGGCATCTACCTCGTGCACGAGAATGCCGGTGCGATCGTGTTGAACAATGTCCGGAAGGCCGCCCGACTCGAATGCGACGACGGGAGTCTCGCACAACTGAGCCTCGACCGCGACGAGGCCGAGGCCCTCGTCGAGCGACGGCACCACCAGCGCCGCGGCGCCGCGATAGAATTCGACCAACTCGGGTTGCGGCAGCGCTCCATGCCACGTGACACGATCTCCAAGGCCGAGCGCACCCGCCAGCGCGACGAGTGCCTCACGGTCCTCGCCGTCGCCGATCACGTCGAGACCAATCGATGTGTCCTCAATGCGGCTCAGCGCGTGCAACAAGACCTCGACGCCCTTCTGCTTGTTGAGTCGCCCGACGAAGAGCAGCCGGTTTCGCCGCCGCGTCCCGTTGGGCGAGAACAGGTCCGTTGCGACGGGCATGGGTGCGACGACCGGCGTCGGCGCGGACACGACCTCCGCCGCCTCACTCGCCAACCATCGCGACACCGCGGTCACGGCGGCCGAGTTGTGCATGACGTGACGAAACGCGGGCCGCGAGAACGCGACCGATCGGGCCAGACGTACGTCGCTTCCATGCAGCGTGGTCACGAGTGGCTTGTGGGCCATTCGACCGAGCCACGTTCCCACGAGCCCGTTCGGAAACCACCAGTGCGCGTGAATCACATCGGGCTCGAACGCCCGACGAGCCCGCACCGCCGAACGGAACTCGGCGCCGAGGAACCCAAGCAACGCGACGCGCGCGCTCCACGACGCCTGCACCTGCGTGGCCATGGTGCCCGTGTACGCGAGCGTCTCATAACGACGCGGCGCATAACGGAACCGCTCGACTGGAATGTTCTCGAACGTTTCGTGATCGGAGAGCCCTGGGCCGGCGGGCGCCACGACGCTCGTCTCGATGTTCTCACCGCGAAGCGCCGCCGCGAGGCGTAGCACGAACGAGCCGGGGGCGTCGCCGAGCTGACGCGGATACGAGTGCGTCAAAAAAAGAACTTTCATTGCATTACCGATCGTGCATGCGTTCGGCTATCCGCTCGTCGAGCTGGCGACGGATGTCTCGGAGTTGCGCGCGCTGCCCGGCGATCTGTTCGCCGAGCAGCCCGGTCGAAAAGAAGATGCTACCTAGAATCAGACACGTCGTGATGACTGTCCATACCGAGCGATAGCCGACGTCGGCGAAAATCAGTACGCCGAGCGCAACGAGACCGGCCAGCGTTCCGATCGCGAAGAGGCCGGCGCCGAGCATGCCGAAGAGCAGCAGCGGCTTTTGTCCGAATCGGAGCTCGAACCACACCGCCAACATGTCGAGGACGCCCACGGGAATCCGCGACAAGCCAAACTTCGATTTGCCGGCATGGCGCGGATACAGCGGGACGGGGATCTCGGTCACGGTGAATCCTTCCGCCGCCGCGATGACGATCATGTAGCGATGCCAATCGGGACGGATCGGAAGCACATCCATGATCTCGCGACGATAGGCCTTTACAGAATTCAAATCCTTGACCGGCACATGAAAGAGTGTCCGGCTCAATCCGTTGTAGATCTTCGAGACGAACGCCTTCTCGTACTTCCCTTCTTTGAATCCGGTGACCATGTCCGCCTCGCCGGCGAGAATCGGCGCGGCTAGTCGCGGGATATCCTCGGGCTTGAATTGCAGATCCGCGGGATAGAACACGAGCACGGAGCCGCGCGCGGCCAGATAGCCGGTGCGCAGCGCCTCGGCAATGCCGCGACGGGCGCGGTGCCGCTCGACGCGAAGGAATGGATATCGCCCCGCGAGGTCTTGGAGCACGCGCCAGGTTTGGTCGCTGCTGCCGTCGTCGATGACGATGACTTCGTAGGCATCGTCGGATGCCGCGAAGACCGCGGCGGCCTGCTCCATGAACAGTGGAAGGTTTTCCGCCTCGTCTTTCGCGGGCACGAGGACGGAAACATCGACATCGCGTGCGGGGTGTGGGGCGCGGGCGGAGAGTGGTGCGACGGGTGACGGCACGGTGGTCACTCCGGAGAAGGAGGTCATACCCGCTTGCGCATTCGTGCCGACAGCACTCCGAGCTGATCCCGGTACTTCGCCACCGTTCGACGCGCGATCTGCACGCCGCTCTCCTTCAGGATGTTCACGATCGCCTGATCGGTGAGCGGGTGCTTCGGATCTTCGTCGGCGACCAGCTTCTCGATCTGTGCCTTGATGCCGCGTGCGGAGACGTCTTCCCCCGCCGTCGTCGACAAGCCCGACGAGAAAAAGAACTTGAGCGGCAGCACGCCACGCGGGGTCTGGACGAACTTCTCATTCGTCACGCGACTCACCGTCGATTCGTGCATGCTGATCACTTCGGCGACCTCACGCAGCGTGAGCGGCTTCAAGTGCTGCACACCCTTCTCGAAATAGTCGCGCTGCCGGTCGACAATGTAGTTCATGACCTTCAGCATCGTCTGACGACGCTGCTCGATGGCCTGAATCATCCAGTTGGCCGAATTGAGCTTGCTCGAGATGAACTCCTTGTTCTCACCCTCGAACTTCTTCTTGTCGCGCGCGATCTCCTGGTACGCGCGGCTCAACTTGAGGCGCGGGAGATTCGCGTCGTTGAGGAACACGTGATAGCGCCCGTCGATCTTGTCGACGATAAGATCGGGAATGATGTAGTTGTCGCTCGCGTCCGAGTAAACGAGACCGGGCTTGGGGTCGAGCTTCTTGATCTCGTCGGCGGCCTTCTGGACGTCGGTGGGACTGATGCCGAACCGCTTCGAGATCTCGCTCCAGCGGTGGTTGATCAGCTCCTCGAAGCAGTCGCGCACCAAGCGATACGGAACCGATTGCTCGAGGCCCGCCTCCTTGAGCTGGAGCATGAGGCATTCGCGCAGATCGCGCGCGCCAACGCCCGGCGGATCGAGACTCTGGATCGTCGAGAGCATCTCCTCGATTTCCGCGCGCGTGTACAGCGGCAAGTCATCGGTGTCGCGCTCGACCTCCTCCGCGGCCTTGACGACCGTGTCGTTGACGGCGTTCAGCAGGTCGTCGAGCGAGCACGCGAGATAGCCGTCCTCGTTGATGTTGCCGACGAATTCGTCGGCCAGAAAGGCTTGTCGCGGCGTGAGTTCCAGCAATGAGATCTGATCAAGCAGATGATCGGACAGATCGCGCGTGTCGACCGTGACGGGCTCGTAGAACTCGCGCTCCTCGTGCTCCTCGCGGCGGCCGCCCGCGTCGAATCCGTCGAGAAGGATCTCTTCCCAGTCAATCTCGTCGTTGTTCGCCTTCTCTTCCGGTTCGGTCTGCGTCTCGGTTTCGGTGGCCTCGTCCTCGGACTCTTCCTCGTCCTCCTCGGGTTCCACCATGTCGAGGAAGGGATTGTTCAGCAGTTCCTGCTTCAGATGCTGCTGGAGATCCAGAAGCGGCATGTAGAGCAGGTCCATCGCCTGATACAGGCGCGGATTGATCTTGAGTTCCTGCTTTAGCTGCGTGCTCTGGGAAAGACCAGCTTTCATGAGGCGATCGATTCTCCTTCATCGGCCGCCGCGAATCGGCCGCGCAAGCGCGCCGTCAGGGTGGGGCCGAGATAGATGTCTGCCACGGTGTCGTCGAACACCAATTCACGAACGGTGCCCGAGACTTTCACTTGTCCGTCGAACATGATGTACGCCCGGTCGACGATATCCAAGGTCTGCTCGACGTTGTGATCACTGATCAACACTCCGATTCCGCGATGGCGCAAGTTGGCGACGATCTGCTGAATGTCGTGTACAGCAATCGGATCGACCCCGGCGAAGGGCTCGTCCAACATCATGAATTTCGGTTCGGTGACCAGCGCCCGCGTGATCTCCAGACGACGGCGTTCGCCGCCGGAGAGCGAGAAGGCCTTGTTGTGCCGCAGGTGCTTGATGCTCAATTCGTCCAGCAACGTCTCCAGACGGGCTCGACGCTCGCTCGCCGAAAGGTCTAACGTCTCCAGGATCGCCAGGATGTTGTCTTCGACCGAGAGCTTCCGAAAGATCGACGGTTCCTGGGAAAGATAGCCGATCCCCTGTCGCGCCCGCTTATACATCGGTGTCGAGGTGATGTCGACGCCGTCGAGCATGATCGAACCCGCTTGGGGCGGAATCAGCCCGACGATCATGTAAAACGTCGTCGTTTTGCCCGCGCCATTCGGACCCAACAGGCCAACAATCTCCCCCTGTTGCAATCGAAGGGCCACATCATTGACGACTCGGCGCCGCCGATAGCTCTTGACGAGCCCCTTGGCCTCGAGAACGCTGTTGCCCGCAACTCGCCGAACGGCATCGGCCGCCTCGGGCTTGATGCCATCGCCAGCGATTCCGACGTGCTCTCCAGTCTGGCGCAGCGTGACGACGAGATCGTCACGGGCGGCGGCGATGTCGACCCACACGGTGTCGACGAACCAGACGGTGCCTCCCGGTCGAATGCCATGCGCCGGGAGGTAGATGACACCTTCGGCGGCAAGACGCGGGAGTACCGACAGGCGCAGGTGCTCGCGAACCTCATCGAGACTAAGTCGGCCGGCCTCGCGCTCCGCATCGCGGCCTGTCGCGCGCAACGCACTCAGATAGTCATCACGGTAGATGATGACGGCTTGGTCAAAGGGTGCTCCGCCGCGCGGGTCAGCGGCGCTGATGAGGGCATGGAGCGCAAGCGCCGTCGAACGATCTCCGCGCGCGAGTTGTTCAACGAGCGCGCGAATCTTCGACGGTTCGGCCGGAATCGTCACGGCTTTTTTGGAGGCAAAGGAACGACTGATGGAGTGGCGGGCTTCGCCGGCGTTTTGTTCGGCGTCGTCGTCGCGTTGGTGCGCCGCGACGTACTGTCCGCCTTTGGCTCGATGTAGACGCCGACAACGGAATCGACCGTGGTTACGGTCGCGACTTTTTGCTGATCGAAGTCGATCGTGATGATGCGCGCGGTGACGTGATTGATCGCCGGACGACGCTCGGCTGTATCGCTCGGTGCCAAATGATAGAGCGAGCTCGCATGGCCCGTGGCCAGGAGTTGTTTGACGTTCGGTGTCTTCGAGGTGTCTTTGACCGGCACGGTGTCGAAGTGGGCCACGATTGTGTCCCCCTCGAGCCAATCGAGTGTGTCAGGCTTCTCGGCGCGAAAACGAATCGTATCGGGCTTACCTTCCGCCAAGGCGTGACGCAGCGCACGCACCAACTGCACGCGTTGACTCGGCATCGCGACATCGAGCGAATCGGCGAGCAGATTCTGCGACGGCGAGACCGCGCGGGCGCGACTCTTGGCGCCCCAGGCATACGCGTGATCGAGCAGATCGTTCCGAATGCGAAGATCGATCGTGTCCGACTTGAGCGTCATTGAATCACTGACGGCGACCGCGTTGGCGTTCGCCAGAACGCGCTGGAGTTTGCGGTTGCGCGAGAATAGGTCGATCACGTCACCGGTCAGCGTGAACGGACGGTCCTTGGTCCCTTTGAGGCGTGGGGTGCGCATCAGACGCATCGTCTCGTGACCCTGATCGATGAACGCTGAATCGGCGGTCGCACTGATCTCCGGGCGCGTGATGACGACTTGACCGCTGGCATAAATCAGACTGTCGCCATCCATGTAGACAAAGTTCGCCACGACCCCGGTGGGTGGTGTGGGACGTCCGAGTGAGTCTTTTTGAACGATGCTGATCGTCGGACGCGAGTTGGCGATCATTCGCTCGTGGGGACGCAGCTTCGGGACGGGACGTTGGTACTCGGCGACGGGGCCGACCAGGGTCGAGCCACTCGGCAGCGTCGCGTGAACGTTGCCCGCGGCCACGACCTTTTCGTCGGCCGGCAGGTAGGTCAAGAAATCGGACGTTACGTGAAATCGCGGCTCGTCGTAGACCGCATTGCCGACGAGTTGATCGTGGTCCGCGTATCGCTCGGCGCTGTCGCCGCGCATCGTGATGCTGCGGCTCGGACACTTGAACAGCACACCACCGCCGAGGAACACGACTTGTCCGAATCCCGGCAGCGAGTCGAGTGTGAGCCGAGTGGTCGGCTGCGGAACGAGCGTGCACGGCGTGGGACGCTGCGCCCGAAGCGCCGCGGGCACAGACGACATCAAGCAGACCGCCGTGAGCGTACGGCGCGCGAACCGCGGGCTCGTCATTTCTCCGGCAACAAGAGGGCGAAGTTACCGCCGCAGTTACGTAGGCATTTGAACTTCGTGAACGTCTCGTTCGACGTGAAGCCGATGCCCGTCTGCGAGTCGGTCCCGCGCGTGAGCGTGTACGACGTGTCGCTCGCGATCTGATGCGTCACTTGATTGTACGTCACGTGCGGCGATTTCAGTGTGCGTCCGTCCACAAGCTTGACGAGCACGTCGCCCCATCCCTCGAGCATTTGTGTTCGTGTGTTGTACACGCCACGCTTGGCGTCCATCGTCCCCTGTGGTGCCCCGGTTTCGCTGGTGAAGTTCACGTGCGCCTTCCGAAGATCGAATCGAGTCTGATCGTCGAGGACGTATGCCGTGTCAGCCGTGAGGTCGCCGCGCAGCACACCGCGCGTCGTAAGAAAATAGTGGGCGACGAACAAGACTTGCTCCGCGCTGTCGGCCACGCTGGGGCCGGCTTGCACGGTGATCTGCTTCGATTCGCGGCACGCGGCAACGCTCACGATGGCCGCCGCGCCGACGAGCAACAAGGCGAAGCGGCGCGTCATATGACCCGGGCGCGCATGAGATCGTGAAGGTGTACGACGCCGCTCAGACGATCGAGCTCGTCGATGACGGGCATGGCCATGATTCCGTGATCTTCCATCCGATATGCGACCGCACTGGCGAGCTCGCCCATGCGGGCCAGCTTCGGCTTCGTTGTCATGACGGTTCGGACGGGGATGGGAAACAGATCGCCGCCCCGCTCGACCATCCGACTCAAATCGCCCGCCGTGAGAACACCTTCGACGCGGCGCTCCCCGTCAACAACGATCGCAATGCCCCGGCGTCCGGCGATCATGACGATCGCCTGGCGCATGGTATCTCCGTCTTGTAGTACCGGCAGGTCTTGACGCAGCATGATTTCTTCGACGCGTACGACGAGTTTTCTTCCGAGCGCCCCGCCCGGGTGCAATCGGGCGAAGTCCTCGCGCTGAAATCCCTTCTCTTGCAGCAGTGCCACCGCCAGCGCGTCGCCCAGGACGAGGGCCGCTGTCGTGCTCGAGGTGGGCGCCAGATCGTGCGGACATGCCTCTTCGCGCACACCCGCATCCAACGACACGTCGCAGTTGCGGCCGAGCGCCGATGCCGGGTCGCCGGTAATGGCGATGGTTCGTACCCCGAAGCCCTTCAAATGGGCCAACAGTCCCAAGAGCTCATCCGATTCCCCGCTCTTTGAGAGGAGGATTGCCACGTCCTCGCGGCCCACGATTCCCAAATCGCCGTGCACGCTGTCGACGGGATGCAAGAATGTCGCAGGCGTGCCCGTCGACGTGAGCGTCGCCGCGATTTTCCGTCCGATCAGCCCGGACTTCCCGACGCCGGCCACGATCACGCGACCTGACGTCTGCATGATCAGCTTGACGGCCCGCGCGAACTCACCGCCCAATCGTTCTTCGAGGGTCGCCAGCGCTTCGCGCTCGAGACGGATGACGTTGCGGCCGTGCTCGACGATCTCCGAGTCGGTCATTCGATCGCCTCGTCTCGCGCGCGCGATCGGGCATCCACGTATCGATTCCACGCCATGTCCCACTCGCCGCGTGCCTTCAGAAAATCCTCGATGAATTCTCGCACGGCGCCGCGCCCGCCCGACCGCGTGAGGTGATGGCGGCAGATCGCCTGTACCTCGGGCACGGCGTTGGCGACCGCGACGGGCAGGCCAACGACGCGTAGCAGCGCCATGTCTGGAAAGTCGTCACCAACGAACGCGACTTCCTCGGCCTCGACGCCGCGATCTTTCAGAATGCGTGTGAAACCGGAGAGCTTGTGTCCATCGGGATCCTGCGCCACGTCCTCGATGCCAAGCTCTTTGGCGCGGAGACTCACGCTTTCGGAAACGCGACCCGTGACGATGGCGACCGGGATTCCCACGAGACGAAGCATATAGATGCCGAGTCCGTCCTGGATCTCGTAGCGTTTGAACTCGAGGCGCTGGCCATCCACATCGCCGAGATAGATGCCGCCGTCGGTCATGACGCCGTCCACATCGAACGCGACGAGCTTGATGGATCGCGCGAGGGTCGAGTCGATCACCGCGACACTCGATCCCAGATGTCGACGGCGCGTGCGATCAGATCATCGAGACGACTGAGCGGAATCATGTTCGGTCCGTCGCTCGGCGCGTTGTCGGGATTGGGATGCGTCTCCATGAACAAACCATTCGCGCCGGCAGCGGTCGCAGCCAGCGTGAGCGACGGAATGAATTCGCGCGCGCCGCCACTCGCGCCGCCCGCTCCCTCGCCTGGCCGTTGGACGCTATGGGTCGCGTCGAAGATGACGGGAGCGTCGCACGCGTCGCGCATTCGTGAGAAACTTCGCATGTCCACCACGAGATCACCGTAACCAAAGAATGTCCCACGCTCGGTGACGGCAATCTCGGACGCGACGCGGCTCGGGCCGCGCGCGTTCCGAACCTTGGCGACCGCGCCGCGCATTCCTTCCGGACGCATCCACTGCCCCTTCTTCACGTTCACGGCTTTTCCGGTCTCACCCGCGGCAACGAGGAGGTCAGTCTGCCGACAGAGAAACGCCGGGATCTGCAAGACGTCGACGACGGCGGCGGCCGGCGCGCACTGCTCCGGAAGATGCACGTCGGTCAGGATCGGCAGACCGGTCGCGGCTCGAACGCGATCGAGGGCGGCGAGTCCGGCGTCGAGTCCGGGCCCGCGATGCGCGCCGACGTTGGATCGATTGGCTTTGTCGAAGCTCGCCTTGAAGATGATTCCACCCGGTACCGACTCGGCGAGCCGCGCAAGGTGCTCGCCGACGCGGAGGTTGAGCGCGTCGTCTTCCAATACACAGGGACCGGCGATGAGAAAGATCGCATCACGTGGAAACCGCGACGCCACGGTCAATCGGCTGCTTCCACGAGCGACGTCGAGCCCTGGGCCGACCGTCGATTGCGCTTCGCTTTCGCGGCCGCCGCGATGAAGCCGGCGAACAGCGGATGCGGTCGCGTTGGACGCGACTGGAGCTCGGGGTGAAATTGACAGCCGATGAACCATGGGTGCGTCGTGAGCTCGACGATCTCGACGAGCTGTCCGTCGGGCGAGAGTCCGCTCAGCTTCATGCCATGCTGCACGAACAGGTCGCGATAAGTATTCGAGACCTCATATCGATGGCGGTGGCGCTCACTCACCTCGGGTTGCCCGTAGATTTCGGCGGCGCGCGACCCGCGCGCGAGGCGGCACGGGTAGGCGCCGAGTCGCATCGTACCGCCCATGTCGGTGACATGCTGCTGCGATTCCATGAGTGAGATCACCGGGTTATCGCACTCGGGCGCGAACTCCGACGAATGACTGTCGTCGAGACCACAGACGTTGCGCGCGAACTCGATGATTGCCGTCTGCATGCCGAGG